>NZ_JBNBBE010000005.1:146212-244307 GCF_050031795.1 Stenotrophomonas sp. SrG
TGTTTTTGTTTTTTTATTCCACCCCTCCCCCTCCGCGGGCGCCCACCCACCGGTGGGGGGGGGCCGGGGGGGGGCCCCCCCCCCCCCCCCCCCCCGCCGGGTCTGCGATGGATCAGAACTTGTAGCGCGCGCCCAGCATGAACTGCCGGCCGGTTTCGGTGTACTGAAGCGGCAGGCGACCGGTGGCCGGCGAGTACACCCACTCGTCGCTGGCTTCGTTGGTCAGGTTCATGCCTTCCAGGCTCAGCTCCAGCTTGTCGCTGATCGCGTAGCGGATCGAGGCGTCGATGAAGGTGGTGCCTGTCATGCCGTGGGTACCGTCCACGTTGAAGCCTGCTTCGGTGCCCGGCACCTGGGTCAGGTAATCGTCGCGGTTGGTGGCCGAAACGCGGCCGGAGAACACCTTGCCTTCGTAGAACAGCGTGGCATTCCAGCTCGACTTGGACAGACCGGTCAGGTCGGCCTTCATCACCGGCTGGCCGCTGGAGTTGATGTACTGGATCTGCGATTCAACCCAGGTGTAGTTCAACTGGATGCCCAGGTTGGACCAGTTGCCCGGCAGGAAGGTGAAGGGCTGGGTGTAGTTCGCTTCCACACCGTGCAGCTCGCCACCGGGGGTGTTGACCGGCTTGGTGTAGGTGAAGTCATCGGCCGGCGACGCGCCGGTACCGATCAGCAGCTCGGCTGGAAGGCCGCTGGCGCTGTACGGCGCAACTTCGCGGGTGGTCTGCACGAAGCTTTCGATGTCCTTGTAGAACAGGCCGATACCGGCCATGGCGCCTTCGCTGAAGTACCACTCGAAGCCCAGGTCCACGTTGGTGGCCCGGATCGGGTCGAGGTTCGGATTGCCGCTGGAGATCGTGCGCGCACCGCCGGCCACGGCCACCGTGGCGCCCGGAGTCAGGCTGCCCAGGCCCGGGCGGCTCATCACCTTGGCCGCACCCAGGCGGATCAGGAAGTCCGGCGCCACTTCGGCCACCACGTTGAACGAAGGCAGGGTGTCGTCGTAGCTGCGGTCCACCGTGGTGGACACGGTGCCGGTGGCCAGCGTGGAAAGACCGGTGGAGCTCTGCTTGGTCTTGACGTAGCGCACACCGAAGTTGCCGGAGAACGGAATGCTGCCCAGGTCGGTGGAGAATTCGCCCATCAGGTAACCGCCGCGGTCTTCCTCATCCACGCTGCGCACGTTGTTGGCGCGCGGCGCGACGGCGAAGATGCCCGAGTTGCTGTAGATGTCGAACTGGCCGGCAATGGCGTCCAGGTTCGGCACGACCCACTGGTCGGGCGTACCGGTGATGCCCTTCAGGCCGGCCTGCTCGGTCATGTCCACCGGCACGATCTTGGTGCCGTTGGGGAAGTTGGGCACGGCCAGTTCGCTGGCGCGGCGCAGTTCCACGGTGCTGAAGGTGTAGTTCTTGGCCAGGATGCCGCCCTTCAGGCGGAAGCCGGGGCTGATGTTCCAGTTGAAATCGACCTGGCCGGTGTCGAAGTCATTGTCGACGTACTGCGGGCGCAGGCGGATTTCCGCCAGTTCCCAGCCCGCCGGGTTGGTCGGGTCGATGCCGTAGTTCAGCTTCGGGAACCGGCTGTTGCCCCGGTAGTCGTAGCTGTAACCATCCACATCGTACTTGTCCATGATGATGGTGGTCTGGATCGGGTTCTCGTGCTTTGAGCGCGAGATGCCGACCTTGCCGGACAAGGTGAAGTCATCGCCGAAGCGGTGCTGGCCGTTCAACGCGATCTGCTTGAACTCGGTGCTCCACTCGTCGTGGCGGTTTTCGGTGCGGATGTCGACGTTGTCGAATTCACCGTAGACCAGCGCGTTGTTCTCGATCACGCCATCCTTGACGATCATGTTCGGCTTGCCGACCAGGCGCGGGGTGCTGCTGGTGCCGCGGCTGAAGGAAATGGCTTCGATGTAGTGCTCGTCGCGCTCGGCGTCGATCTTCGAGTACAGCGCATCCAGCGAGATTTCAGTGGCGTCGGTCGGCTTCCACTGCAGGGTGCCGGTCACGCCCAGGCGCTTCTGCTCGTGTTCCATCTGCACGTAGCGCGGGAAGCGCGGGTGGTAGACGTTGGCCGAACGCGCGGCGGCGAACGGCGAAGACGCGCTGAAGTTGCCGTTGCTCGGGCCGTTGGCCCAGCGGCCGGTGTTGGAACCTTCTTCCAGCGCCTGGCGCTCGGAATAGGCCACCGACAGCAGGCCGCCGAAGGTGCCATCGGCCCAGGTGTTGGAGATCAGCGCGGCGACGCGCGGGTCGGCCTTCTCGGCCATGGCGTTGTAGCTGGCCTGGCCGCTGGCGGCGAAGGTGTAGCCGTCGTAATCGAACGGGCGCGCGGTGCGCAGGTCGACCGTGGCGCCCAGCGAGCCTTCTTCCACGTCGGCCGACGCGGTCTTGCGCACGATCAGCTGCGAGAACAGGTCCGAGGCGAACACGTTGAAGTCGAAGCCACGGCCGCGGTTGGTGCCGCCGCTCTGGTCGCCCGCGCCTACCGTGGTCAGCGCTTCCATGCCGTTGATGCGGACGCGGGTGAAATCCGGACCCAGGCCGCGCACCGAGATGTTGCGGCCTTCACCGGCTTCACGGGTGATGACCACGCCCGGCACGCGCTGCAGCGACTCGGCCAGGTTCAGATCGGGGAACTTGCCGATATCCTCGGCAACGATGGCGTCGACCACGCCCGATTCGCTGCGCTTGATGTCCAGCGCCTTCTCGACGCTGGCGCGGTAGCCGGTGACGGTGACGGTATCCAGGTCGGTGGCTGTGGCCGGGGCAGGATCCTGCGCCAGGGTGGTACCGCTCAGCGCCAGGCCGATGGACAGGGCGAGCAAGGTAACCGGTGTCTTTTTATGGATGTTTCGATATTGCATGTTTTCCCTCTCCCAAGGTGCTACATGAAACAGCTATCCGGCGACATGTCAGTGCAATGACACCGCTGGTCAGGGCGGACGTTAACAGTCCGTTGGGGATCGGGCATCTTGCACCGCAACAGACTTTCAATGTCCCGTAGACGCTTGCGGGACATGGGTTCCGACAAACCGGCCGGGTAGACGAAGGCCGCCGCACCGCTAGAATGACACCGCTAGCCATTACTGTCCGGGCCCTGACCCGCAGGTCATGCCCACCACGAAGGGATCCATCGCCATGAGTCGTGTTGTCTGTTTCGGGGAGTTGTTGCTGCGCATGAGCGCGCCGGGCCGTGAGCTGCTGCTGCAGACGCCGCAGCTGGCCGTGCATGCCGGCGGCGCGGAGGCGAACGTGGGGGTTTCGCTGGCCCACTTCGGGCACACCGTGCAGATGGTCAGCACGCTCCCGGCCAACCCGCTGGGCCAGTTCGTGGCCGGGGAACTGCGAAAGCATGGCGTGGGCACCTCCAATGTGCAGACCCGTCCGGGCCGCATGGGACTGTACTTCCTCACCACCGGGGCGGTGCAACGCGCCAGCGAAGTGGTCTACGACCGCGTGGACTCTGCATTCTCGCTGGGCACGGCGGCCGACTACGACTGGGATGCGCTGCTGCGCGGCGCGCAGTGGCTGCACCTGTCCGGGGTGAGCCCGGCGCTGAACCCGGCGATGGCCGAGGCAACCCTGGTCGCAGCGCGCGCGGCGTGCGAGCGCGGGGTCAAGGTCTCCTTCGACGGCAACTTCCGCCCGTCGCTGTGGGCGCGCTGGGAAGGCGATGCACCGCGCATCCTGCGTGAGCTGTTCGGCTGCGCCACGGTGGCTTTTGCCGACTACCGCGATATCGGCGTGGTGCTGGGCGGGCAGTTCGAGCAGCCCGCGCTGGCCGACCGCGTGGACGCCGCTGCGATACAGGCCTTCGCCGCCTTCCCGCGCCTGCAGTGGATGGCATGCACGCAGCGCACACCGGTCAGCGTGGATCACCACACGCTCGGCGCGATGCTGCTGGGCCGCGACGGCACCCGCGCGGTGGCGCCCGCGCGCGAATTGATCGGCATCGTCGACCGCATTGGCGGCGGCGATGCATTCGCTGCCGGCATCCTGCATGGCATGATGCAAGGGTTCGAACCGGACATGATCGTGCGTTTCGGCCTGGCCGCGGCCAGCCTGAAGCATTCCATCCCCGGTGATTTCAACCCCGTCAGTGAAGCTGACGTACTGGCCCTGACGGGCGAGGAGCGATTCGATGTCCGGCGCTGATCCGCGCGTACGCGCAGTCCTGAAACTGGCCCCGGTGATTCCGGTGTACACCCCTGAAAGCGTGGACGAGGCGGTGCATGTCGCCCAGGCGCTGTTCAACGGTGGGCTGCCGGTGATCGAGGTGACCCTGCGTACCGCCATTGCGATGGAGGCGATCCAGGCAATGGTGGAAGCCGTGCCCGATGCGGTGGTCGGTGCCGGTACCGTGCTGACCGCCACCCAGATGGAGCGGGTCAAGGCCGCAGGTGGCCGCTTTGCGGTGGCGCCCGGTGCGACCGAACGGCTGTACGCCGCCGCGCGCGATACCGACCTGCCGTTCCTGCCGGGCGTGGCCACCTCGTCCGAGCTGATGCTGGGGCTGGAGCACGGGCTGGATACGTTCAAGTTCTTCCCTGCGGTGCAGGCCGGTGGCACGGCAATGCTGTCGGCATGGAACGGCCCGTTCGGCGATGTGCGGTTCTGCCCGACCGGCGGAATCAGCGCGCAGACCGCGCGCGATTTCCTGCACTTGCCCAATGTGCTGTGCGTCGGTGGGTCCTGGTTGACCACGCGGGCGCTGCTGCAGGCGCGCGATTGGGCGGGGATCGAGGAACTGGCGCGGGCATCGGCGGCGCTGGTGGGCTGAGCGCGATGTCCGCACTGTCCACCGGGAAGACCGTAGTGCTCTCGGTGCTCTGCGTCGTCGTGGCGCTGTTCGTGCTGGGCATGGTGAGCGGTGCCGGTGGATGGGTCGCGCCTTGGCTGGGCTTGGGCGAGGGCGAGGTGCGGCTGGCGTGGGACCTGGGCTGGACGATCCTGGGTGGCATTGCCGCTACGGCATTTGCGGCGCGCTATGCGCCGATGTGGCCGTACGTACATGGCGGCGTGGTGTGGGTGTTGATTGCCGCCGCGTCAGTGTTTGCCGCGTGGGACATGGGCAGCGATTACCCGTACTGGTTCGTGGTGACATTGTTGGTGTCGTTGCCGGTGCAGGCGATTGGAATCTGGTTGGGGGCGCGATATCGGCCTCGGTGAGTCCGCGCCCCCGATCACAGCGCAGGCAACACCTGCTTGACCTGATCGATCCCTTCCCAGGGATCTTTCTTCAGCTTCTGCGCACGCTGCAGCGCCTTGGGCAACGGAAACGCATCGGCGGCGGTGACACGTCCCAGCTCTTCCCAGCGCAGCGGCACTGCCACGCCGGCTGATGGCCTGGCACGCAGCGACCACGAACACACGCTTGTGGCGCCGCGCGCATTGCGCAGCCAATCAATGAAGATCACGCCGGTGCGCTTGGCCTTGCTCATCGTGGCCACGTAGCGATCCGGTGCATGCTCGGCCATCGCCTGGGCGAACGATTCGCAGAAATCCTTGGCCTGCGCCCAATCCGCCTTGGGCGTGAGTGGCACCACCACGTGGATGCCCTTGCCGCCGGACAGGCGTACGAAGCTCTCCAGCCCGATCTCCTGCAGGCGGTCGCGCACATCGCGTGCCGCAGCCTTGATCGCTGTCCAGGTCACGCCCTCACCGGGATCCAGGTCGAACACCAACCGGTCAGGATGCTCGGGGTCGTCCACGCTGGCGCCCCACGGGTGCAGCTCCAGGGTGTTCATCTGCACCAGCTGCAGCAGGCCTTCGGTGTCTTCGATATAGAGGTAGTCCTCGCGGCCGCTCTTCTGCTCCAGCGGGATGGCTTCCACCGCATCGCCCAGCCCGGTGCCGTGGTGCTTCTGGAAGAAGCACGGCTTGTCCACGCCATCGGGGCAGCGCAGCAGTGACAGCGGGCGGCGGGCGACCTCGGGCAGGATCCAGCGCGCCATCTGCCGGTAATAGTCGGCGACGTCCCCCTTGGTCAATCTGGCGTTGGCGAACACCACACGTTCGGGGTGCGAGATGGTCACGCCGTCGGCGTAGCGATCAGGCGCTTTCGCCTTTGCGGGTGCCTTGGTGGCCTTCGCGGCCTTGGCAGGTACCTCAGTGGCCGCCGCACCCAGCTCCTTGGCCGTCTTGTCTTCGCGCAGGCGCTTGAAGCTGGCCTGCCGCAGCAGCCCTTCCTTGGCCCAGCCACGGAAGGCGACTTCGGCTACCAGCGTGGGTTTGACCCAATGCACGCTGCTCGCCTTGAACGGCACGTGCGAGGGCAGTTCCACGGCGGCCTTGTCGGTATCCAATGCCTTCAGCTGGCGGTGCATCGCAGCCAGCTTGGCATCATCGAAGCCGGTACCCACGCGGCCCACGTAGCGCAGCCCACCTTTGTCGGGCGCAGCCATCAACAGAGAGCCGAAGCCACTGCGCGATCCCTTCGGGTCGGTGTATCCCACCACCAGGAACTCATCGGTGTTCTCGTGCTTCACCTTCACCCAGCTGGGCGAGCGCGCGTTGACGTATGGCGCATCCACCCGCTTGCTGATGATGCCTTCGAAGCCGGCCTTGCCGCTCGCCTCGAAAACCGCCGGCCCGTGATCGAGCACGTGGTCGCTGTAAGCCAGTGTGCCGGGCGTGTCACCCAGCAGGTCCTTCAGCAGTGTCTTGCGTTCCAGCAGCGGCGCGCGGCTGATGTCCACACCGGCCACGCCGGGCATGTCGAACACCACGTAGCGCAGCGGCTGCCTGGCGGTGCCGTCAATCACTTTCTGCAGGCCGGTGAAATCGCTGCGGCCCTGCGCATCCAGCACCACCAGTTCGCCATCCAGGCGCAGGTCGGTGACCGGCAGTGCCTGAATGGCCTGCACCACTTCCGGGAAATCTTCGGTCCAGTTCAAGCCGTTGCGTGAGCGCAGCGCTACTGCGCCGTCGCGCACATCGGCCAGCAGGCGGTAGCCATCCCACTTGATCTCGTGCAGCCAGGTTTCGCCGTCGGGTGCAGTGTCGCGGTGGTCGGTAAGCAGGGGTTTGAAGTCGTGGGGGTAAGGCTTGTCGCGTGCATGCTGCAGCGACAGCGCGCGTTTTGCCCAGCGCGCGTCGGCATTGCGGCGCGCAACCGGCTTGATTGTCCTTGTCGTCCTGGAAGAGCGGCTGGAGCTTGTCTTTGTGGTCGTGGTGGACTTGATGGTCTTCACGGTCTTCGTAGACGTTCGCTTCGGTGGCACAGCCTCCTCCAGCAGCGCGTCCGCGTCGGTATCGCGCGCCTCTTCGTCATCACGCTTGATCAGCAGCCACTGATGCTGCTTCCCTTTCATGTTGGTGCGCACCAGCTTCCAGCCGCCCTTGAGCCGGCTCCCATGCAGCACGAAATCGACTTTGCCGGCGGCGATCGCCTCCAGCGGGTCGCCATCACAGGCCCACGTGCCGTGGTCGTAGACATCCACATGCCCGGCGCCGTAGTGGCCTTCGGGAATATCGCCCTCGAACGTGGCGTAGGACAGCGGGTGGTCTTCCACCTCCACCGCCAGCCGCTTCTCGCCCACGCGCAGCGACGGTCCCTTCGGCACCGCCCAGCTCTTCAGCACGCCATCGGCTTCCAACCGGAAATCGTAGTGACGTGCACTGGCGTGATGCAGCTGCACTACGAAGATCGGGCGGCGTGCGACGGCGCCCCGGCGCTCGTCGTCGGGTTCGGGGGTTTCACCGAAGCGGCGCTTGCGCCGGTACTCCTGCAACGACATGGCGCTTACCCGGCCTTGCGCGTCGGCGCGCTCTTGGCAGTCTTCTTCGTCGCCTTCGTGGCTTTGGTCGCCTTGGTTGCCGCCTTGGTGGTCTTGGCTGCCTTCTTCGCAGGTGCCGCCTTCTTCACCACTTTCGACACCGCCGTCTTCTTGGCCGGGGTGCGTTTCTTCGCATCCAGGCTCTTCTGCAGCAGCGACATGAAGTCCACCACGTTGGTGGTGGCGTCATGCGGCGCGGCCGGCTCGTCTTCCACGGCGGTGGTGCCGCCCTTCTGCTTGATGCGCTTGGTCAGCACTGCCTGCAGGCGTTCGCGGAATTCGTCGTGGTAGTCGTCCGGCATCCATTCACCGGACATCGATTCGATCAGCTGCTCGGCCATCGCCGTTTCCTTGCTGCTTATCCGGTAGTCGGCCAGCGAGCCGGTAGGCAGCTTGTGTTCTTCCGGATCCACCAGCTCCTGCGGGTAGCGCAGGATCAGCAGCACCAGCGCATGCTCGTGCGGCATCACCGCGCAGAGGTATTCGCGGGTGCGCACCACCACGCGGGCAATCCCCACCTTGCCGGTGCTGCGCAGGGTCTCGCGCAGCAGCACGTAGCCCTTCTCGGCCTTTTTGCCCGGTACCAGCAGGTAGGGCTTTTCGAAGTAGCGCGGGTCGATCTGGCTGGCGTCGACGAAGCTTTCCACTTCCACGGTTTCGTGGCTTTCCGGCGCGGCCGATTTGATATCGGCCTCATCCAGCACGACATAACTGCCCTTGTCGTATTCGTAAGCCTTGACGATGTCCTTCCACGGCACTTCTTCGCCGGTGTCGGCGTTGACCCGCTCGAAGCGGATCGGCTTGCGGTCGCGTGAATCGAGCATGCGGAAGCTGAGGTCGGTCTTGCGCTCGCCCGACATCAGCGACACCGGCACATTCAGCAGCCCGAATGACAGGGTTCCAGTCCAGATCGGTCGGGCCATGGCGGCGCCACTCCAGTGCAAGGCGGGAGGCCAGCTGTACCGCGCAGGGCGTGAAACGCCCGTGTCCGGCCCGTAAAGGCCGGCTGCAAGCGCCGCTTACTGCAGCCGGCCGTGCACTGCGGCGGCGGGCATGTGGTCCAGCGCCATCCAGGCGTCTTCGACGATCGCGCGCGCCTGCTGCCAGCCCAGCCGTGACTGGCCGCGCATCTGTTCCCAGTGCTCGGCCAGCTCGCCGTCGGTGTCGTCGTCGCTGCCACGCGGCCAGTCTGCGTAGTGGGTGGTCAGCGCGAAGGCATACGCCGGGTACAGATCCTTCCAGCTGCGCCTTCCCTGACTGCGGCGGCGTTCGTAATCGCTGCGCATGTACTGCAGATAGTCCTGCGCAACGGCCTCCGGCTCTTCGGCGCGCGGACGACGGCCGCGGCGCGCGTTCCGGTCCGGCTGCAGGTAGGCGTTGAACAGCGCGGGTGCGGTACGGCGATCCAGGCGGGGCATGGCACGTCTCCGGCAGCGGTGGGGGTTGGCAGGAATAGCCCCGCCGCCGTTATCCAGCCGTGACAGATCCGTTGAGATCGGCGCGCTGCGCTTCACGTCGGCCTCCCCTCGGGGGTGCGTACAGTCCAGCCAACCCTCCACGGAGACCACCACCATGCATCGCGATCCCCTGCGCGAAGCCACCGCCCCGGTACCGGGCGAACAGCGCGCCAAGCACGACCTGCAGAACGAAGAAGACCGCGGCGCCGGCATGTCGCCCTCCGGAGCGCCCGAGCACATGCGCACCGGCATCGACCCGGTCCACGCCGGTGAGGTACACCCCTCCCGCGACCGTAAGGACCCGGCCGCCGCGCCGCACCCGGGCGGGGAAGAGCATGAGCACCACCGCGCCGCGCGCAAGGCGCACGAGAGCGACAACCAGGACGAGGCATTGGAGGAGACGTTCCCCGCCAGTGACCCTACGTCGCCGTTCGTGCCGGCCAAGATTCCCAAGTGAATGGGGCAGGGTGGGTGTGGATCATTGCCACGCCCACTGCACGCCCACGCTGTAGCGTCGGTCCGGCCCCGGTTCGAAGAACCGCTGGTTGCCGTCGTTGACGATCACCGAGCCGATGTAACGCTGGTCCAGCACGTTGTCCACCCTCGCGAACACCCGCAGCGCGCCCTGCGCGGTGGTCCATTTGCGGGCCGCTTCCAGGTTGAACAGGGCATACCCCGGCGCCTGGTCGGTGGCCAGGTCGTTCACCACCGTGTCGCTTGAGGCCACCACCTCGCCGGCCCACTGCCACGCGCCGGGCTGGTACTGCAGCCGCCCGAACCACTGCTGCTCCGGCACGCCGGGCAGCCGTGAGCCGGCCGCCACCACCGTGTTGGGGACGGCGCAGCCCGTGCCCGCGCACACCAGATACGGCTCCCGCACCGTGGCTTCCACGTAGGTATAGGCCAGGCTGGCCTCCAGCGCTGCGGTGATCGGCAGCTGCAGGCTGGCTTCCACGCCCTGCCGGCGGGTCTTGCCGATGTTGCGGTAGGTGCTGCGCCCGTTGGTGTTGCTGGCAACGGCCAGCTCGTCATCGGTATCGGCGCGGAACACCGCCGCATCGAAGGACGCGCCACCGGCACCGCGCCACTTGCCGCCCAGCTCCAGGTTCCGGCTGCGTGCGGCCGAGAGGTTCAGCGCCAACCCGGCCGCGCCATCTGACCGGTAGCCCAGTTCGTTGAAGGTGGGCGTTTCAAACCCGCGTCCGGCCGAGGCATACACCCGCCAAGCATCGCTGGCGTGGAACACCACCCCGGCCACCGGCGTGGTGGCCGCGTAGTCGCGCGCGCCGCTGTCGTCCGGGTTGCGCGCGGTGATGTAGTGGTCGTTGGAGCGGAACCGCACCTCGCTGTGGCGCACGCCCAGCAGCAGCGACCAGCGCGGCGCCCACTGCCAGAACGCCTGCGCGAACTGGTCCACGTTGCGGACCCGGTCGGCCTGGTCGCGCCGCAGTGCGCCGCGCACACCCAGCGTATCGCCGACAAAATTCTCATAACCGCGTCGATCCTGCTGCTGCTGGTCGGCATTGGCGCCGATCACCACTTCCAGCGGCCGCCCGGCCCAGTCGCCCTGCCAGGCCCAACGCAGGTCCAGCCCGCCATAGCCGCCGTCCAGGTCGATCACCCCGCCGGCATGCAGCGGGTTGGCCTGCGGCCCCGGCGGAATGGCCAGGAACTGCTCCACGCTGCGCTGCCCGGCATAGCCCATCGCGCGCCAGGTCTGGGCCCCTTGGGTGCGGGTGAACACCAGGCCGGCCTGTGCCTGGCGCACCGATTTCCGGGTGTTGTACTGGGTGGCCACCGCCGTGGCCTGGCGCGGGTCCTGCCGCACCTGCTCGCGGGTGAGGCCCAGCGGGTCCTGCGCGTCGGGCGAATCGAAGTAGTTCAGCACCAGGTCCAGCTGGCCGCCGCCCACGTCGGTGCCCAGCCGCGCGTTCACCGATTCGCGGCGCGCTGCGCTGTGCTCGCGCCAGCCATCGGTGCGGAAGTGGTTGGCCGCCACGTTGTAACGCACCGGGCCCTGCTCGCCGCGCAGCTGCGCCCCGGCGCTGAGCGTGCCGTCGCTGCCGCCGGCCACCCGCAGCCGCCAGGGATCGCCGGCCTGGCCATCGGCGCTCCACACCTGCACCACGCCGCCGGACGAGTTGCCGTACAGCGCCGAGAACGGCCCGCGCAGCACCTCCACGCGCTGGGCGGAAAGCATGCTGGCGTGCGAGAGCTGACCCTGCCCATCGGGCATGGTGGCCGGCACCCCGTCCACCAGCACCCGCACCCCGCGCACCCCGAAGGTGGAACGCGCGCCGAAGCCCCGGATGGAAAGCTGGGTGTCCTGGGCCAGGTTCTGGCGGTCGCGTGCGACCACGCCGGGCACCCCGCTCAATGCGTCAGCGATCTGGGCCAGGGTGCCGTTGGCATCGTCATCCAGCCACACCGTGCTGAGCGAGGCCGGCAGATCCACATCGGCCACCTGCTGGCCCCGTGCGGCCTGCACCTGAACCGTGGGCAGCCGCTCGATCGGGGCAGCGGAAACCGGGGCAGCCTGGGCCTGTGCCAGGTTCGGCAGGGCGGTGGCCGAAAGCAGCGCACACCAGTACGCGAGGGGGGTAGGACGGAACATGCGCAGAGGGGAATCTCCAGAAAATGAGCACCGCACGACAGGGTACGGTCCCAAGCGTGACGGCAGCCGCCGCGCCCACGCCGAGGCTTTGTTACGATGAGGTAGTTTCGCGCCAACCTCCCCCATCCGTCATCCGAATGAGTACCGCCGTGTCCTTCTTTGCAAATGTGGAACTGGTCCCGGGCGACCCGATCCTGGGCCTGACCGAGGCATACAACGCCGACAGCCGCCCCACCAAGGTCAACCTGGGCGTGGGCATCTATTACGACGAAAGCGGCCGCATTCCGCTGCTTCGCGCCGTGAAGCAGATCGAGCAGCAGCTGGCTGGCGAAGCCAAACCGCGCGGCTACCTGCCGATCGACGGCCTGCCTGCCTACACCCAGGCCACCCGCGAACTGGTCTTCGGCAAAGATTCGCCGCTGCTGGCCGCCGGCCGCGTGGCCACCTCGCAGACCATCGGTGGCAGCGGTGCCCTGCGCGTGGGCGCGGACCTGCTGCACCGCCTGCTGCCGCACGCCACCATCGCCATCAGCAACCCGAGCTGGGAGAACCATCGCGCGGTGTTCGGCGCGGCCGGCTTTGAAGTGGTCGAGTACGCCTACTTCGACCCGGCCACCCACGGCGTGGATTTCGCCGGCATGCTGGCTGACCTGAACAAGCTGCAGCCGGGCACCGTGGTGCTGCTGCACGCCTGCTGCCACAACCCCACCGGCGCCGACCTCACCGTGGCCCAGTGGAAGCAGGTGGCCGAGCTGCTGAAGGAACGCCAGCTGTTCCCGTTCATCGACATGGCCTACCAGGGCTTCGACAAGGGCATCGACGAAGATGGCGCCGCCGTGCGCATCATCGCCGAGGCCGGCATCGACAGCTTCGTGGTCGCCAACTCGTACTCCAAGTCGTTCTCGCTGTATGGCGAACGCGTGGGCGCGCTGTCGGTGGTGGCCCCGGATGCGAACGCCGCCAAGGCCGTGCAGTCGCAGGTCAAGCGCATCATCCGCACCATCTACTCCAGCCCCTCCACCCACGGCGCGGCCCTGGTGGCCGGCGTGCTGACCAGCCCCGAGCTGCGCCAGCTGTGGGAGCAGGAACTGACCGAGATGCGCGAGCGCATCCACGCCCTGCGCCACGGCCTGGTGGACAAGCTGGTGGCCGCCGGTGCGCCGGAGTTCGCCTTCATCAACGACCAGGCCGGCATGTTCTCGTATTCGGGCCTGAGCCGCGCGCAGGTGGACCGCCTGCGCGACGAGTACGGCATCTACGCCGTCGGCACCGGCCGCATCTGCGTGGCCGCGCTGAACCAGGGCAACCTGGAATACGTGGCCAAGGCTGTGTCGACCGTCGCCAAGGGCTGAGCTGCTGCAACGGTGAAATGAAGGACGGCCGCCACGTGCGGCCGTTTTTCTTTTCGTGCAGGCAGGTTGAAACCGGTTACGTGTCCCGGTTGCCTCGTAATGCCCTGCCGAACGGGCCACAATACGGCCCCCGAAATGTCTTTGGCAGCCATTCCATGTCCCGTACGTCGCTTACCCGGTACCTGATTGAAGAGCAGCACGCAGGCCGCATCAATGCCGACCTGCGCCAGCTCATCGCAGTGGTTGGCCGCGCCTGCACCAACATCTCCATCGCGGTCAGCAAGGGCGCGCTGGGCGGCGTGCTCGGCGACGCCGGTACCGGCAACGTGCAGGGCGAGGCGCAGAAGAAGCTCGATGTGATCAGCAACGAGATCCTGCTCGAGGCCAACGCCTGGGGCGGCCACCTGGCGGCCTGTGCCTCCGAGGAAATGGACCACTGCCAGCCCGTGCCGGACACCTACCCGCGCGGCGACTTCCTGCTGCTGTTCGATCCCCTCGATGGCAGCTCCAACATCGATGTGAACGTCTCGGTCGGTACCATTTTCTCGGTGCTGCGCAGCCCGGCGGGCACCGAACAGCCCACCGACGAGAGCTTCCTGCAGCCGGGCACTGCCCAGATCGCGGCGGGCTACTGCATCTACGGCCCCAGCACGCAGATGGTGCTCACCACCAACCACGGCACCCATTCGTTCACCCTGGACCGTGAAACCGGCGAATTCGTGCTCACCCAGCGTGACATGCGCATTCCAGAGGACACCCAGGAATTCGCCATCAACATGTCCAACCAGCGCCATTGGGAAGCCCCGATGCAGGGCTACGTGCAGGACCTGCTGGCCGGCAAGGAAGGCGCGCGCGGCAAGAACTTCAACATGCGCTGGATCGCCAGCATGGTGGCCGACGTGCACCGCATCCTTACCCGCGGCGGCATCTTCATCTACCCGTGGGATAAGAAGGACCCCAGCAAGGCCGGCAAGCTGCGCCTGATGTACGAAGCCAACCCCATGGGCCTGCTGGTGGAACAGGCCGGCGGCGCCGCCACCACCGGCCGCGAGCGCATCCTGGACATCCAGCCCGACCACCTGCACCAGCGCGTGCCGGTGTTCCTCGGCTCGCGCAACGAAGTGGCCGAAGCCACCCGCTACCACCGCGAGCACGACGCCCGGGCCTGACGTAGCGCGACCCTTTGTGACCCCGTTCCCAATCATGGCAACGGGGTGACACCTGCACCAACACAGGTCACCATCGGGCTGAAACGCCCACGGATGACCCCATGCCGGCCGATACCCCGCTCGACTTCATCGAAGTAATCCACAACGCCATCCCCGTTGAGACCTGCGCCGCCATACAGGCCCAGATGCGCGCCAGCGCACAGCTGAAGCCTGGCGAAGTAGGCAGCGGCGTGTTCCCGGAACTCAAGCACAGCAAGGATCTGCGCATAAGTGGGCGTCCCGAGTGGCGCCAGGTCGAAATCCAGCTGCAACAAGCAGTATTCAGCGGGGTTTTGACTTATCTACGCCGTTATCCACAGGCGTTGATCTCCCCGCTGATGTTGCAGGTACAAGACAACGATGGCACCGCGCGCCGCCTGAAGGCTGAAGATTTCCCCGGCATGGACGACAACGCGCTGTCCGAACTGGCCCGTACGTGCCTGCGCCCGGGCGCCATCAACCTGCAGTGGTACGCGGCGGGCGAGGGCGGTTACCCCTATTGGCACTGCGAGCTGTACCCGCGCGACCCCGGTGCGGAGACCCTGCACCGGCACCTGCTGTGGACGCTGTACCTCAACGACGAGTTCGACGCCGGCGAAACCGAGTTCCTGTTCCAGGACCGGAAGATCGCCCCGCGCACCGGCAGCCTGCTGATTGCGCCTACCGCATTCACCCACACCCACCGGGGCAACCGCCCGCAGGGCGGGGACAAGTTCATTGCGACAAGCTGGATCCTGTTCCAGAGCGCGGAGAAGCTGTACGGGGGTGGGTGATATCTGTGGGCTGATTCACATAGAAACACCATTCGGGATGCTGCAACGGGCTGGACGCGTCAATCAGTAGGCTGTGCCTACTGAAATCGAAAATTCAACAGAAACAATCGTTTTGTGCTCCGCAGCCGACGTCTGCATGGTGAGTGCCGGAGCTCAAAAACTCCGCATAACCGAAAATAGTGGATGCCCCATGTCGGGAGGGTGGTTAATACAAGACCCTTCACCGGGGAATACGCCCGCCGTCTGGTTATGCACGGTTTTTGACCTCCCGACGCCCTCGCCCTCACCGGCGAGGGCCATTCCCCGTTTGGAGGCAAACCATGAAGAGCGACCCGGCCCAGCCGACTGAAGACCAACGCGTCCCGCGCGAGCGGTGGATGCAGTACAGCCAGATCAACAACGTACGTGCGGTTCCGCAGATCTCCGAGCGCGACCGCGACCACGTTGGCCCCGTTCCCTTTGTGATGCTGCGCGGCACCTGGCTGCGCAGGTTCGGCTTTGAAGTGGGTGTCCATATCAGGATTGAAGTGGTCCACGGCCAGATCACCGTCAGGCCGCTGTGGAACGACGGCCAGTTCGAAGGCCAGGGCACTGCGGCAGACAAGCCCATCACGTGGCGCGCGCAAGTAAAGGACCGCTGAGGACCGAGGCTGGGCGGGCCCCACGCAGCGCCATGTAGTGGCACCGCACCCGCCCATGTGCTTCCATTGCCAGGCACACAGATCCGTGAGGAGTCCGCCATGCCCCTGGCCCGCATTGACCTCCGCAAAGGCAAGACCGCCGCCTACCGCCAGCAGGTTGGCCAGGTGGTGTATGACGCCATGCTCAGCATCGGGGTGCCCAAGGATGATCGCTTCCAGATCATCCAGGAGCACGAACGGGATGGGCTCGTCTACGACCCCGGCTACCTGGGTATTGCGCGCACCGATGACTTCATCTGCATCCAGGTCACCTGGAACGAGGGCCGCACGATGGAGCAGAAGAAAGCCTTCTACAGCGCCGTCGCCCATGGCCTGCACGACGCGGTGGGCATTCGTCTTGAGGATGTCTTCATCAATCTGGTGGAGGTGAAGCGCGAGAACTGGTCGTTCGGCAATGGCGTGGCGCAGTATGCGATGTGAGCCTCCCACCGAAGATCAGACCGCGCTCTGCCCGCGTTGCGGAGTGGATGCCGTGGTGGGGTTCAATGGCCCAGTGGATACGACGTGGATTCGGTCCGCGCACCAGATTGGATTTGGTTAGAGCGAAGGTAACTGCACATGCTGAAGGAAGTTGGCGGCGTCCCCATCCAACCCAAGCACCGCGCCACGTGCCACTGCGGCGCCGTGGAACTGGAGCTTGATCTTCCCAACGGCATCGAGAGCCCACGCCGGTGTGACTGCTCGATCTGTCGGCGCAAAGGCGCGGTGGTGGCTTCGGTGCCTCTCTCCGGGCTTCGTGTCGTGAAGGGGGTAGAGCACCTCAAGCGCTACGAGTTCAACACCCACACCGCCAAGCACTACTTCTGCGGCATCTGCGGAATCTATACCCACCACCAACGCCGCTCGAACCCTCATCAGTACGGCTTCAACGTCGGGTGCCTGGAAGGCATCAACCCCTTCGCCATACCCTACGTTCCAGTGGAGGATGGAGTTCACCATCCGGCAGACAGAACAGGCTGACAAACAGTCCGGCAGGGGTTCCGCAGCCTGCGCGCGTGATAATCTGATGGGTTGCACCCACCCACCTGCCAACCCATGCCCACCACGCCCAAACCCCGCGTTGCCACCCAGGCCGGAACCGGCTTCCGCACGCTTTGGCCCCTACTGGCGGTCATGCTGTTCTTCCTCGGCAGCGGGTTCCTGGCCGGCAAGAACATCCACACCATCCGCGAGGGCAACGCGCTGGTGATCCGCTCCCAGGAGACGATGACCGCGCTGGGCGATGTGCTCTCTGCGGTACAGGACGCCGAGACCGGCCAGCGCGGCTATCTGCTCACTGGCGATGACAGCTACCTGGAGCCCTATCGCACCGCCCTGGGGGTAGCCAGCACCCGGCTGGAGACAGTGGAAAAGTCCTTGGCCGATGACCCGGCCCAGGTCGACCGGCTCAAGCTGCTGGCACGGCGGGTCCAAGACAAGCTGGACGAACTGCATGAAACCATCGAGGTGCGCCGCACCCAAGGATTGGAGCCCACCCTGGCGGTGGTCGGTTCCAACCGCGGCAAGGCAGCCATGGACGACATCCGTGCGCGCCTGGCCTCGATGGGGGCCATCGAACTGGACAAGCGCGCCAAGCGCCTTGAAGAGATGGAATCGGCCTACAACGCGGCGCTGAGCTCCGGCGCCGCCAGCGCGGTGCTGGGCATCCTGCTGACGATCTTCATCGCCATCCTGCTGCGCCGCCATACCCGCGCCCGCGAGCGCGATGCGTGGCTGCAGCGGGGTCGGCTGCAGCTCACCACCGCCACCGGTGGCGACCTGGACAGCGGTTCGCTGGCACGGGCCAGCCTGGGCTTCCTGGCCGGCTTCACCGGCGCACAGGCCGGCATGCTGTTCGTGCCGGAGGATAACGGCTTCCGGCAGATCGGTGCGGTGGGCACAGCCTCCGCCCCGGACGGCACCGACCAGCTGCGCGACAGCGGCAGCCTGCTCGGCCGCGCGGTGAACGAGAAGCGCGTGCTGGTGGTGTCGGACGTGCCGCAGGGCTACTTCACGGTCGGCTCCGGGTTGGGGCAGGCACAGCCGCGCCACCTGGTCATCGCTCCCAGCATCCACGAGGGCGAAGTGAGCGGGGTGATCGAGCTGGGCTTCTTCAGCGCGGTGCCAACCGAAGTGGTGGAGCTCCTCCAGCTGGCATCGGGCGACATGGCGGTGGCGCTGCGGTCGGCGGCCTACCGCGCCAAGCTTTCCGAGCTGTTGGCACAGACCCAGCGGCAGACCGAAGCGCTGCAGGTGCAGAGTGAGGAACTGCGGGTTTCCAACGAGGAACTGGAGGAGCAGAGCCGGGCGCTGCGCGGCTCCCAGCACGAGCTGGAAGAGCAGCAGGCCGAGCTGGAGCAGACCAACAACCAGCTGTTCGACCAGTCGCAGCAGTTGGAAAACGAGCGCGACAAGCTGGCGCGGGCCAACGCGGCCATCGTGGCCGAGGCGGACAAGGTGCAGCGCGCGAGCCAGTACAAGTCCGAGTTCCTGGCCAACATGTCGCACGAGCTGCGCACGCCGCTGAACTCTGCGCTCATTCTTTCCAAGTTGCTGGGCGACAATCGCGACGGCAACCTGAGCGCGGAGCAGGTGAAGTTCGCGCGCACCATCCATTCGTCCGGCACCGACCTGCTCAACCTCATCAACGAGATCCTGGACCTGTCCAAGATCGAGGCCGGGCACATTGAAGTGCACGCCGAACGCTTCGGCGTGGAAAAGCTGCTGACCGACATCTCGTCGCTGCTGGGTCCGGTGGCCAGCGAGAAGGGCCTTGCGCTGGACGTGTCGATGACGGCCGATTGCCCGGTGGTGATCGACTCCGATCGCCAGCGCATCGAGCAGATCCTGAAGAACCTGCTGTCGAACGCACTGAAGTTCACCGAAACCGGCGGGGTCACGGTGTCGGTTTCGTCGGCCGGGAACGGCAAGGTGGCGTTCGCGGTGAGCGACAGCGGCATCGGCATTGCGCCGGAGCAGCAGGCGCGTATTTTCGATGCCTTCCAGCAGGCCGATGGTTCGATCAGCCGGCGCTATGGCGGCACGGGACTGGGGCTGTCCATTTCCCAGGAACTTGCACGCCTGCTGGGCGGCGACATCACGGTGGAAAGCGAGCCCGGCAAGGGCAGCTGCTTCCGGCTGGTGGTGGCCACACGGCTGGCAACCACCGAGCGCCCTGCCGCGCCTGAAGCGCTGCCGGCCGCGGTGCCTGCACGCGCGCCATTTGCAGCGGGTGGTGTGGCCATGGCGCTGGACTCGCGCCCTGTGGTCGCCCCAGGCAGCAAGGCCAGCAGCAACGGCCGCGGCCTGATCCTGATCATCGAGGATGACCCGGCCTTCGGCCAGATCGTCAGCGACCTGGCAGTGGAGATGGGCTTCCGTGCACAGGTGGCGCAGACGGCGGCAGAGGCCCTGGCCGCTGCGCGCACGGAGCTTCCGCACGCCATCGTGCTGGACATCGGCCTGCCCGACCAATCCGGCCTGTCGGTGCTGGAC
The DNA here is from genome assembly GCF_050031795.1 of Stenotrophomonas sp. SrG. Taxonomy (NCBI): domain Bacteria; kingdom Pseudomonadati; phylum Pseudomonadota; class Gammaproteobacteria; order Lysobacterales; family Lysobacteraceae; genus Stenotrophomonas; species Stenotrophomonas sp. SrG. The sequence goes on from NZ_JBNBBE010000005.1 coordinate 165,578, forward strand.
GTGCTCAAGCACGACATCCGCACGCGGCACATTCCCATCCATGTGGTGTCGGCGACGGACCATTCGCGCAAGGCGCTGGCGCTGGGTGCGGTGGGTTATCTCGGCAAGCCGGCCACCCGCGAGGAGCTGGGCAACGTGCTGCTCTCGCTGGAGCGCAGGCTGTCGCAGCGGCCGCGCCTGGTGCTGGTGGTGGAAGATGACGATGTGCAGCTGGACGCGGTGCGCCAGCTGCTGGCGCTGGCCGATGTGGAAACCATCGGCGCGCGCTCGGCCTCGGAGTGCCTGCAGGCGCTGGCCCAGCATACATTCGACTGCATGGTGCTGGACCTGAGCCTGCCCGATGCCTCCGGCTTCGAGCTGCTCGAGCTGCTCAGCGAGCAGAGCCCGCATGCGCTGCCGCCGATCATCGTCTACACCGGCCGGGTGCTGTCGCCTGCCGAAGAGGTGCGGCTGGGACGGTACTCGAGTTCGATCATCATCAAGGGCGCGCGCTCACCCGAGAGGCTGCTCGATGAAGTGACGCTGTTCCTGCACAAGGTAGTGAGCGACCTGCCCGAATCACAGCAGGGCATGATCCGTTCTGCGCAGCACCGCGACACCGCGCTGGAAGGCCGCCGCGTGCTGGTGGTCGAGGATGATGTGCGCAACATCTATGCGCTGATGAACGTGCTGGAGCCCCACGGGTGCAAGGTCACCATCGCGCGCAACGGCCAGGAAGCCATTGACGTGCTGACGGCGGCCGTCGGCGGCCCGTCGCCCATCGAACTGGTACTGATGGACATCATGATGCCGGTCAAGGATGGCCTTACCGCCACCCGTGAGATCCGCCAGGACGGGCGCTTCGGCAAGCTGCCGATCATCGCCCTCACCGCCAAGGCGATGCCCGATGACCAGCAGCAATGCATCCAGGCCGGCGCCAACGACTACGTGGCCAAGCCGCTGGACGTGGACAAACTGGTGTCGCTGATCCGGGTGTGGCTGATGGCGTGAGCGGCACTGGGAAACGCAGCACCATGTAAGCTGCGCTTGATCAACGTGGACAACAAAGGAGCTTCATGAAAAAGGCATTTAAACGTTTGACCATGCTCTCGGTACTTGTTCCATTGGCTGCGGCGGCCGATACCGCTTCCCACGACGCCGGCTATAGCGTCGGTTACAAGCTGGGTTGGTACGTAGGGTGGTTTATTGGAACCTTCGGCCCGTACCTGATCGCCGCCGCCCTGGTAGGTGTTGTTGGGTGGCTGTGGTTCCGCCGGGCAAAGGCACGGCGGATCCGTGGTGATGGCAGCTGAGTCATCCCGGGCGCTGCTGTACCTCCAACCGAAGCCGCGCCTGCTCCCGCTGCACCCATAGCTCGGCGCCGGTTTTGCCATTGGCAAAGGCGGTGCAGCGCCGATGCCGCCGGGCTTCCGGCTCCCGATGCGCATCAAGCATGGCCACCCATTCCCTGCCTCGCTCGGGTTGATAGATGTGGACCACCCACGTGTCGCCATGGGCGATCACCGTTTCGTCGTAGGCGGTAGCGGCGGGTTTTATCCATCGGAAGTCGGGCGGTAGCATGGGCGAGAGCTTCAGCGTTCCGCCTCTCAAATGCTGCGACGGGGAGGGTTGCCTGCGAAGTCCTGCTGGTCTGACCGTTGCTTCAGAGTTTGCCAGCTGCCTTGTAACGCGAGACGCCCTGTTCGATCAGCTGCTGGAGCTCCTGCAGCAGCGTGGGATCCATGACGTCGAAGTTGAAGCATGATTTCCCCTGCATGCGCTTCTTCAGGCCAGGGCTGAAGCTCTGCAGCAGCTCGGGAAAGTCGTAGACCGGCATGAAGTGGAAGGCGTGCTTTCTGGCAGAGACTTTCACCGCCCCGAAGAACTGCGCCTTGCCTTTGCTGTCAGCGTCTTTGCAGTTGGCGTAGAAGTGGGTGTCGGTATCGTGCACGACCGCCAGCGCCTGCTTGTGGGCCAGCAGCAGATCGCGCAATGCGACGAACAACGCCGAGGGCGTCCCCGATTCCAAATGGTGCGTCTGGGAGGCTGGTTTGCCGGGAGTCTTCATGGGTACCTCCGGAAGTTCTCGCAACCATACCCCCGGCGAGGGCACGACAGGTAGCGGCATGCTGAGCCCAGCGTTTGAGGGTGACCGGAGACGGCGCTATGCTGGACCGGCTATCAAGATGGGAGCTGCGGGTGCGAAGTGGATGGGCTTGGTGTGTCGTTCTGGCACTCGCGTGCATTTCGGGTATGGCCCATGCGGCCGAGCCGGATCGGCGCATCGCGCTGACCATCGACGATCTTCCCTGGCAGCGGCTGGGCGAACGTACCGAGCCGGAGCTCGCCGCCCAACACGCCAGGTTGCTTGCCGCGCTGAAGCACGCCAACGTCCCGGTGGTGGGCTTCGTCAATGAAGCCAAGCTTGAGGTCGGCGGCCAGGTGCAACCTGCGCGCGTGCAGATGCTGCGCGACTGGCGTGATGCCGGGTTCGAGCTGGGCAACCACACCTTCGGGCACGTCGACCTGCATGCGATGCCGCTGCAGGCTTACGAGCAGGACATCCTCCGCGGTGAAGCCACCCTGCGCCCACTGCTGGCCGAAACCGGGCAGGTGCCGCGCTGGTTCCGGCATCCCTACCTGCATGCCGGGCAGTCGCCTCAGGTGCGCGCTGATCTTGGCGCGTTCCTGCGGCAGCACGGCTATGAGATCGCCCCGGTCACGATCGACAACAGCGAATGGATCTGGGCCTTTGCGTACGACCACGTGCGCGACACCGAAAGCGATCCGGCCAAGCGGGATGCGCTGATGCAGCAGCTGCGCCGTGGCTACGTGCCGTACATGCTCAACAAGCTCGACTACTACGAACAGCGCTCGCAGGAACTACTCGGCCGGCTGCCGGCACAGGTCTGGCTGATGCATGCCAATGCGCTCAATGCCGATTCCCTGGGCGAGCTGGTAGCCGCCACCCGTCGGCGCGGCTACCGCTTCATCTCGCTGGACGCTGCGCTGCAGGATCCTGCCTACCAGCACGCCGACGGCTACAACGGCGGCAGCGGCATGAGCTGGATCCAGCGCTGGGCGATGGCCGAAAAGGTGCCGAAGTCCTTCTACGCGGGCGAGCCCACGGTGCCTGGCTGGGTCATGAAGCTTGCCGGGCGGGATGGCGAGTAGTTGAGCCCGGCAAATCGATCAGTTTTCCTGATAGTCGCTTTCATCGTACGTGCCCGCAACCGTGCAGGTCAGATGCGGCGCTAGGCCCTTGCCCAGCATGAGCTCCCCCATCGCAGTCGTGCGCCCACCCGCCGTGCCGAGGTTTGCAGCTTTGCGCACCGCCGCTGCGTTGTCACTAAGGGTTGCGGTGTAACTCTCACCCAGTTCGCCGTCCGCGTCGTGAGGATCTTGATGGTTGCGCCGCGCTGATGCGGCTTCCCTTGGGTATTGGTCATGACGCATTCCATTTGCGCTGCAGGGTTTTACTTCCAGGGCAAGTTTACTGTGCAATGCATCAGGCCGCCCGATGGGCGGCCTGATGGTCTAAAGGTTGCGATGCTCAGAAGAAAATCGCGTAGAGGATCAACAGCGGGATCGGCACGCCGAGTGCCCAGAGCAGCAGGGTCTTCATGGGAAGTCTCCTTGTTCGATTGGGAAGTTACAGGTCGCGGCGACGGCCGCCCCAGGTGGCACTGAGGCTGGCAAAGAAGGCGCCGATCAACAGGGTGATGAAGAGCCACAGTGCCGCGTAGGCGGTAGCCTTGCGCGCATCGTCGGCCACCTGCTTGGCGGTGTTCTTGGCTTCTTCCAGTGCAGCACGCATGCGGGTCTGGGTTTCGGTAACCCGGGCCTCGGCCTCGGCCTGGCTCATGCCGGTCTCGCGGGCAATCACCTGCGCCAGGTACTGCTTGTCTGCCGGGTTGAGGCCTTCGGACTGCAGGCTGGTGACGATGATGCGGTTCACCTCGGCACGCACTTCACGGCGGTCGCCGCCCGGTCGCGGGCCCTGCGGCGGCAGCGGGCGCGGCGGTGCAGCGTTTGCAGGACCCACCGCGGGAACCATCGCCGACGGATCGAACGGTGCGGCCGGATCAGCGGGCGTCTGGCCGGGCATGGGTGCGGGCATGCTGCCACTGCGGAACAGCGAGTCCACCCAGTAGTTCAGGTCGCCCTGATCTGAGCCCGCGACGGCGGTACCTGCGCCTGCGGCCGCAACACCGGCGGTGGAAGCTGCAGCGCCTGCAGTTGCGCCGACAGCTTTGACGCCGGTGCCGAGCACGCCACCAATGGCCGAGGTCAACAGGCCGGCGGTGAGGAGGGTGGCGACGGCCCAGGAGACAAAGCCATGGGCGGTGTCGCGGAAGTAGGTTTCATCGCCGTGCAGGCGGGTCCACTTGGTGCGCAGACGGCCGGCCAGATAGCCGCCCAACCCGGAGGCTGCGAGTGCGGTAAAGGTCAGCCAGACGATGCTGACCCAGCCAAAGGTTTCCTTCGAGACGCCATCAAACGCCCACGGCGATACCGAGGACAGGCCCAGCCCCACGCCGAGGATCAGCAGGACCAGCGACAGTGCTGCGGCGGCGACGGCACCAGCCAGGATCGCGCCCCATGACACCGCGCTTTCGGGCGCGGGTTCGATGACGGATGTTTCAGTTACAACGGCGACGTCGGGGCCTAGAGCGCCTCGATCGGGGTAGTCAACTCGGGTGTTCATTGGTACTTCGCTCCGTCTGGATGCTGCGTGTGCAGCTGGCACCCAGAGGCTGCGCGAAGGCAGGTGAAATCGGTGAGACCTGCGTCTTCACTTCCTGCATGCGCGGGCGGGCGCCAGGGCGATATGCTGTGTGGCGGTCGCGGTGGCGAGGTTGTACAGCCAGGCCATGGATCTGTCATTCAGGGATAGGAGGGCACATGAAGCGCCGCGCAAAAGTACTGATCGCCATCGTGTGCACCTTGATGCTGGCGCCCGCCGTGGCATTCCTGATCTATGACGCATTGGTGTTCTGGCCGCATCGCGATCACATGCGAACCGTCCTGGAGAATGCAGATCCGCTGGATCGTTCGCCGCCTGCAAAGGTTCGCGCCTACATCCGCGCACAGCATGATGGCGCGTTGCCGTCCGCAGTGGTGGCGCGTCAGTTGCACTCCCGCTGGCTGCCCCGCATAGGCATGCTTGACTGGCACGTGCGAAGCTTCCTGTGGGAGCGGCTTGTCTCCCTGCACCTGTCACAGGACGAGGTGTTGGGACTCTATGCGAGCCTTGCCTACAACGGAAAGGGGCAGGGGTTGAACTCCTTTTCGCAGCGCTTGTTCACCAAGCCATTGGATGCGCTGTCGGACGAAGAGGCTGCGATAGTGGTTGCCTACACATGGGCACCTGGCCTCTATGCCCATCATCCGGAGCGGTTGCGGGCGCGTACGGACATCCTGCTTTCCCGGGCGCGCAGCACACAGCTCAACGCTCTCTGATGGCGCCGTGGGCGATGGCTTGCGCGACTTCTCCGTCAAAGCGCTCACTCTTGGTGATGTGTCGTCTGACGTCGTCGGCCATCAGCTGGTCAGCGTCCAGGTAGGAGAGCTCGACCAGCTTCACCAGCACGTCCTTCGATGGAGACTGCTTCAACCACCAATGGAAGACGCCATTGCGGTCGTGTTCGGAAGCATCCTCCATGCCAGGTTCGTAGCTCTCCATCAGCAGTTGCAGCTGGTCCGCCGGCACCAGCCCGTACTCTTTCCACTTGGGGTGAAAGTGCATGAGTGCGAGGTAGCTCTCGATGTCCATCACGCGCTCCGTTGAAAACGTGACCAGGTCGGTGCCGGTGTCCAGCACCCAGGCAACGCGATCCATGAGAGGAGGAAACCGACCCAGAGGCGTGTTCTTTCTTTCGGGGAGAGCGGTGGTGCGATTGTCCTCTTGCCTTCCATGAGCAGCTCCTGCGGAATGGTATCGGCGTGTGACGCTTTAGGACAACTGCCCCTGCGGCGAATCCTCACGCGGCGGCCGCGACGGGCGACGGAGCTGACACCTCTGTCGGAAAGCGGGCCGGCTCACTGTCTTGGTGGAGGTTACAGGGCAGAGGACTCACCATCCAGATGGCTACACGATTCACCTGGGGTCAGGAGGCGAACTTCAGATCTGCTTGTCAAGAAGGTGAGAAGCAATGAAGAGGACAAGAACAGATGCAATGATGAGATAGATGTAGCCCTCAATCGAAACCGGATAATTCTGGCAGAGCTCGATTACCACCGGCTGCGCTACTTGTTCCACGCACTCGCGTAGTTGCTTGTATGTGCTGACTGCCTTGAACTGCGCATAGAAGAAAGCGACCAAGGAGATCGTGCGCGCTCCAAGAAGTGTCCATCTTTTGGCCTGACCACTCATCTTCATTTACATTTCTCGACGAAAGTCCGCTTGGAACCTTACCAGCTCGATCCTTCTCCACTCAGCCCAATTGGGTCGCTCTGAATGTGCCTGCCGACACTGGCGTCGTAGTCCCCGAATCCGTTGTACCAGAGCCGGGAAGGTACCATCAAATTGCCCTGCGTTGGTGCCAAGCGGTGCCGGTGTTTGCCCGCGGCTTCTACAGCTCAACAGCTCCAGCTATGCGATGGGGTTCTTTGCAGTCCTCCGGCCAACCAAGCGGACTCACAAGCCGAAACTGGAGTTTGTAGTGCAGGGTAGTTGTATTTGCCGACTTCTTGATCTCCGCTGTTCCATCTTCCAACACGCCTACGCAGCCAGTTTTTCCCCTCAGGTCAAACAAGCCCTGCGAATAGAACGCATCGAACCTGACAGGGCCTGCCTCGCCTATTGCGCTAGCCGGCCGAATAAAGATCGATGTCATCTCTCTTTCAGCCGTGTCACTGCGCACGGACACGCGCCTATTTGTGTTCGAAATAAGCACTTGAACTCCATCTCCCGCAACTCCTTGATGGCATGCCATCTGTGATCCAGCTATTTCATCGGCGATTGCAGAGGTCGGACGGCAGTTGGTCGCATTAGGAATTTCCCCTGTTCTCAAATTTACTGACGTGCTATTGCAACCTGCCAACAAAAGAACTGCAGCAAGATGGAGAATAGGTTTAGTTTGTGCAGCCACAGCCCTCACCTCCAGCGCTGGTCTTGGCCGCTTCCGTTCTCTTAGCGGCTTCGTCGTAGATCTTAAGATGATTGAACGCGCTATAGCGCATGCGCCTGAAAAATGAGGCTCACCACAGGAAGGATGGAGAGTACCGTTCCGATCTTTGATGTGCATCCCGTTTGCGGCTTTAGGCACGATGAGCGTCGCGCGCCGACCCGCCCGACACCGTCAGTCTCTGAGCAACAGTCAGAACAACGACCCCTGCGGCGACTCTTCCCTCGGCGGCAGCGGCCGAACAAACTTCGTGCAGTCCAGCTTCGGCCAATGGCTGTTCTGCGCATCGAAGCCCAGGCGCTTGCGGGCAAGCTTGAAACGGCTGGAGAGCAGGTCGGCGTAGACGCCTTCGCCGCGCATGCGGGTGCCGAATTCGCTGTTGTAGTCCTTGCCGCCACGCAGCTGGTTGATGGTGCTCATCACGTGCGCGGCGCGGTCCGGGTGATGCGTATCGAGCCAGTCGCGGAACAGCGGGGCCACTTCCAGCGGCAGGCGCAGCAGCACATAGCCGGCGGTGCCGGCGCCGGCGTCGCGTGATGCTTCGAGCACCGCTTCCAGCTCGGAGTCGTTGATCCAGGGAATCACCGGGGCCACCATCACGCCCACGGGAATGCCGGCGTCGTGCAGGCGGCGCATGGCGCGCAGGCGCGCGTGCGGGGCCGATGCGCGCGGCTCAAGGCGGGCCGACAGGTGCGGGTCCAGCGAGGTCACCGAGAAATGCACGCTGACCAGGTTCTTTTCCGCCAGTGGGGCGAGCAGGTCGATGTCGCGCTCGACGAGGGCGTTCTTGGTAATGAGCGAGAACGGGTGCTGGGTTTCCAGCATCACCTCGATCAGCTGGCGGGTGAGTTTGAGCTTGCGTTCTATCGGCTGGTAGGCGTCGGTGTTGATGCCCAGGGCGATCGGCTGCGGGGTGTAGGCGGGCCGCGAGAGTTCCTTGCGCAGCAGCTGCGGCGCGTTGGTCTTGGCAAACAGCTTGGTTTCGAAGTCCAGGCCGGGAGACAGATTGAGGAAGGCGTGCGAGGGGCGCGCGAAGCAGTACGAGCAGCCGTGCTCGCAGCCGCGGTAGGGATTCACCGATTGGCTGAAACCTACATCGGGGGATTTGTTGCGGCTGATGATGCTCCGCGCGGGTTCGGCGCGCACTTCGGTGCGCAGGCGCGGGGTGGCGAATTCTTCGCTGGTTTCCGGTTCCCAGCCGTCGTCCATGGTTTCGCTGACCGTGACTTCGAAACGTCCGGCGAGGTGCGTGGTGGAACCACGGCCTTTGATTGCGATGCCCATCTTCAGAGGCTACCGGCGAGACGTCTCACGGGCTGAGACGTGAGGTGGAGCGTGGCGGAGTGCGGCGGGGTGCGCATGGGTTAGCAGTATTACTAACCACAGGGTCGTAGGGAAGCACCATCCGCGCCCCTGTTGGGTTTGGGCTGAATGGTTGGGGTTTGTTCCCCAGGGTTATCCACAGGGGATTCTTCAGCGCACTTGGGTCCCAGCGAAGAGCATCCGGGCAGGGCCCGGAGCCGCGGTTTGCGCGGGATCCATCAAAGGAGGGCGAGGTAGCCCTTTACCGTTGCGTCCAGGCCGGCGTAGAGGGCTTCGCTGATCAGCGCGTGGCCGATCGAGACTTCGAGGACGTTCGGGACAGTTTGCAGGAAATCCCGGAGGTTATCCTGGGAGAGATCGTGGCCGGCGTTGACCCCGAGGCCGGCGGCCTGGGCGCGGCGGGCGGCGTCGGCGAACAAGGCGAGCATGACGGTGGCGTCGCCTGCGGCGTGCGCCTCGGCATAGGGGCCGGTGTAGAGCTCGATGCGGTCAGCGCCAATGTCGGCGGCCTGGGCCAAGTCCGGGTTGCCGGCATCCACGAACAGGCTGACTCGGCAGCCGTAGCTTTTCAGTTCGGCGATCAACGGGCGCAGCCGGTCGGCGTCGCGGCTGAAGTCGAAGCCGTGGTCGGAGGTGAGCTGGCCGTCGCTGTCGGGCACCAGCGTGGCCTGGGCCGGGCGGGTCTGCGCGCACAGCGGCAGCAGGCCCGGGTAACCCGGGCGCGGCGGGGCGAACGGGTTGCCTTCGATGTTGAATTCGACGCCGCGCGCGGTGGTCAGCGCCGAGAGGGCGAGCACGTCCTCGGCGTGGATATGCCGGCGATCCGGGCGCGGGTGCACGGTAATGCCGTGGGCACCGGCGTCCAGGCAGGCGGTGGCCGCCTGCAGTACATCAGGGTCCTGGCCGCCGCGGGAATTGCGCAGGACGGCGATCTTGTTCACGTTGACGCTGAGGTGGGTCATAGGCTCGGGGGAAGGTCATTCGGGTCGCGGTCGGCGTCACGGCGGGCCTGGGCCTGCTCGCGCAGCCGGCGCAGCTCGGCAGGGTCGATCGCGTTGTAGATGTCGTGCGACCCGGCCGCATCCCGCTGGCTGCCGCCAAAGCTGGCCAGGTAGCGGCCGCGGATCCAGGCCAGCAGGAACACCAGTGCACCGGCCAGCCACAACATCATCATGCCGGTGGACGGTGTCTTGATGGCAAAGGTGAAACAGCCCAGCGACAGCAGCAGGAACAGCCAATACATTGTCATTCTCCCCGTTGACCTGCGCAGTGTAGCGCCGGGGTGGGGGGCGGTTCCACGTGGCGGCTACAGCAGCGGGGAGGCCAGGCGGGCGAACGCCTCGGGCACCCGGTGCAGCCACAGCGAGCGCTGGCGGTCGTTGCGCACGGGCGTGGAAGCGGCGAACTCCGCGATGAGGATTTTCTCCAGTTCCGCTACGCACTCGGGGCTGCTGATCATCATCGACAGTTCGAAGTTGAGCCGGAAGCTGCGGTGGTCGAAATTGGCGCTGCCGGCGATGCAGACGTCGTGGTCGGCGATGAACGCCTTGGTGTGCAGCATGCGCGGTCCGTACTCGTAGATCTTCACCCCGGCCTGCAGCAGCTCGTCGAAGTAAGAGCGCGCGGCCTGGGTGACGAACCAGGAATCGCTCATCTTCGGTACCAGCAGGCGCACGTCCAGCCCGCCCAGTGCGGCCGAGGTGAGCGCCATGCGCGCGGCTTCGCCCGGCACGAAATAGGGCGTGACCAGCCACACGCGTTCGCGCGCTTCGTGGATGGCGGCCACCTGCAGGCGGTGGATGGTTTCCCAGCCCGAGTCCGGGCCCGAGACCAGCACCTGGGCGTTGATGGCGCCGTCCTGGCGCCCCGGCATGTCGGTGGGCCACAGCTGGGCGATGTTGAAGCGCTCCTTGGGCTCGCCGGTGGCGTAGATCCAGTCTTCGACGAACACCAGCTGCAGGCTGCGCACCACGTGGCCGGTCAGGCGCATGTGCAGGTCGCGGTAGGCATCGGGCCGGCGGCTTTCGTCTTCTTCGTCGGTGATGTTGATGCCACCGGTGAAGGCGACGCGGCCATCGATCACCACCAGCTTGCGGTGGGTGCGCATGTTCATCCACGGCCGCTTGAACGGTTTGAGCAGCTGGCGTGGGTGGAACCAGGCCACTTCGGCGCCCGCATCACGCAGCGGCTTGAGGAACCGCGTGCGGATGCCGGACGAGCCCACCGCATCCAGCAGCAGGCGCACGCGCACGCCTGCCTTGGCGCGTTCGACCAGGGCATCGCGCAGCGCGGTACCGGCGTGGTCGGGATTGAAGATGTAGTACTCCACGTGCAGGTGGTCGCGCGCCTGGGCCACGGCCTTCAACAGCGCGGCATAGGTCTGCGCGCCGTCCACCAGCCACTCCACTTCGGTGGCCGAGCTGGGCGCCAGGCCGGTGGTGGCCTGGGCGATCTTCGCCAGTTCGGTGCAGTCCGCGTCGGGCGGGCACACGCTGCTGTAGTGCTCCATGCCGGAACGCGCGCGGCCACGGCGCAGGCGCTGCCGTTTCACCTTCTGCGGCCCGAGCAGGTAGTACACGAACAGGCCCAGGTAGGGCAGGGCGGCCAGCGAAAGGATCCAGCTGAGCGTGGCCACCGGCTCGCGCTTCTGCAGCATGATCCAGCCGATCAACCACAGCAGGTAAAGCACGTAGGCGGCGATGAGCAGCGGGCGCAGGTGCGGAAAGGCATCCAGCCAGTGGAGCCAGTCGGCAAGCGCGGGGTAGGTGGCAAGCATCCGCGGATCATAGCCGGACGCGGGTGTCCGACGCATGCGTGACTGTTTTGGCCTTGAAGTCGGGGCGCCTGTAGCCCGAGTCTCTTGACGCACAACAGGGTGTCATGGAGCAAGGGATGGCGGTCAACTGGTCAGGCGGTCTAATCCGCTGGATGCCCCACAGGGACAGGCAGGGCAAGGCCTTCCCCTTGAATCACCTGCATCCCTTTCGTCTCAACTACGCCCTGCTTGCCGCTAAGGGGCACCCCGGCCGGGAAGTCGTCCTGTATGTCGGCTTTGGGCTTCATTGCTTCTCTGTGCAGCGTCGTGGCGCTGATGACGACATGATTTCCGACAATCGCGAGTGCCGCGCATTTGATGGTGTTCGATACACGTTGTCGAAGCGGCTTCCGGAGATCATTCGCCACGTGATCGAAGGGCGACAATCCTGCGAGCGCACCGCAGCGGACAACTATGTTGCCGTGCGGCTGGACAGCGGCGAACGCTATGGCGTCTTCTTCAATCTTAAACGGTGGAAGCGGCACGGCTCGAACAGTGTGCTGCTGCTGGTGCAATCCGCGTATCCGCTTGATCCGCGCAAGCCGCATCCCGGCAAGGGACGCTATTCCTTCAATCTTTTATTGGGAGAGATCCTGCGGGGACGCGCAAAGCAGGACGATGAACCCGATCCAAGACGATTCGCGGATGTACTGGAGGCGCCTCAAGAACGAAAGCCCCGGCCAGCGATGCTGGGCGAGGCTCCGTGAGTCCGATTCCCTTGGATATACCCGGGCCGGCCGGGACCTGGTGACCAGGTGGGATGCGCAATGGCTCGGCTATGTGTTGCTTGCGCGTAACCATGGTGGAACGGCCCCGGATTGATGTCAATGGCCGAACGCGCCAACAAAAAAAGCGCCCCTGTTTCCAGGGGCGCTTTCCAGTCGCGTCATGACTTGGTGTTGCGTCTTACTGCTGCTGCTGGAACCCGATCTTCTTCATCTGCGCGTTCTTCGCGGCGGCCAGAACCTTGGCCATCACGTCGTACTCGGAGTCCGGGCTGGCGTCGATGCGCAGCTCGGGCTGATTGGTCGGGTCACGCTGCACTTCCTGTTCCATACGCTGCTGGAGCTCAGCCGTTGCAACCGGGCTGTTGTTCCAGAACACCTGGTTGCTGGCGTCGATCCGCAGCTCGATCGGCGGCGGCGGTTCGACCAGCTGCGGCGGTGGGTTGAGCACGCGCTGCGGCAGGTCCACGGCGATCGGGTACGTCATGATCGGCGCGGTAACGATGAAGATGATCAACAGCACCAGCATCACGTCCACGAGGGGCGTAACGTTGATGTCGGCCATTGGGCCCTTGCCACCACCAGAACTGAATGCCATGGCTTACTGCCCCTTCTCTTTGGTGGCCACGAAGCCAACGTCGAGCATGCCCTGCTCCTGCGCGACCTTCGTCATCTCGTTGATGACGCGCATCTTGGTGGTGCGGTCACCACGCAGATTGAGCGGGGGCTGGGGGGTCTGCTGGGCGGCGGTCGCCAGGCGGGACTCGAGAGTCTGCTTGTCGATCTCTTCGTCGTTCCAGTAAATCGAGCCGTCTTCCTTCACCGCCAGGGTGATGGGGCCCTTGCGATCAGCCGCATCTTCCGGCTTCTGCACCAGGTTGGCCTCAGGCAGGTCGACCTTGACCTTATGGGACATCAGGGGCGCCGTGATGATGAAGATGATCAGCAGCACCAGCATCACGTCCACGAGGGGCGTAACGTTGATGTCGGCCATGGGGCCGCCGCTGTTACCACTACTGAAAGCCATAACGGGCTCCGTCTAGATCGTGTTGACTACGTTCTCGCTGGGTACAGCGCGTCGCAATTAGCGGACGCGCGAACCGGTGGCGAAGAAGTCGTGCAGGTCGTGAGCGAACGTATCGAACTTGCTGATCGTGGCGCTGTTGATCTTGCTGAAGAAGTTGAAGGCGAACACGGCCGGGATTGCCACGAACAGACCGATGGCGGTCATGATCAGAGCTTCACCCACCGGGCCGGCAACGGCGTCGATGGAGGCCGAACCGGTTGCACCGATCTTGATCAGCGCGCCGTAGATGCCCCACACGGTGCCGAGCAGACCGACGAACGGAGCGGTTGCACCGACGGTGGCCAGCAGGGTCATGCCCGACTGCAGGTTGTTGCTTTCGCGGGTCACGGCCTGACGCAGGGCGCGGTCGACGAACTCCGAACGGCTCAGGTTTTCACCCAGGCCACCGGTGGCGCCACCTTCGGCACGCTGGTGGTGGGCAGCAGCCTGGGCTGCGTCCAGGGCGATCTTGGAGAACGGCTCCGAAGCCGGCTGTTCTTCCATGGCGCGGATGGCGTCCTGTGCGTTCGGGGTATCCCAGAACAGGCTCACGACCTTGTCAGCAGCGCTCTTCAGGCGGGTAGCACGGAAGATGTTGATGACGGTCCAGTACCAGGACATGGCCGACATGATCACCAGGGTCAGAAGCACGACCCAGGAGACGGCGAAGTCGCCCGGCTTGGAGGTCATTTCGTGGATCAGATGCTCGAAGCCCATCTGCGAGAGGGCATTCGACGGGTTGCCCCCGGCAGCAGCGGCGATGAAGAGTTCCTGCAGCATGACGCTTACCTTTGTTGTGTGTGGTGATGAATGTTGTAGCTAGGTTCAAGTGACAGGAGGGTGGCCGGCAGGCCACCCGGCCCATCAATTCAGCGCAAAGTTGACCGGGACGCGGACGCGACCTGCAGCTTTCTTCCCGCCCGATTCGGCTGCGTTGAAGCGCCATTTACGGGCGGCTTCCATCGCTGCACGGTCCAGATCGCGGTTACGGCTGGACTTTTCGACCGACACATTGGTGACGTTGCCGTTGGCATCGACATCAATGATCAGGATCACTTCACCCTGGATACCTGCGCGGAACGCGGCCGGCGGGTAACGCGGGGGATTCATGGCCTTGGACGAGATATCGACGCTGGCCTCGATGGAACTCGGCGGCTGCGGCGGGCTCGGCGGACTCGGCGGCGTGACGATGTCGTTCGGACGCGGTTCCGGCACGTCGATCACCGGCGCCTGCGGCGGCGGCGGCACCGGCGAGGGCTTGGGCGGCGACAGGTTCTTGACCGGCGGCGGCGGCGTTTCAGTCGGCGGCGGCGGCGGCGGCGGCGGTGGGGGCGGCGGCGGAGCGTCGACCAGGGTCACCATGATGTTGCGTTCCTTCTCCGTCACGGCCTTGGGGGCCACGGCGGGGATGAGGAGCAGCATCAAGGCGGCGAGATGCAATGCGATTACAAAGGCGATACCCACGATGCGCGGCCAGCTGAGGCCGGTGTCATCGCGTTGTTCGTACCTGTGAACGACTAGTTGTTCCGTCATGCGCCAAGAGCTCATTAGTGGGGCCGGGTACCTGGGGACAGATAGCCCATGATCAGCGGTGCATGACACCGCAGGAACCTCCAAGCTTATACCAATCCTGAGCGCCTGCGCATCACTCACGCAGGCGTTCAGGCGTTATTCCTACTTACTTCAGGTTGATGATTTTCTTGGCATCGGCCTGATTCTTCACACCCTTCGCCAGCGCCTGCTGGGCGGCCGTCTTGGCCTCCGGAATGCGACCTTCCGAATGCAAGACACGTGCCAGGTTCAAGTAGGTTTCACCGTCCTTGGAAAGCGGGGCGGCCTTCTGCCACGCTTCGATCGCCTTTTCGACCTGCGGCGGTTCCGAGTAGTAGTACGCCTGGGCCTGGGCCAGATAGACCTGGTAATCCGGCTTCAGGATGCCCTTCTGCAGGCCGTCGTTGATCACGGCAATGACCTCGGCTTCCTTCTTGTCCGAGTTGGCGTAGATCGAGTACGCCTGCTTGTACTCGCGCTCCTCGGTCAGCTGGCCGCCCTTGAAGAGCTTGTCCATGACCGCGCCAGCCTTGTCCATCTGGTCGGCCTGCAGGTACATGCTGGCCAGGTTCATCTGGGCCTTCTTGTCGGCCGGGTTCTTGGCGGCAAGGGCTTCAGCCTGCTTCACTGCTTCACCGGTCTGGCCGGACTCGGACAGGGCGGCCATCAGCAGCTGGTTCCAGTTGTCCTTCGGCTCGGTGGCACCGGCGATGGCCTGCTGGATCACCGGCACTGCTTCCTGGTAGCGCTCGAGCTGGTACAGGGCCTGGCCCTTGATGATCAGCTCTTCCGGCTTGGTCGACTTGGTTTCAGCGAAGTACTTGTCCAGGGTGGCCAGGCCTTCGGCAAGCTGGTCGTCCTGGATCTGCAGCTGGCCCAGCATCAGCATCGACTGGAAGTGGCCGTTGTTGTCCAGGCCGTTGAATTCCAGCACCTGCAGCAGGTACTTCTTGGCAGCGGCGTTGTCGTCGGTGTTGTAGGCAGCCTGCGAGGCGAGCTGCGCGGCCAGCGACTTGTCGTACGCATTGGCGGCGCTGTTGCCCAGGATTTCATTGGCCGCGGCCAGCGTCTCGGGGAACTTCTGATCGTTGTAGCTGTCGATCATCTTCTGCAGCTGCTTGCCCAGCTTCGGCGATGCCTTGATGTCCGGCTCGGCGCGGGTGGCCTGCGGGTACAGCGCTTCAGCCTTGGCCTGGTCCTTCTTGCCACCACGGCGATCGGCGCTGCGATCGGTGGAGCGGGTCTGGGCGACGGCGTCAGTGACCACAACGCCACCAATGGCGGTCGCGATGAGGACGGAAAGCACGGCTTGCTTGTGGTTGCGGAAAATCATCTTTCACCTCGATCGAACCGCCGCGGCGGCATCAAAACGGACTGTCAGAAAAATCTGAGCCGCCAAACGTATCAGAAACCGATGGCGTGAGAAATCGTTTCCGATGCTGCAATACAGCATCCTTTAGTCGAATCACCCGCACTTCGGGCGCCGTCCAGCGGCCTGGGCCTGCTGGAAAACACCGGTCAGGGCGGGGGCATCGCGTTGCAGCTCCCGGATCCGGTTGGCCGGGTCCGGGTGGGTGGACAGCCATTGCGGGGAACGCCCGCCGCTGGCGGCCATCATGTTCTGCCACAGGTTGACCGCCTGGGCCGGGTCGAACCCTGCCTCGGCCATCAGCCGCTGGCCGACCACGTCGGCTTCGCTTTCCTGGGTGCGCGACCCGGGCAACAGGAAGGCGGCCTGTGCGCCGGCACCGCCGAGCTGGTTGACCGTGCTGGCCGCGCCGTCGCCGTATGCCGCGCCGGCCAGCGCACCAAGCACGGCCAAGCCGGTCTGCGCGCCCATCTGGCGGGTGAGGCGCTCTTCGTGGTGGCGCGAGATGACATGGCCGATCTCATGCCCGATCACGGCGGCGAGCTGGTCCTGGTTCTTGGCCACGGTGAAGATGCCGGTGTTCACGCCGACCTTGCCGCCGGGCAAGGCGAAGGCGTTCGGCTCGGCATCGACGAATACCGCGGTCTCCCACCGTACGCCACGGTACTGAGGCGGCAGCTGCGCGACCAGCGCATTGACCACGCACTGCACGTAGCCGTTCTGGCGGCCGTCGCTGCTGATCTTCTGCTTCTGTTTGGTTTCGGCGAAGGCCTGCGCGCCAAGCTGGTCCAGCTCGGCCTGCGATACACCGCCCACCATCTGCTTGCGCCCGGTGGGCGAGGTGGTGGTGGCGCAGGCGCTGAGCGCCAAGGTGATGACAAGTCCGAGCAGCAAGGGTTTCAAGGCGGGGACTCCCGTGTTCATGTCTGCAGTGTGGCGGGCCGAATGTAAGGTTTTGTCAAACCGTCGGGTCAGTGCAAGCCCAGGAATACCAGCGCGGCCAGGGCGATGGCGTTGTTCAACGCATGCGCCACGATCGGGGCCCACAAGGTGCCGGTGCGCTGGTACAGCCACGCGAACGCGGCGCCCATGCCGCCGTACACCAGCCACAGTTGGGCGATTTCCCACGGGCCGTTGGCGCTGGTGCCGGGCACTTCGTGGACCAGCGCGAACGCCAGGCTGCTGAGGAGCATGCCCAGCCATGGGCGACCGGCCTGCCACAGGCGGCCGAACAGCACGCGGCGGAACAGCAGTTCTTCGTAGGCCGGGGCCAGCACGATCGCGAACAGGGCCAGGAACCACGGGAAGCGGGCCAGCGCCTGTTCCATCAGGGCCAGGTTGGTGGGTACCGGTTCAATGCCCGCCTGCCGGGCCAGCCAGGCGATGCCATTGCTGCCGATGATCACGCCCAGCGCAACCAACGCGGTCCAGCCCCAGGTGGACGGCCGGCGGGCCGCCTCAAAGGAGGCGCGGCGCTCGGTGGCGTCGGCACGGCGCCTGAGGAAGTACAGGAAAATCGCAGCGCCGCCGGTGGCGAACACGGCCATCAGGATCTGCGCGAGCGCGCCAGGTTGGCCCATCTGCTGGGCCAGCGCATCGGCCGCTTGCGCGCCGGTGTCGCGGACCACGATCACGGCACGGTAGAGGCCCCATAGCAGGCCGCTGGCCATGCTCAAGGCGAGCAGCGAGAGCGTGGCGATACCGAGATCGATCAGGAATCCCGCGATCGGGGAGCCTGGTTTCCGTTGGGGCGCCTTGGGCAGGGCGGGCGGCAGCGGAGGCGTGGTGGACGCCGGGGCGGTAGCGGACATCGGGTTCCTGGCAGCAATAGGCGGTGGCCAGGCCGGTTGCAGGTCGCAACCGGCCGGCCCTGAGCCGATTGTGTCAGATATCCAGGTTGGCGACCCGCAGCGCGTTGTCTTCGATGAAATCGCGGCGCGGTTCCACCACGTCACCCATCAGGGTGCTGAAGATCTGGTCGGCCGCCACGGCGTCCTCGATGCGCACCTGCAGGAGCCGGCGCGTATCGGGGTTCACGGTGGTGTCCCACAGCTGTTCGGGATTCATTTCGCCCAGGCCCTTGAAGCGCTGGATCTGGCGACCCTTCTTGGCTTCGTCCAGCAGCCAGTTGCGGGCATCGGCGAAACCACCGATCTCCGACGACTTGGCACCGCGGACGATCTTGGCACCTTCACGTACCAGCCCGTGCAGCAGCAGCGAGGACTGGTGCAGGGCACGCAGTTCACCGGTTTCGAAGGCCGACAGCGGCAGCACCTGGATCAGCTGTTCGCCCATGTGGCGACGGGTGACCAGCAGCGCAGCCGGACGCTCTTCGGTGGGTTCCTGCAATTCCAGGCTGAAGCGCGGCGAGCCCAGGCTGCCCTGGTTGAGGCGCTTGGCCAGTGCGGCCAGGCCTTCGTCGGCGCCTGCCTTGCGCAGGTGCTCCAGGTCCATCGGAGTGAAATCGACCAGGGCTTCAAGCACCTGGCGGTCGTAGCGATGGGCATTGCGGCCGATCGCTTCCTGCGCCGAGGCGTAGGCCAGCAGCAGCTTTTCCAGGGCGACGCCTTCGATGGCCGGCTCGTTCTCGGCCGGAATCAGCGAGGCGTTTTCGACCGCGTTGCTGGCCAGGTAGGCGTCCAGCGCGGGGTCGTCCTTCAGGTACAGCTCCTGCTTGCCCTGCTTGATCTTGTACAGCGGCGGCAGGCCGATGTAGACGTGGCCACGCTCGATCAGCTCCGGCATCTGCCGGTAGAAGAAGGTGAGCAGCAGGGTGCGGATGTGCGCGCCGTCGACGTCGGCGTCGGTCATGATGATGATGCGGTGGTAGCGCAGCTTGTCCGGGTTGTACTCGTCGCGGCCGATGCCGGTGCCCAGCGCGGTGATCAGCGTACCGACCTGGTCGGAGGCCAGCATCCGGTCGAAGCGGGCACGTTCCACGTTGAGGATCTTGCCGCGCAACGGCAGCACGGCCTGGTTCTTGCGGTTGCGGCCCTGCTTGGCCGAACCACCTGCGGAGTCACCCTCGACGATGAACAGTTCGGACAGCGCCGGGTCTTTCTCCTGGCAGTCGGCCAGCTTCCCGGGCAGGCCGGCGATATCCAACGCGCCCTTGCGACGGGTCAGGTCGCGCGCCTTGCGCGCGGCTTCGCGGGCGCGGGCGGCATCGACGATCTTGCCGGCGATGGCCTTGGCTTCGTTCGGGTTTTCCTGCAGGAACTCTTCCAGGCGCTGGCCGAACGCGCTTTCCACGGCCGGACGCACATCCGAGCTGACCAGCTTTTCCTTGGTCTGGCTGGAGAAGCTGGGGTCGGGCACCTTCACCGAGAGCACGGCGATCATGCCTTCGCGCATGTCGTCGCCGGTCAGGTTGATCTTGGCCTGCTTGGCAATGCCGTTCTGCTCGATGTAGTTATTGAGCACACGGGTCAGCGCGCCGCGGAAGCCGGCAAGGTGGGTACCACCGTCCTTCTGCGGGATGTTGTTGGTGAAGCAGTACATCGTTTCCTGGTAGGAATCGGTCCACTGCAGCGCCACGTCGACGGTGATGCCGTTGGATTCGCCGGTGACCGAGATCACGTTCGGGTGCAGCGGGGTCTTCAACTGCGCCAGATGCTCCACGAAGCTGCGGATGCCGCCTTCGTAGTGGAAGTCGTCACGACGGCCATCGCCACGCTCATCGACCAGGACGATCTTGACCCCGGAGTTCAGGAACGAGAGTTCGCGCAGGCGCCGCGCCAGGATCTCGTAGTGGAACTCGACGTTGTCGTGGAACGCGACCACCGACGGCCAGAAGCGCAGGGTGGTACCGCGCTTGGTGCTGGCTTCGACCTGGTCCAGCGGGCTTACCGCCGCGCCATCGGCGTATTCCTGGTGGAAGTGGAAGCCGCTCTGGAAGATATCCAGGGTGAGCTTCTGCGACAGCGCGTTGACCACGCTGACGCCGACGCCGTGCAGACCGCCGGAAACCTTGTAGCTGTTGTCGTCGAACTTGCCGCCCGCGTGCAGCACGGTCATGACCACTTCGGCAGCGGACACGTCGCGGCCGAGCTTCTGGCTCATCTGTCCGTGCTTGCCGGTGGGAATGCCTCGGCCGTTGTCGGACACGGAGACCGAGCCGTCGGCGTGGATCGTCACCGCCACGTGGTCGGCGTGGCCTGCCAGCGCTTCGTCGATGGAGTTGTCGACGACTTCGAACACCATGTGGTGCAGACCGGTGCCGTCATGGACGTCGCCGATGTACATGCCGGGCCGCTTGCGGACCGCCTCCAGGCCTTCCAGGGCGGTAATGCTGTTGGCGTCGTAATTGCCGGTAGGTGCCGGAGTGTTCTGTTCTTCAGTCATTGCGCTTGCCATAGGCTCCGCAGTTCGGGCCGCCGCGGGAAGCGGGGCGCCGATGGATAAGGGGTTGCAACAGCAATTATACCAGCCGGGCGCTTCGGCCCCTGCCGGCACTATGGCACAAGCTGGACGTGGCCATGTTCCACGTGGAACCGGGTGATATCGGTGCGGTCCTGCAGCGCGGCGGGCGTTTCGGTGGCGGTGATGAATATCTGCGCCGGGCCTGCGCGCAGACGATCCAGTACCCGCGCTTGATGGGTCCGATCCAGCTCGGACGCGAGGTCATCCAGCGCGATTACCGGCCATTCGCCGCGCTGTTCTGCGTAATCTTCCGCCTGGGCCAACAGGCAGGTGAGGGCGGTGAGTTTGGCCTGCCCGCGCGAGAGCGCGTCGCGGCCGGGAATGCTGGCAAACCCCACGCTCCAGTCGGCCCGGTGCGGGCCCACGGAGGTGTAGCCCGCCAACCGGTCACGTTCCCGGGCCAACAGGAGGGCGTCGGACAGGGAAAGCTCGTGTTTGCGCCAGCCGGGGCTCAGGGTCAGTGACTGAATGCCCAGGTTCGGGGCCAGATCCTGCGCCAGGCCAATGGTTCGGTCCTGCAGGCGGTCCAGGTAGTGCTGGCGCCGGGTGGTGAGCGGTTCGCCGGCTTCCGCCAGCTCGCGGTCCCATGCATCCAGTGCATTCGGGTGCCCGCCTTGCTTGAGAAGGGCATTGCGCTGCTTCAGCGCCCGCGAGTACCGCCGCCAGAGGGCGAGGAAGTCTGGTTCCACGTGGAACAAACCCCAATCCAGAAACCGGCGACGCGGCTCGCCGCCACCACTGACCAGCGCGTGACTCCCCGGCTCAAACGTGACCACGGCCAAGGCCGCGCAAAGGTTGCCCAGCTGCGCAACGTCTTCGCCATCCAGCCGTCCCTTCCATTCCTGCCCGCTGTGGCGCAGCCCGGCCTTGCGGCGCGTTGCCGATTCCGCCCCGGAACGCTGTTCGTCCCATTCAACGAAGACATCCAGCGCGTCCTGGCCCTGGCGCACCAGCCCATCCCGCACCCGACCGCGGAAACTGCGCCCGTAGGCCATCACGTGCAGCGCTTCCAGCACGCTGGTCTTGCCTGCGCCATTGTCGCCAGTGATCAGGTTGATGCCCGGTTGCGGGGCCAGTTCCACGCTGTCGAAGCGGCGGATCTGGTGCAGGGACAGACGACGGATGTGCATGCGATCGAATCTGCGCCGCAGATGCGGCAAGAGGGGCTGGGGGAATCGATCAGCTTACTGCATCGGGGTGGATTCGCCGCACGTTCGAGACGCCGTGAATTCTTTGAAATCTGAGAGAGCGTCAAGGGTGAAGCCGTGCAAATTTCAAGAAATTGGCGCGCTGTCGGGATGGGGTGCCCGAGGGCCCGATGCGATTACCCGCTCGATTCTTTGAAATCTGAAACGCGGGGCAGGGTAGGCGTTCTCAGATCTCGCGAGATTGATGTCTTCCATTTCTGGCTATCCACAGGGGGTCTGTATGACTTATGCACAATCTCTGCGCAATCTGTGGATAAAAAAGGCACCTTGGGTACCTCTGAAAGATATCCACAGGTTGAACCCCAGGCTCAGACCCTGTTTTACCGGGGGTTTCAGTACCGCATTTCCCTTTAAATTCAATCAGATAAGGTACTTTTCAACCAAATCTGGCCCTACCACCACCACCTAGCTTTAGATTTATATACAGTTTTTAAAAGCTTAGAGCTGGGAATCAGGGGGCAAACCCACACTTTGTGCGAATCTGGTGAACCATGACCTGCTTGGCCGATCTTGTCGTGAGATTCGAACGTCCCCTGCCGCGAGAAGGTTCGGTTGTACAACCGCAGCGGCAAGAAGCAAGATCACAAGCAGCCACGCACGGCGTGGCTCTCCTCGTGCTGCTTGCCTGATGATCCACGTGGAACGTCTGGGCAAAAAGAAACCCGGCGCTTGGCCGGGCTTCCTGGTTACCGCGGTTCCACGTGGAACCAAGCATGCGGTCAGAGACGCAGCGGCATCACCACGTGGCGCGACTTCTCGCTGCTGGCTTCGCGAACCAAGGCCGAGGAGTTGGAGTCGCGCAGCTGGATGACCACGTGCTCGTCGCGCAGTGCGGACAGGGCATCCAGCAGGTAGTTCACGTTGAAGCCAATGGCCAGATCGCTCACGGTGGTATCCGCTTCGATCTCTTCCTGGGCTTCTTCCTGCTCCGGGTTGTGCGCGCTGATCTTCAGGTTGCCCGGCGAGACTTCCACGCGGATGCCGCGGTACTTCTCGTTGGACAGAATCGCGGCACGCTGCAAGGAGGCACGCAGGGCTTCGCGATCCACCTTCACTTCACGGTCGGCGCCGATCGGAATCACGGCCTCGTAATCCGGGAAGCGGCCATCGATCAACTTGGAGGTGAAGGTCACATCGTCGCGCTTGACGCGCACGTGGCTGCGGCCGACTTCCAGCTCGATCTCACGATCCCCGCTTTCCAGCAGGCGCTGCAGTTCGGTTACGCCCTTGCGCGGCACGATGATCTGGCGCTTGGCGCCGCTGGCCTTTTCCAGATCGGTTTCGCACAGCGCCAGGCGGTGGCCGTCGGTGGCAACGGTGCGCAGCGCATCGCCGCGCAGGTCGAACAGGAGGCCGTTGAGGTAGTAGCGAACGTCCTGCTGGGCCATCGCGAACGCGGTGCGTTCGATCAGCTCCTTCAGGGTGGCTTCGCCGATCGCCACGCGCTCGGTGGCTTCCACTTCGTCCACAGACGGGAAGTCGTTGGCCGGCAGCGTTGCCAGGGTGAAGCGGCTGCGGCCGGCCTGCACGGTGATCTTGTCACCGGTCTGCGAGACGGTGATCCGGCTGCCGTCGGGCAGGGCGCGGATGATCTCGAACAGTTTGCGTGCCGGGATGGTGGTCTCGCCGTCCTGGGCATCATCCACCGCGATCCGCGACACCATCTCCACTTCCAGGTCGGTACCGGTCAGCGACAGCTGCCCGTTCTGGACCTGGACCAGGAAATTAGCCAGAACCGGCAAGGTCTGGCGGCGTTCGACCACGTTGACGACTTGTGCCAACGGCTTGAGAAAGGCTTCGCGCTGCAGTGTGAAACGCATGTGGTTCCGTGCCCCTATGCTTTAAAAAGATGTGGAATAAATCAAAAGCTTGGTGGTGATGGTAGAGCCAGAATTGCGGGAAAACACATCTAAGTATTTGTAAATAAAGGCTTTTATGGCCTCGAAACCCTCTGCACTACTACCCCCCAAGGGGTGGGGAAGCCTGTGGATAAAAATCCCGCCAACTCAAACCGGTTTTTTATCCACAGCCTGTCCCTCGCTTACACCCGGATTTTGCACCGTTTTATGCGATGACGCCTATGCGGCGTACATGCATCATTCGCTCAACTTCCGGATCAGCTTGTCCCAGTCTTCCCGCAACTTGCCGTCGGTCTCCATCAACGTCCGGATCTGCCGGCACGCATGCAGCACCGTGGTGTGGTCGCGACCGGCAAAGGCATCGCCGATTTCCGGCAGGCTGTGCTCGGTCAGCTCCTTGGTCAGGGCCATGGCGACCTGTCGCGGACGGGCCAGTGAGCGGGTCCGGCGCTTGGACAACAGATCCTTGATCTGCAGCCCGTAGTAGTCGGCCACGGTTTTCTGGATGTTGGGAATGCTGATGGCCTGCTGCTGGGCACGCAGCAGGTCGCGCAGTGTTTCCTGGGCGAAGTCGGTGGTGATCGCGCGGCCGGTGAAGTTGGCACGGGCGGTCAGGGTATTGAGCGCACCTTCGAGGTCGCGGACATTGGAGCGCATCTTCTTGGCAATCAGAAACGCCACATCGTCGGGAATCTCAGCACCGCGTTCGCGGGCCTTGGCCAGCACGATCGCGGCGCGCGTTTCGAAGTCCGGCGGCTCGATGGCCACCGACAGGCCCCAGGCAAGTCGCGACTTCAGGCGCGCTTCCAACCCTTCGACTTCGCGCGGGTACCGGTCGCAGGTGAGGATGATCTGCTGCTTGCCGTCGAACAGGGCGTTGAACGTGTGGAAGAACTCTTCCTGGGTTCGGTCCTTGCCGGCGAAGAACTGGATGTCATCGATCAGCAGCGCGTCCACCTGCTGGAACTGGCGCTTGAACTGATCCATGGTCTTTTCCTGCAACGCACGGATCATGGCGCTGAAGAACTGTTCCGAGCGCAGGTACAGCACCTTGGCGGCCGGATTGGCCTGGCGCATGGCGTTGCCGGCGGCGAACATCAGGTGGGTCTTGCCCAGGCCGGTGCCGCCGTACAGCAGCAGCGGGTTGTGCGCCCGGTCGCCCGGTTTCTGGGCGGCCTGGAACGCTGCGGCCAGGCCCAGCTGGTTGCTGCGGCCTTCCACGAAGTTGGTGAAGGTGTAGTGCGAATCCAGGTTGCCGGCGAACGGCACCAGCGGCTCAACCGGCGCAGCGGGCGCCGAATGGCCCGGAATCGGCGCGATCTGCGCCTCCACGGCCCGCGGACGCGAGCCGATTTCAAGAAAAACGTCGCCAAAACCGGCGAAGTGCGCCAGCAGTTCCTTGATCCGCGCCAGGTACAGCTCGCGCACCTGGTCGACGATGAAGGCGTTTGGCGCATAAAGCACCAGGCTGTCCGCGCGCAGATCGGCCTGCAGCGGCTTCAACCAGGTGTGAACATCTTCGGGCGGGAACTCCGCCTCAAGGCGTTCGAGACAACGGGACCAGGCATCCATCGGCAATAATCGTCTGGGGCCGGCGGTTGGGGCGCAGAAAGCCGCCGTGCCGCAGGCCGGAAGGGGAAAGAATGGATGGCGCAGCCTACCACCGACGCGGGGTGCCGGGAATGGTTGTCCCGAAGTTATTCACAAAATGATCCACAGCTATTGCACAGGCCGGTGAAATCCCGTAGTGACATGGGCTTGACGCGCCCCGGGGTAGGTCTATAGAATTTCCGGTTCTTTCCGTCCCCTTCATATAGAGGCCCGCATGGCCACCAAGCGCACTTTCCAACCCAGCAACCTCAAGCGTAAGCGCGACCATGGCTTCCGTGCCCGTATGAAGACCGCTGACGGCCGCAAGATCCTGTCGCGTCGCCGCGCCAAGGGCCGTAAAGTCCTGAGCGCTTGATTGCAATGCCGCTTCCCGCGGCAGACGCAATCCTGACTGTGAGCAGTTCCGACCCGCGCAAGCGATTTCCTCGCTCTGCGCGGGTTCGTACGCGTGCCGAATATACAACGGTCTTCAACGGCGCCCGCCGTGTGTCCGAACCGCTGATGACCCTGCACTGGCTGAAGAGCGACACGCCGGCCAGGCTGGGTCTTGCCGTTTCGCGCAAAGTCGATCCCCGAGCCGTGGGTCGCAACCGTATCAAGCGAGTGCTGCGCGACGCCACCCGCCACCTACGGCCGTGGATGACGTCCGGCGATTACGTCGTGGTCGCCCGCAGTTCCGCCCGTACCGCAAGTAATTCCGAGATCCGCCAGGCCTTCGAGCGCCTGCTGCGCCGGCTGGGCGCATTGCCCATGCCGGGCGCGGACGGCACAATGCCGCCGCCCGGGGTTGCACCCCTTTCCCAGTCCGAGCCGGCACCTGCTGCCGGCCCCGTCGAGCCTGCACGCTGATGAACCAGACCCGCGTTTTCCTGATTGTTGCCTGGCTGATGGTGGCCATCCTGCTGTGGATGCAGTGGGGTAGCGACAAGGCCCAGCCGGCGCCCACCGCGCCGGTGGCCGCCCAGACCCAGGCACCGGTGCCGGGTGCAACGGGCGCCGTGCCCGCTGCCAACGTGCCGCAGGCCCCGGGCAGCGCCCCGGCCACCCAGCCGACCGCGCAGGCCCAGGCCGGCGCGCCGCGCGTGACCGTGACCACCGACGTGCTGCGACTGGTGCTCGACGGCGGCTCCGTGCTGGATGCGGAGCTGCTGCAGTTCCCGCAGACCAAGGACGACGGCAGCCCGCCGGTGCGCCTGCTGACCGAAGACCCGGCCCACCCGTACCGCGCGGTGACCGGCTGGACCAGCCAGGACAAGAGCATGCCGGTGCCGGAAGCCAACGGCTTCACGCTGGTGGGCGATGCCAAGGACTTCGTGCTGGCCAAGGGCCAGAACGAACTGCAGATCCCGTTCGTGTGGAATGGTCCGAATGGCGTGAGCATCCGCCGCACCTTCACCGTCAACCGCAATGAATACGCGGTCAAGGTCAAGGACGAAGTGATCAACGCCGGCACCGCCCCGTGGAGCGGCTACGTGTACCGCACCCTGGACCGCACGCCGACGATCCTGTCGCGCAGCATGACCAACCCGGACTCGTTCAGCTTCAACGGCGCCACCTGGTTCGACAAGGACGGCAAGTACCAGCGCCGGGCTTTCAAGGATTACCTGGACGATGGCCCGCTGAACCAGCAGGTCACCGGTGGCTGGGTGGCGATGCTGCAGCACCACTTCTTCACCGCGTGGGTGCCGCAGAAGGACCAGGCCGCGAACTACTCGCTGTCCCAGCATGATGGCCGCGACCAGATCCAGGCCACCGGCCCGGCGTTCACCGTGGCCCCGGGCCAGCAGGTGAGCAGCGAGGCACGCCTGTGGGTGGGCCCGAAGCTGGTCAACCAGATCGCCAAGGAAGATGTGCCGGGCCTGGATCGCGTTGTCGATTACAGCCGCTTCTCGATCATGGCCGTGATCGGCCAGGGCCTGTTCTGGGTGTTGAACCAGGTCCACAAGGTCGTCAACAACTGGGGCTGGGCCATCGTGGGCCTGGTGGTGCTGCTGAAGCTGGTGCTGTACCCGCTGTCGGCGGTGCAGTACAAGAGCGGCGCCAAGATGCGTCGCTTCCAGCCGCGCATCGCGCAGCTCAAGGAACGCTATGGCGATGACCGCCAGAAGTTCCAGACCGCGATGATGGAGCTGTACAAGAAAGAGAAGATCAATCCGATGGGCGGCTGCCTGCCGATCCTCATCCAGATGCCGATCTTCTTCGCCCTGTACTGGGTGCTGGTGGAATCGGTGGAACTGCGCCAGGCCCCGTGGCTGGGCTGGATCCAGGACCTGACCGCACGCGACCCCTACTTCATCCTGCCGGTGATCAACGTGGCGGTGATGTGGGCCACCCAGAAGCTGACCCCGGCGCCGGGCATGGACCCGATGCAGGCCAAGATGATGCAGATGATGCCGCTGATCTTCGGCGTCATGATGGCCTTCATGCCGTCCGGCCTGGTCCTGTACTGGGTGGTCAACGGCGGCCTGGGCCTGCTGCAGCAGTGGTGGATGACCAAGCGCCACGGCGGCGACCCGGTCCCGGCCACCGCCAAAAAATAAAACCCCTGAAAAACCCGCCCTCCGGCGGGTTTTTCTTTGCCGGCGATACAATCGCCTGCATTCTACCCGCAGCACCTCACCGAGCCCCCCATGCCCCGTGCGTCATCGTTGTTCCGCCTGCCGTCCCTGCTGCTGCTGACCCTTGCCGTTGCCAGCTGCGGCAACAACGACCCCGCCGCCCCGGCAACGCCGACCCCGACGCAGCCCAGCGCGCAGGCTGCGGCCTCCGCCGACCCAGCGGCCGCGCCGCTGCTCACCGCCCTGCAGAAGCAGCTCGACGGCCACCGCCGCATCATCGTGCTGCTGGCCGACGAAGCGCAGCAGTCCGCGCGTGACCGTGACACCTCCAGCCGCATCGGCCAGCAGCTGTTCCACGACGGGCTGGACCAGCGCCAGGCCATTGCCACCCAATTCGATGCGTTGCTGCGCGACGGCAGCCCGCAGCGCTTTGCCACCCTGGGCACGGTGCTGGACTACATCGAATCGGCGCCGGAGCTGTACGACGCCGACCGCCTGGCGTTCCGCGAAGTGCTGCGCGACCTGCACGAGCGCATCGGCACCGATTCCTCGCTGCCGGCGGTGAAGCTGCACCAGCGCGTGGGCGAGGACCTGGACGCGCTCGATGAGATCGAGCGCAACTACAACCAGGAAATCACCAACATCTTCAGCCGCTTCGACCGCACCCGCGCGATCACCCTCAAGCGCGAGAGGTGGGACGACTACCTGGCCCACCTGCACAAGCAGTACAGCCGCGAGGCGATCCTGCGCGATTACGGCGTGATCGAGCCTTATCCGATGTCGATGAAGGACAGCGACCGCGAGATCTTCGGCCGCGACCTGCCGCCCAAGACCGTGGTGCTCACCTTCGATGACGGCCCCCACAAGGCCTACACCGACGAAGTGGTGGCCATCCTAAAGCGCTACGACGTGCCAGGCGTGTTCTTCGAAGTGGGCCGCAACCTGGGCGAAGTGCATGCCGATGGCAGCGTGAAGCTGGGTCCGATGGCCGGCATCAGCCGCAACCTGATGGAACAGGGCTACGCGGTGGGCAACCACAGCCTGACCCACGCGCAGCTGTCACGCACCACCGGCGAGGCGCTGCGCCAGCAGGTGCTGGTGACCGACACGCTGCTCAAGGACGTGGACAAGCGCCGCGCGCCGCTGTTCCGCTTCCCCTATGGCGCGCGCAATGCCGAAGGCCTGCAGCTGCTCAACGAGGCCGGCCTGAAGTCGATCATGTGGAACATCGATTCGATGGACTGGGCCGACCCGGTGCCCGAATCGATCGTGCAGCGCGTGCTGGGCCAGGTGCAGAAGGAACAGCGCGGGATCATCCTGTTCCACGACATCCACGACCGCGCGGTGAAGGCACTGCCGCAGATCCTGGACCGGCTGATTGCAGAGGGTTACCAGTTCGCCGGCTGGAATGGCCGCGAGTTCACCGTCAGCCGCCCGCGCAGCGCGGCTGCCAGCGAAGCCACCGTGACCACCGGCTACGAGAAGTCGTGGGCGATCGTGATCGGCATCGACGAGTACGCCAAGTGGCCGCGTCTGGAATACGCCAGCCACGATGCGCAGGCCATCGCCGATACGTTGACCGGGCAGTTCAGGTTCCCGTCCTCGCAGGTGATCGTGCTGAAGGACAAACAGGCCACCCGCAACAACATCCTGGCCGCCTTCCACGACCGCCTGGCCGATGACCGCACCGGGCGCAACGACCGCGTGTTCGTGTTCTTCGCCGGCCATGGCGCCACGCGGCGGTTGGCGTCGGGCCGCGACCTGGGCTACATCATCCCGGTGGATTCGGACCCCAACGAGTTCGCCACCGATGCCATCGCGATGACCGACATCCAGAACATCGCCGAAAGCATGCAGGCCAAGCACGTGATGTTCGTGATGGATGCCTGCTACAGCGGCCTGGGCCTGACCCGTGGCGGCCCCTCGTCGTCGGCCTTCCTGCGCGAGAACGCCAAGCGCAGCGCGCGGCAGATGCTCACCGCCGGTGGCAGCGACCAGCAGGTGGCCGACAGCGGCCCGAACGGCCATTCGGTGTTCACTTGGGTGCTGCTGCAGGCGCTTGCAGGCAAGGGCGACCTCAATGGCGATGGCCTGATCACCGGCACCGAGCTGGCGGCCTACGTGGCGCCGGCGGTATCGGCGGTGTCGCGGCAGACCCCGGCGTTCGGCAGCCTGCCCGGGTCGCAGGGCGGTGAGTTCGTGTTCCAGGTGCCCGACAGCCAGGAATACCTCACTGCCGATACCCGCCAGCTCTCGGCGGACGCGATCGCGCTCAACAACCGGGTGGATGCCGCGCAGGACGCCAAGCCCGCTGGCGAGGCGCCGGTGACCGTGGCCGACCTGCAGGGCGGCAAGAGCACGCTGGTGGTGCCGGCCGCCGTGCCGACCTCCGACCGCCAGCGCGCGCAGCAGGCCAACGACCGGGGCCTGCAGCTGTACCGCGAGAAGCGCTATGACGAGGCCGTTGCCCAGTTCACCGAAGCGCTGAAGCTGCGACCGGACTTCGCCCAGGCGGCCAACAACCTCGGCTTCGTCTACTACCGCCAGCAGCGTTACGCTGAAGCGGCACGCTGGCTGGAAAACACGCTGAAGATCGACCCGTCACGCGCGGTAGCCCACCTCAACCTGGGCGATGCCTACTTCCACGCCGGCGACAAGACCAAGGCCAGGCAGGCTTACACCACCTACCTGGCGCTGCAGCCGCAAGGCAGCGGCGCTGCCCAGGCCCGCGCACAGCTGGAGAAGCTCTGAGCCATGAACGCCGCCACCGACACCATCGTTGCCATCGCCACCGCGCCCGGTGCCGGGGGCGTGGGCATGCTGCGCGTGTCCGGCCCGCAGGCGCTGCGCATTGCCGTGGATCTGGGCTGCCCGCAACTGCAGCCGCGGCACGCGCACTACGCGCGCTTCCGCGATGCCGCCGGCGAAGTGCTGGATGACGGCATCGCCCTGTACTTCCCGAATCCGCGCAGCTTCACCGGCGAAGACGTGGTGGAGCTGCAGGGCCACGGCAGCCCGGTGGTACTGCAGCAGCTGGTCGGCCGCTGCATCGCGCTCGGCGCGCGACAGGCACGGCCAGGGGAGTTCAGCGAACGTGCCTTCCTCAACGGCAAGCTCGACCTGGCCCAGGCCGAGGCCATCGCCGACCTGATCGCGGCCAGCGATACCCGTGCCGCGCGCGCGGCGCGGCGCTCGCTGGACGGCGTGTTCTCGCGCCGCGTGGAAGACGCCGGCGAGCAGCTGGTGCGCCTGCGCATCCATGTGGAAGCCGCGATCGACTTCGCCGACGAACCGCTGGATACGCTGGGAGGCGATCAGGTTCGGCAGGGCCTGGGCGAAGTGCAGTTGGCGCTGGCGACGCTGCGCGACGACGCCGAACGCGGCCGCCGCCTGCGCGATGGCCTGCACGCCGTGCTGGTCGGCCCGCCCAACGCAGGCAAGAGCTCGCTGCTCAATGCACTGGCTGGCAGCGAACGCGCGATCGTCACCGACATTGCCGGTACCACCCGCGACACCCTGCGCGAAACCATCCGCATTGATGGGCTCGAGCTGACCCTGGTCGACACCGCCGGCCTGCGCGACGGCGGCGATGCCATTGAACGCGAAGGCATGCGGCGTGCGCGCGCGGAGATGCAGCGCACCGACCTGGCCATCATCGTGCTCGACGCGCGCGACCCGCAGGCCGGCCATGCCGCCGTGGCCGATGCCATCGCCGGGGTGCCGCTGCAGTTGTGGATCCACAACAAGAGTGACCTGCTGGAGGCACTGCCGGCCGACATCGATGCCAACGTCGTGCACGTCTCGGCCGCCACCGGCCAGGGCCTCGACCGCCTGCACACACGCCTGCGCGAGCTGGCCAGCGGCAGCGCCGGCGACAGCGTGGAGGGCGAATTTTCCGCGCGCGCCCGCCACGTGGAAGCGATCACCCTGGCGATCGGCCACGCCGAGCGCGCCGAAGCAGAGCTGGTGCATGAACACCTGGAGCTGGCCGCCGAGGAACTGCGGCTGGCGCATGAGGCGCTGGGCGAGATCACCGGACGGATGAGCGCCGATGACCTGCTGGGGCGGATTTTCTCGAGCTTCTGTATCGGGAAGTAACGTCTTCTTTCGGCTGTAACACCGCGCTGGCAGAATGCGCCACGTCTCCGGCCCCGCCGCGTCGGCGGGGCGGTACCAACAGGGGTTTGCAGTGTCGAAGTCGTTGTGGGGTTGTGCGTTGCTGTTCTCGCTGGCCGTGGCACCATCGGTGGCCATGAGCGCTGAATCTTCCCCACCCGCGCCGCGCAAGGCGGCGGTGTACGGCCATCGCGGCGCCAGCGCGCTGCTGCCCGAACACACCCTGGCCGCGTACGCGCAGGCCATTGCCGATGGCGCCGACTACATCGAGCCGGACCTGGTGATGACCAAGGACGGCGTGCTGGTCTCGCGGCACGAGAACGAGATCAGTGGCACCACCGATGTGGCCACCCATCCCGAGTTCGCCAGCCGCAGAACGACCAAGACCATCGATGGCGAACGCATCGAAGGCTGGTTCACCGAAGACTTCACCCTGGCCGAGCTGAAGACCCTTTACGCCCGCGAGCGCCTGCCGCAGCTGCGCAGCACTGCCTTCGACGGCCAGTTCCGCATTGCCACGCTGGACGAGATCGTCACCTTCCTGGTCCAGCAGGCCGGTCGCGCCGGGCGCGGGATCGGGCTGGTGCCGGAGATCAAGCACGGCACCTACTTCAAGGGCATCGGCCTGCCGATGGAAGACCTGCTGGTGAAAACCCTCCAGGCCAACCCATATACCCGCGTGGCCCCGGTGACGATCCAGTCGTTCGAGGTGGGCAACCTGCGCTATCTGCGCGCCAAGCTCGGCCGCGACAGCAACATCCGCCTGCTGCAACTGCTGGGCGACCCGAAGCAGCAGCCGGGCGACGTGCTCGCCGCCAAGGGCAGCCAGCGCTATGTCGACATGATCACGCCCGCCGGGCTGGACCAGATCGCCGGCTATGCCGATGGCATTGGACCCAGCCTGCGCATGGTGATTCCGCTGGATGCCAACGGTCGCCTCGGCCCACCGACGTCACTGGTGCGCGATGCGCACGCGGTAGGCCTGATGGTGGTGCCGTATACGTTCCGGCCGGAGAATGCCTTCATGGCCGCCGAATTCCGCAAGGGTGAGCCCAACACGCGCAATCCCGACGGGTCGGTGGCGGAGATGCGCGCCTACCTGGCCACCGGGATCGATGCGTTTTTCACCGATGATCCGGCATTGGGGCGCAAAGCGGTGGATGGCACCCCGTAAAAACGACGCCGCGCAGGTAGGTACCGACCGTTGGTCGGTACGGAGAATGATCGGCACGCAGCGCATCGACCAACGGTATGCCCGCCGTTGGCGGGCACCCTTCGGGCCGTCGCAAGCGACGTTAGGAACGGCATTACCGTTCCTTGCGATGCCTACCGGGAGGAATCCGAATCCCGCGGGCGGAACGGCAACACGACGAAATCCTGCCCTTCGCGCGGCTGCCACAGCACCGGCACGTGGTGCGGGGAGGGCGGCTCGAGGTCGCTGTCGCGCTGTGCCTCCAGCGCGTCCTCGTCTTCCTCTTCCCAGCTGTAACGCTTGCGCGGGGCCATCGGGTCGGACAGGCGGAACAGCAGCGCGCTGATGATGCCGGCGAAGGCGCCACCCATGTGCGACTGCCAGGACACACCCGGCTCATGCGGGAGGATGGTGATGAGCATGCTGCCGTAGAACAGGAAGGCGATCAGGCCGGCGGCAATGGCGGGGCGGTCCCGACGCAGCAGGCCCAGCACGAACACCAGGAACATCAGGCCGTGGGTGATGCCGCTGGCGCCCAGGTGGCGGCTGCCGATATCGCCGAGCAGCCAGGCGCCCAGCCCGGAGCCGATCCACAGCAGCGGGAAGGCCCGCAGGGTCGCCTTTGGATAGACGCTGCCTGCCAAAGTGCCAAGAATTAATAGAGCAAAGCTATTGGCGGCCAAGTGCTGGACCGAACCATGCAGCAGCGGCGCACCGAGGATGCCCAGCAGGCCGTCGCTTTCCAGCGGGGCCACAGCCCAGGGGCGCCAATCGAAGTGGCCCTGCGCGGTGAATACCGCCACCAGCACCAGCACGAAGGCCAGGCTCAGGTTGAACGCCCGCACCACGCGGCCGCGGTCGTTGCGGGGAGAGACCGGCGGCTCGCCGGCAGGCAGGGGCAGGTTGGCGTTCATACCCAAAGGGATTGCGTCGCGCCAGCCTGAACACAAGGGCAACGCGACGGGAGACAGAGGTGCCGCCGACGGGACAATCCCGCCGGCGGCGATCAGGGGTTACGCGTCGCCGGTCTTCGGCGGGTTCTTCAGGCTCAGCACCACGGTGGCGGCGATGATCACCGCAACTACGCCCAGCGAGATCGGGGTGGGGATCTTGAAGATGTCGATCAGCATCATCTTGGCGCCGATGAAGGCCAGCACCAGAGCCAGGCCGTACGGCAGCAGGTGGAAGCGATCGGCCATGCCGGCCAGCAGGAAGAACATGGCGCGCAGGCCCAGCACCGCGAACACGTTGGAGGTGAGCACGATGAACGGGTCGGTGGTGATGGCGAAGATCGCCGGGATGCTGTCCACCGCGAAAATCACGTCGGTGACGGCAATCAGGATCAGCACCACGAACAGCGGGGTGTACCAGCGCTTGCCGTCGCGCATGACGCTCATGGCATTGCCGGCGTAATCGGGCAGCAGGCGCAAGTGCTTGCGCATCCAGCGCAGGGCCGGGTTGGTCTCCAGGTCAGGCTCCTGGCCGGCCGAGAACCACATCTTCCAGCCGGTGAAGAGCAGGAACGCGCCGAACACGTAGAGCAGCCAATGGAACTTGGTGAGCAGCACGCTGCCGGCGAAGATCATGATCGTACGCAGCACGATCGCACCCAGGATGCCGATGATCAGCACCTTCTGCCGCTGTTCCTCGGGTACCGCGAAGTAACCCATGATCATCAGGAACACGAAGATGTTGTCCACCGCCAGGGCCTTCTCGACCAGGTAACCGGTCAGGAACTCCAGGCCGACCTTGTTGGCCACCACCTGGCCGGCGGTCTCGTTCAGGTAGTACCAGAGGCCACCGTTGAAGGCCAGGGCCAGCACCACCCAGCCGATCGACCACCACAGGGCCTCCTTGAAGGTCACCTTGTGCGGGCCGCCGTGTCGCATCAGTACCAGATCGACCAGCAGCGCGATGATCACCACCGCGCCGAAGCCGCCCCATAACCACAAATTACCGATCGTCTGCATGAGTTTGTCCGTTGAATGAATGAAATGCCTCAAGCCGGACGGCGAGGATCTGCAACGGAGGATCGGAGGGGATCCGGGGACAGAGCTTCGCCATACGGCGAAGGTCTCGCTCGCAGTCCCACCGGGTGGGACTGCCGTTGCACCGGAGCCTGCGGGCTCGAATTGACGGCGACAACGTCTGGGAGCTACTCCCCTTCTGGGGCCGATTCTGCGGGCTGAATGGGTTGGCGTCAAATCGGCGGCCTGCCGGGCCATGGGGCCCGTCTACAATAGGCAGATGAATACCGTCCCCAATCCCGTTGTCCGCCTTAAAAACGCCTGGCGCTCCAGCCACCCGTGGATCTTCCAGAAACTGGTCGAAAAGCCCGCCGTCCGCCCGAAACCCGGCGCCATCGTCGACGTGGTCGGCGTGGATGGGGAGTGGATCGGGCGTGGCTTCTACAACGGTCATTCGCGCATCGCCGTGCGTATCCTCGAGACCGACCAGCGCGTCCCCGTCGATGCCGGCTGGTTCTCGCGGAAGATCGCCCAGGCGGTGTCGCTGCGCCGTGATGTCCTGAAGCTGGACACGATTTCCGATGCCTGGCGCGTGGTGCACAGCGAGGGCGACGGCCTGTCCGGCCTGGTGGTGGACCGCTACGGCGACCTGGTGGTGGTGGAGTTCTTCGCCGCCGGCATGTTCCGCCACCGCGAATGGGTCTACGAGGCGCTGCGCGAGCAGTTCCCAGGCTGCCGCTTCCACAGCTTCGCCGACGAACACGTGCAGAAGCAGGAAAGCTTCGACTTCCACGGCAACACCACCACCGAAGCAGCGGTGATCACCGAGTACGGCGTGAAGTTCCGCGCCGACCCGGCCGGTGCGCACAAGACCGGCTTCTTCGCCGACCAGCGCGAAAACCGCCAGTGGCTGAGCCAGGAAGTGGAAGGCAAGTCGGTGCTGGACCTGTGCTGCAACACCGGTGGCTTTGCGGTGTACGCGGCCGCGCGCGGTGCCTCTGATGTGCTGGGCATCGACATCGACGAAGACGTGATCGCCATCGCCAAGGGCAATGCGCGCCT
The DNA here is from genome assembly GCF_050031795.1 of Stenotrophomonas sp. SrG. Taxonomy (NCBI): domain Bacteria; kingdom Pseudomonadati; phylum Pseudomonadota; class Gammaproteobacteria; order Lysobacterales; family Lysobacteraceae; genus Stenotrophomonas; species Stenotrophomonas sp. SrG. The sequence goes on from NZ_JBNBBE010000005.1 coordinate 201,531, forward strand.
GAACAACGTGCGCCCACGCTTCGTGCAGTCCGACATCTTCCCGTGGCTGCGCGACGCGGCCAACCGCGGCGAGCAGTTCGACGTGGTGATCCTGGATCCGGCGAAGATGACCCGCGACCGCGACCAGGTGATCACTGCGCTGAAGAAGTACCTGGACATGAACAAGCTGGCGCTGGGCGTGGTCAAGCCGGGTGGCCTGTTCGCCACGTTCTCGTGCACCGGCCTGGTGGCCGAGGACCAGTTCCTGGACATGCTGCGTCGCGCGGCGTTCTACTCCGGGCGCACCATCCAGATCCTGAAGGTCGCCGGCGCCGGCCCGGATCATCCGTTCATGGCCCACGTGCAGGAATCGCGTTACCTCAAGGCCGTGTTCTGCCGCGTTCTCGATTGACCTTCGCGTGCCGACCAACGGTCGGCACCCATCGCGGAATGGCAGGGTAGATACCGACCGTTGGTCGGTACGCTTTGCTATGGTCTGACGCATTCCCATCCGAAGAGAGGCGTCATGACGTTGCGCAGCCTGTCCCTGCTGGTGTCACTGGCGCTGTGTGCGCCGCTGTCGGCCCACGCCATCGAGTTCAGCGCGCAGGAGCTTGCGCGCGCTGCCACCCTGCAGAAGAAACTGCTTACCCTCGACAGCCATCTGGACACGCCGGCGAACTTCCACCGGGAAGGCTTCGACATCCAGCAGCGACACGACCACAACGCGCTGTCGCAGGTGGATCTGCCGCGTATGGTGGACGGCGCGCTGGATGGCGGGTTCTGGGCCATATACACCGACCAGGGCGACCGCAGCCCGGCCGCACACCAGCACGACCGCGATGCGGGCCTGCTGCGGTTGATGGAAATCCGCGAGATGCTCGCTGCGCATCCGGAGACCTTCGCGCTGGCACTGACCGCCGCCGACGCCGCCCGGATCAAGGCGGCCGGCAAGCGCGTGGTGTACATCAGCATGGAAAACGCCAGTCCGCTGGTCGACGACCCCACGTTGCTCAGCTTCTACCACCAGGCCGGCCTGCGCCTGCTCAGCACGGTGCACTTCGCCAACAACGAGTTCGCCGATTCGGCCACCGACACCAAAGGCGCCGAATGGAAGGGCCTGAGCCCGGCCGGCAAGGCATTGGTGGACGAAGCGGTACGGCTCGGCATCGTGATCGACCAGTCGCATGCCTCCGATGCGGTCTTCGATGACCTGATCCAGCGCATGCCGGTGCCGTTCGTGCTGTCGCACAGTTCGGCCAAGGCAATCTACAACCACCCGCGCAACCTGGACGACGTGCGCCTGAAGCAGCTGGCCAAGGCCGGCGGCGTGATCCAGGTGAACGCCTATGGGGGCTACCTGATCGACACCGGCAAGAACGCGGCGCGAACGCAGGCCGAAGACGCCTTGATGAAGCAGATCGGCGCCGATTACGACGACCTGAGCATGGCCCAGGGCGTGCAGCTGAAGCAGGGCCTGGCCGAGATCGACCAGCGCCTGCCGCTGCGCAAGGCAACGCTGGACGATTTCTTCGCCCACTTCGAACACATCCTGGGCGTGGTCGGCCCCGAGCATGTGGGTATCGGGCTGGACTGGGACGGCGGCGGCGGGCTTACCGACCTGCAGGACGTGAGCGATCTACCGAAGATCACCGCCTGGCTGCTGCGCAAGGGCTACACCGAGAAACAGATCGCGGGGATCTGGGGCGGCAACCTGCTGCGTGTGCTGCAGCAGGCGCAGGATCATGCCAACAAAAAATGACCGTTGGGGTGCCGGGCAACGCCCGGCACCCTTACCGTCAAGGCCTCAACGGCCGATCAGCGCATTGCGGCGGCTGTAGAGGAAATAGACGGCCAGGCCGATCACGTTCCAGATCAGGAAGTACAGCTGGGTGCTGCTCGGCAGGCTGATGAACAGGTAGATGCAGCCCAGCGCGGCGGCCGGGCCGATGAACCAGGCGATCGGCGTGCGGAAGGTGCGCTTGGCACCCGGTGCACGCTTGCGCATCACTACCAGGCAGATACCCACGGCAGTGAAGGCGGCCAGCGTGCCGGCGTTGGCCAGCGCGGCAATCTCGTCCAGCCGCGCCACGCCGGCCAGGGCCGAGACCACGGCAGCGCTGAACAACGTGGTGGCCACCGGGGTACCGGTGCGCTTGTTCACTGCCGACAGGCCGCGCGGCAGCAGGCCGTCGCGGCCCATGACGAAGAACACGCGGCTCTGGCCGAACAGGAAGGCCAGCAGCACGGTGGGCAGCGCAACGATGGCCACCACACCGATGACCGCCGCCGCCTTGGGCTGGCCCAGTTCACGCATGATCAGGGCCAGCGGTTCGGCGCTGCTGCCAAACACCGCGTAGCTCATCGCGCCAACGGCGGCCAGCGCCACCAGCATGTAGATGATGGTGCAGCCGACCATCGAGCCGATGATGCCGATCGACAGGTCACGGCCCGGGTTCTTGGTTTCTTCAGCGGCGGTGGAGATGGCATCGAAGCCGTAGAAGGCGAAGAAGATGATGGCGGCCGCGGCCATCACCCCACGCTCCACGCCATCCGGGCCCAGCGACTTGGCAAAGCCGTGCGGCATGAACGGGTGCAGGTTGGCCGAATCGAACGCGGGCAGCGCCACGGCGACGAACACGCCCAGCGCGATGATCTTCAGCACCACCAGGATCGCATTGAGCGTGGCGCTTTCCTTGGTGCCCAGCATCAGGCCGCCGGCGACCACCCAGGTGATGAGCACCGCGGGCAGGTTGAACACGCCGCCTTCCACGTGCGGGCCGGCCGAGAGCGCCAACGGCAGCCGGATGTCGATGCCGGTGTTGCCGTGTATCCATTCCAGGAAGCCGACGAAATACCCCGACCACCCCACCGCCACGGTACTCACCACCAGTGAGTACTCCAGGATCAGACTCCAACCGACCACCCAGGCGAAGATTTCGCCCAGCGCCGTGTAGCTGTAGGTGTAAGCGCTGCCGGCGGCCGGCATCATGGTGGACAACTCGGCGTAGGACAGCGCCGCGCAGGCGCACACCGCACCGGCGATGGCGAAGGAGATCAGTACCGCGGGGCCGGCGAGATTGGCACCCACGCCGATCAGCGTGTAGATGCCGGTACCGACGATGGCACCGATGCCCATGGCGATCAGGTGCGGCCAGCTGAGGGTACGAACCAGGCTCCTGCCGGCTTCATGGACGGTGACGGAATCGAGCGGCTTGCGCCGTAGCAGCGATGACATGGAACCTCACAGAGTGACTGGTATCGACAATTTTCCGAGTGTGACCGAACGCGGCGCACCATTACTACTGCCGGACGTCGTGAATCCCTTGACGATCATTTCAAATAGCCCGCTTTGACGAATCTGGCACAACACGGCTGGCCGCGATCAACGGGCCCCAGCGCGCCACATCGTCGGCGCCCTGTGGATAGATCACGCAGGTGTCGTCGGGAAGCTTCTTGCAGCGCAGAACCCCCCGTTCATCGAATACCCGCCAACCGCAGGCGTCGGCCTCGGCTTCGCAGATGCGTCGGCGCAGCCCCAGCAACAGGCTGGCGGCGCAATCGAAGCGGCAGCCCCGAAGCTCGATGCGGTCCAGCGGCTGCAGGTCCGCCACGATCCGCTGGACCGACGGATGGGCCAGGTCGACGCGGTCGGTGCTCAATGCCAGCAGGCGCTCGTCGTGGCCGGCCAGGTGCTGCACGAAGTACATGGGGGTGGTCATCTCGCGGTTGCCTCGCCACGGGTCGGATGCCCGCGATGGCAACGATTTGACACCTGCCGGCGCCTGGGAAGAATTACGCGCTATCGATCGCCGAGGGCAATTTCGATGACGTTGCCTATCGCCGCGCGCCGGTAAAGCAGACCAAACGCCCACCCTGCAAAGGGTTCAGCCACTCAGCCCCAGGCGCACGCCAAACCCGATCAGGAAAACCCCCGCGACGCGTTTCAGTACTACCCCCACACGCGGGTGCTGGATGATCCGACGGCGCAACAGGTTGCCCACCCCGATCAGCACCGAGCAGTACGCCAGGCTGAGCACGAAGATCAGCGTGGCCATGGTCGCGAACGTCACCACGCCCTGGTGCCGCGCCGGGTCGATGAACAGCGGCAGGAACGCCATGTAGAAGATGATCGCCTTGGGGTTGAGCAGGCTGATCAGCACCGCCTGGCGGAAGTAGTGCCCCGGCTGCAGCCGGATGCCGCCGGTGTCACCGCTGGCCGGCGCGGGCCGCAGCAGGCCGATGCCCACCCACACCAGATAGGCCGCACCGAGGTACTGCACCGCGTGGAACACCAGCGGGTTGGCCTTGAGCAGGGCCGCCACGCCGGCCACCGCCAGCCACATCAGGATCTGGTCGCCGAGCAGCAGCCCGAACAGCGCGGTATAGCCGCCGCGCACGCCACCGCGCCCGGTGGCGGTGAGCAGGGTGAAGGTACCCGGCCCGGGCAGCGCCAGGAACACCAGCACGGCGATGACAAAGGTCCACAGGTCCTGGATGCCCATCCACGGCATGGCGGTGACTCGACTTCGGGGGCCGCCATTGTCGGCTACCCGGCCCGCTGCCGACAGCGCTACAGCGCACGTCCGGGCAGATCGGCCAGCATCGGCTGCAGCCGCTGGGCGCACAACGCATGCAGCTGGCGGATCGCGGGCGAAAACTGTTTGCGGTGCGGGCACACCAGGTTCAACGGCAGGCTGTCGCCTGCGCCCTGCATCAGCACCTGCAGGCGCCCGGCACGCACATCGTCGGCCACATCCAGCCATGACTTGAACACGATGCCTTCGCCGGCCACCGCCCAGCGCCGCACGACGTCAGCGTCATCGCACACCAGCTGGCCGCGCACCGGTACCACCACGCGCCGCCCGTCCTGTTCGAAACTCCAGCGGTCGTAGGGACGCCCGGCCAGCTGGTAGACGAGGCAGTGGTGGTCCTTGAGTGCGTCCAGCGAGGCCGGCGTACCCTGCCGCTGCAGGTAGGCCGGTGCGGCGCACAGCACGCGACGGTTGCCCGGCAGCAGCGGCAGCGCCACGTAGCTGGCGGTGTCGAAGCGGCCCAGCCGGAACGCGATATCCACCGGGTCGCGGAACACGTCGGCCACCTGGTCGGACAACAGCAGGCGCAGCTGCAGCTTAGGGTGCGCGGTGCGGAACTCGGTCAGCCAGGGCAGCAGCACATTGCGGCCGAGATCAGAGGGCGCGGCCACCTGCAGCACGCCGCGCAGCTCGGCATCTTCGCCGCGCACCCGGGCCTGGCCCTCGTGCAGGGTGTCCAGCAGGTCCTGGGCATACGGTAGATAGAGCACGCCTTCCGCGGTGAGGCGCAGGCTGCGGGTGGAACGCACGAACAGGCGCAGGTCCAGCTCCCGCTCCAGCCGGGCCACGGCGGCGGCTACCTGGCCGGGCAGCAGGTCGGCCTCGCGCGCTGCACTGGAGAAGCTGCCCAGCGCGGCGGTGCGGACGAACAGCTGAAGATCCTCGAAGCGGACCATTTTCATTCCAGGAGTGAAAGTGCTGCTGCATTCTGCGCCTTTCCGGCCGGGGCCGTGCAAGCCAATCTGAGCGCCTTATCCAAGGACCATCCCATGAAAGCCATCGCCTATACCCAGCACGGCCTGCCCATCACCGACCCGACGGCGCTGGTCGACATCACCCTGCCGGTGCCGACCCCGGGCCCGCGCGACCTGCGCGTGCAGGTGCGCGCGGTGTCGGTGAACCCGGTGGACACCAAGGTCCGCCGTGGCGTGGCCGTCGAGGCCCCGCGCGTGCTGGGCTGGGACGCGGTAGGCATCGTGGACGCGGTGGGCAGTGAGGTGACCCTGTTCCAGCCCGGCGATGCGGTCTTCTACGCCGGCGACATCAACCGCCCGGGCAGCAACGCCGAGTACCAGCTGGTGGACGAGCGCATCGTGGGCCGCAAGCCGGCCAGCCTGGACGATGCGGCCGCTGCCGCGCTGCCGCTGACCGCGATCACCGCGTGGGAACTGCTGTTCGACCGCCTGCGCATCGCCGAAGGCGGTGGTGAAGGCCAGACCCTGCTGGTGATCGGCGCCGCCGGCGGGGTGGGCTCGATCCTGGTACAGCTGGCGCGCCAGCTGACCCGGCTGACCGTGATCGGCACTGCCTCGCGCCCGGACACCCAGGACTGGGTGTACGCGCTGGGGGCCCACCACGTCATCGACCACAGCCAGCCGCTGACCGAGGGCCTGGCGCGGATCGGGATCGAGAGCGTCACCCACGTGGCCAGCCTCACCCACACCGACCAGCACTACGCGCAGATCGTGGCCGCACTGGCGCCGCAGGGCCAGCTTGCGCTGATCGACGATCCGGGCCAGCTCGATGTGATGGCGCTCAAGCGCAAGAGCCTGTCGCTGCACTGGGAATCGATGTTCACCCGCTCCAGCTTCAGCACGCCCGATCTGCAACAGCAGCACGTGCTGCTCAACCGGGTGGCCGAGCTGGTCGACAGCGGCGTGCTGCGCACGACGCTGGGTGAGAACTACGGGCGTATCGACGCGGCCAACCTGCGCCGCGCGCATGCGCACATCGAAAGCCACCGTGCGGTGGGCAAAGTGGTGCTGGAAGGCTTCTGAGCCTCAGGCCACGCCGTTGTCGCAGTGGCGGGCAAACCCGGGGCGCGGGCCGAGCCGGTGGAACCACGCCGCCACGGCCGGCAGTTCAGGTTTGTCGCCCGGGGTCAGCCGCCAGCGCTGGGTGGAAAGCCCCAGCACGATGTCGGCGAGGGTGAAGTCCTCGCCGGCCACGTAGGCGCCGGTCCCGGCCAGCTGCTGATCCAGATGCTGCATGAGCCGGTTCCACTGCACCAGGCTGGCCTGCGCGGCGCCATCGTCAGGGTAGGCCGGGTGCTGGCGCACGCGGGCCATGAACACGTGCCGCCATGCGGTGTTGAGGTCGGTGGCCTGCCAGTCCATCCATTGCTCCACCCGGGCCCGGGACCGCGGGTCGCGCGGCAGCAGGTCGTGGCGGCCGGCTGCCGCGGCCAGGTAGCGGCAGATGCTGTTGGATTCCCACAGCACGAAGTCGCCATCGCGGATCACCGGCACCTGGCCGTTCGGGTTGAGCGGGTGCAGGGCCGAGAGGAAATCCGCATCGTGGCCGTCGGCCCCGAGCTGCCGGTACTGCAGACCCAGCTCGGCGCACAGCCACTGCACCTTGCGCACGTTGATCGACGTCGACTTTCCCAGAAGATCCAGCATGGAGCGATCCGGCGCAGCGAATGAGACCGGCTCAGCCTACACTTCTTCCATGCAACCTGAATTCCTCATCCTTGGCGGCCTGCTGTGTGCCGTCCTCATCCTGCAGCTGGTGGCCCTGCTGCGGCGTTCCGGCCATGGCGACCTTGAGCAGAGCCTGCGCGAAGAAGCGCGGACCGGCCGGAGTGAACTGCGCGAGCAGCTCGAAGGGCTGGGCCGGCAGCAGGACGCGCGGCTGGAAACCTTCGCGCGCGCGCTGACCGACCTGTCCACCCGTACCGACCAGCGCCTGGACCAGCTGCGCGATGCGCTGGGCGAAGACGCGCGCAAGGCCCGCGAGGACGCCGGGCAGGCCCAGCAGCGCAGCGACGCCCACATGGCCGCGCTGCGCCAGGCCGTGGCCGACGACGCCCGGCTGGGCCGCGAGGAAGCCACGCAGTCGCAGCACCGGTTCGGCGAATCCCTGGGCCTGCGCCTGCAGGAGATGACCCAGCGCAACGAACAGCGCATGGGCGAAATGCGCGCCACGCTGGAGCAGCAGCTGCGGAGCCTGCAGGCCGACAACGCGCAGAAGCTGGACCAGATGCGGGTCACGGTGGACGAGAAGCTGCAGACCACGCTGGAAGCCCGCCTGGGCGCGTCGTTCCAGCTGGTCTCCGACCGCCTGGAGCAGGTGCAGCGTGGGCTGGGCGAAATGCAGCAGCTGGCTACCGGCGTGGGCGACCTCAAGCGGGTGCTGACCAACGTCAAGAACCGCGGCAGCTGGGGTGAAGTGCAGCTGGACAACATCCTGGAACAGACCCTCACCCAGGAGCAGTACGCACGCGGCGTCAAAGTGCGCCCCGACAGCGGCGAAATGGTGGACATCGCGGTGCGCCTGCCCGGGCGCGGCCATGACGACACCCCGGTGTGGCTGCCGATCGATTCCAAGTTCCCGCGCGAAGACTACGAGCGCCTGCTCGATGCGCAGGAGCAGGGTGACGCCGATGGCGTACGCGTGCAGGGCGCGCAGCTGGAACGCGCGATCCGGATCCAGGCCAAGTCGATCTGCGACAAGTACATCGTGCCGCCGCACACCACCGATTTCGCAGTGATGTTCCTGCCTACCGAAGGCCTGTACGCCGAGGTGATCCGCCGCCCGGGGCTGGTGGACCTGCTGCAGCGCGAACACCGCGTGGTGGTGGCCGGGCCGACCACGGTGACCGCGCTGCTCAACAGCCTGCAGATGGGCTTCCGCACCCTGGCCATCGAACAGCGCTCCAGTGAAGTGTGGAGCCTGCTGGGCGCGGTGAAGAGCGAGTTCGGCAAGTTCGCCGGCATCCTGGAAAAGGCCGAAAAGCAGATCAGCACGGTCGGCCGCAGCCTGGGCGAGGCCAGCCGCAAGACCCGCACCATCGAACGCCGCCTGCGCGGGGTGGAATCACTGGGCAGCGAGCAGACCGATCTGCTGCTGGGCGATGCCAGCGGCGACGATGACGATACCGGCGTGGATGAGACCACCCTCGCGCAGGACTGACACCTCCCGCCTGCACACTGCACTCCCCGCCTTCATTGTTTCCAAAAGGATTGAACCGATGCGCTTTGGCTTGATGTTGTCCCTGATGTTCGTGCTCGCCGGTTGCAGCACCGCGTCCCACCCGACCGATACCACCGCAACTACGCCCGGCACCGAAGCAGCCGTTGCGGATGCCGCCAGCTGTGCCGCCGCCGGCGGTGAAATGAAGCCGCTCGGCCGCTTGCAGCGCGTGCAGTGCGTGAAGCCGTACGGGGATGCCGGCAAGGCCTGCAGCGCCAAGAGTGAATGCACCGGCCAGTGCCTGGCCCAGGGCGAGACCGAACTGGTGGCTGGCAGCAAGGCGCGTGGTGTATGCCAGACCGACGTGAGCCAGAACTTCGGCTGTCGCCAGCGCATCGACAACGGCGTGGCCCAGGGCACGATCTGCGTCGATTGATTTCCCATTCCCGGGGCACATCTCCGATGTGCCTTTTTCACTTCGCACAGGATTTCCCGTGAGCCAGACCGTCTACGACATTCCCGTTTCCACCATTGAAGGCCAGTCCAGTTCGCTGGCCGACTACCGCGGCAAGGTGCTGCTGGTGGTCAATGTCGCCTCCAAGTGTGGGCTGACCCCGCAGTACGAAGGCCTGCAGGCACTGTATGCCGACAAGCAGGCTGCCGGCCTGGAAGTGCTGGGCTTCCCGGCCAACAATTTCCTGGCCCAGGAGCCGGGCAGCGACGCTGACATCCAGCAGTTCTGCCAGCTGGAATACAACGTGAGCTTCCCGATGTTCGCCAAGATCAGCGTGGCCGGCGATGACATCCACCCGCTGTACCAGCAGCTCACCCAGGCCCAGCCGGCCGCCACCGGCGAAGGTCCGATGCGCGAGAAGCTGCAGGGTGCGGTCGCCAAGTACCCGGACCTGGTCGTCAACCCGGCCCCCGGCGTGCTGTGGAACTTCGAGAAGTTCCTGGTGGGCCGCGACGGCAAGGTCGTCGCCCGCTTCGCCCCCGACGTGCCGGCCGACGACGCCCGCCTGGTCGCGGCCATCGACGCCGCACTCGCCGCCTGAAAAAAAAACCCCGCGAGAGCGGGGTTTTTCTTTTGATCAGTTGCCCCAGTTGGGCATCGGCATCGCGTCGACCGGGATCGGCGCGTCGTCCGCGTCCTTGCCGCGGTCACGGCGGCCGCGCAGGTCGTTCTGGATCTGGTAGTTGCGGCGCTGCAGCCAGGCATCGCGGGTCAGCGCGTACTCGTCCACGGCGCCATCGCGGATGTCATCCAGTGCCAGCAGCTGCGAGCGCATGTCCACCAACTGCAGGCCCTGCAGGGGGATGCGGACCTTGTCTTCCTCGATCGTGCGGATCGGCGACAGCGGAATGTCGCCAGCCAGGCCGAACACGTCGCGCACGGTACGCGGGCCGAAGAACGGCAGCTCCACGTAGCGCGAGCTGCGCCAGCCCCAGGCGCCCAGGGTCTGGCCGAAGTCCTCGCTGCGGCGCGGTACCAGCGCGCGGCTGGCCGGGTCGAAGAGACCACCGATGCCCAGCGTGGAGTTCATCACGAACCGGCCCAGGCTGTCCCAGGCATCCCCGGGGCGGCCCTGCAGCAGCTGGTTGGTGATGGTCACCGGCGCGCGCAGGTTGCTGAAGAAGTTGGTCACGCCGGTGCGTGCGAAGCGCGGCACGACATTCACGTAAGCGGTGGCCAGCGGGCGCGCGACCGCGCGGTCGACCACGTTGTTGAACGCGTGCACGCGGCGGTTGAAGCCTTCCCACGGGTCGTACGGCGAGCGACCCGGTTCGGCACCGTCGGCGGTCGGCGCCGGACCGCCGTACAGCGCGGCGAAGTCGTCCTCGGCACCCGTCGGCGCGACCTCCGTGGCGGCCGCCACGGGCGCGCCATCACCTTGGGCGGAATCAACGGCGGCCACGGGTGCCGCAGGGCTGGCGACGGTCGGCGAGGTCGCTGCATCGGCGGCGCTGTCGGACGCTGCGGGAGCCGCCGGTGCGGAGGCGGGCGCTACCGCCACGCTGGCGGGCGCACTGTCGCGGGCCGGCTTGGCTGCACAGGCACTCAGCGCCAAGGCCAGCAGGAGAAGGGAGGCGGTGCGTATGACGTTCATGTCAGCTCGCGGCAGAAGGGGCATTGAAATCCAGGGACGGCGCCAGCCGATAGGCGGCGCTGAGTTCGGTGAAACCAGGAGGGGTACCGTTGAGAACCAGCGTACGCCCGTTCGCGCGCGCGCGCGCCGACAGCTCGGCCAGCAGGGCCAGGCCGGCGCTGTCCACGCCCTCCACCGCCGCCAGGTCGAGCTGGGAGATGCTGTCGGGGAGGGCCTTCAGCTGCGGCCACAACGCCACGACCGCATCGCGGTCCAGCACGCCGGTGAACCGGGCGCGCGGACCGTCGAGCTGCACGGTGGCGTTACTTGCCATTACCGGCCGGCCCGGCCTGCAGGGTACCGCCCCGCAGTTCCTTGGCCACTTCCTGGATGCCCTTCTGGCGCAGCGGGCCGTCGAACTGGGTACGGAAGGTCTGCACGTAGGAAATGCCTTCGATATTGACGTCGAAGATCTTCCACTGGCCGTTGACGTTGCGCATCAGGTACTCGACCGGGGTCGACTCGCTGCCGGCACGCAGCAGCTCGGTCGATACCTTGACCCCGCGGTTGCCCGGCAGCGGCTGCTCGCCCTTCAGGCGGAAGCTCGGCTTGCCCTGGATGGTCAGCAGGGCCGAACCGTAGCGCTGCATCAGGTTGTCGGCCATGGCATCGGCGAACAGCTTCACGTCCGCGTCCGAAGCCGTGCGCGCGTTGGAACCCAGCACCAGGCGCGCCGCGTAATCACGGTCGAAGGTGCGGTTGAGCTCGCTGTCGATATAGCTGCGCAGCGCGGTCGGGTTCTTGCTGAACTCCGCACGGCGCTGCTGCAGGGTGTTCAGGATGCGGGTGCTGGCATCCAGCACCACCTTGCCGGCCTGGCTCTGCGGCGCGGCGGCGGTGGCCGGGGCGGCCTGGGCAAACGACAGCGAGGGCAGGGTGGCGAGCAGGGCCGAAGCGAGCAGCGCCGGAATCAGGGTCTTTTTCATTTCTGCGGTTCCGTTGCCGGCGCTTCCGCGCCGGGAGCTTCCTGGGAAGCGGCGCCGGCATTGCCCGGGCCGCTGAACATGTACTTGCCAACCATCTGGATCAGGTCCACGGCCGGCTGGGTGAAGACGATCTCGTCACCGGACTTGAGCACCTCCGGGTCACCGCCCGGTTGTAGTCCGATATAGCTTTCGCCGAGCAAACCGCTGGTGAATATGCCGGCGGAGGTGTCGGCCGGCAGGTCCTTGAACTTCGGGTCCAGCTTCAGGGTGACGATCGAATCGAAGCGGACCGGGTCCAGGTCGATGTTGCCCACCTGGCCCACCACCACGCCGCCGATCTTCACCGGCGCCTGCTTGCGCAGCTGGCCGATCTGGGTGAAGCGCGCCTTGAGCTCATAGCCCTCGCTGCCGAAGCCCCAGCGCTGGTTGGTCGATGCCATCGCCAGCACCAGCAGCGAGGCCAGCGCCAGCAGCAGGAACGCGCCGACGGAAAATTCGAGTCTGGGACCGCGGATGGCCATGTTCATCTCACCGTATCTGATCAAAGGGGGTTGCGGGTCAGCGGAACATCATGGCCGACAGCACGAAGTTGAACATCAGCACCAGCAGCGAGGCGTTCACCACCGCGCGGGTGGTGGCCACCGACGTGCCCTCGATGGTCGGCTCGGCGTGGAAGCCCACGTACGACGCCACCAGCGCGGCGGTGCCGCCGAAAATGGCCGACTTCAGCATTGCCACGCCGAAATCGTCCCAGAAATCCACGCTGTTGCTCAGCGCCGACCAGAACACGCCGTTGTCCAGGCCCAGCACGTGCACGGCTTCGAAGTAGCTGGCGCTGATCGCCAGCGAACAGAAGATGCCGGTGAGCAGGGGCACGGTGAGCACCGCCGCCCAGAAGCGCGGTGCCACCACCTTGGCCACCGGGTCGATCGCCATCAGCTCCAGCGCCTTGATCTGGTCGGTGGCGCGCATCAGCCCCAGCTCGGCGGCAATCGAGCTGCCGGCGCGGCCAATGAACAGCAGCGCGGTCAGCACCGGTGCCAGTTCGCGGTACAGCGACAGGCCCAGCAGGGTGGACAGCGCATCTGCGGCGCCGAACGTGGTGAGCGTGCGGTAGCCCTGCAGAGTCAGCACCAGGCCCACGAAGGCACCGCCCACCGCGATGATCGGCAGCGAACGCGCGCCCACCTTGTAGATCTCGCGCGTCAGCTCGGCCAGGAAATCGGCGGTCGGCAGCGATCCGCGCAGCACGGTCAGCGAGAACAGGCCGGCCCGGCCCAGTGAACGGGTGCTTTCAACGAACGGCATCAGGCCACCTTCGCGCGGGGCGCGGCATCGAACGGGATCGGGCCGTCCGGCTGTCCGTGCAGGAACTGGCGCAGCAGCGGGTCCTGGCTGGACTCCAGCGCGGCCGGGCTGCCCTGGAAGACCACGCCGCCATTGGCAATGGCGATCACCTGGTCGCAGATCGGCAAGGTCTCGTGCACATGGTGGCTGACGATGATGCTGGTCAGGCCCAGGCTGTGGTTGAGGCGTTGGATCAGGCTCATGATCACGCCGCTGGCGATCGGGTCCAGCCCGGTCAGCGGTTCGTCGTAGATCATCAGCGGCGGGTCCAGTGCCAGCGCGCGCGCCAGCGCCACCCGGCGCGCCATGCCGCCGGACAGCTCGCGCGGCCAGGCATCGGCTGCGGCCAGCAGGCCCACCGCGTGCAGCTTCATGTCTACCAGCCGGCGCAGCACCGGCGCCGGCAGCTTGGTATGCGTGCGCAACGGCAGCGCCACGTTCTCGGCCACGGTCAGGTCGGTGAGCAGCCCATTGCCCTGCAGCAGCACGCCGACACTGCGGCGCATCGCGCGCAACGCGCTGCTGCCGGGGGGAATCGGCTGGCCGAACAGGGTCACGGTGCCCGCCGCGGGGCGCAGCTCGCCGGTCAGGGCGGCCAGCAGCGTCGACTTGCCGCTGCCCGACGGGCCGAGCACGGCGGTGATGCTGCCACGCGGTACCGACAGCGAAACGTCGCGCAGGATCGCCCGACCGCCGCGATCAATTCGCACGTTCTCCAACTGCACCAGCGATTCTGCGGAAGCCGTCATGGACGCCATTAACAAAATTCCAACGTTGTAAGATCGTGGTGGGCGGCTGAACAAAACCGAACTGGACCGTGCAGTATTGTCGCATGTCGGCATCCCAAGCCCCGCCACGGCGCGGTTCCCGGCCCGCAACACTGCGTACCGCCCTGATCTGTGAGGGAGGTCACAGACGTCACCGGCCTGCCGCTCGTATCGGCGAGGGTCGAGATTGGCGCCGGGCTGCGGCACACTGCCGCGATGACCGACCCCGCTTCAGACTTCCGCCTCTACCACTCCAATTCGCTCGACGTGCTGGCCGCGCTGCTGGCCCGCACCCTGCGCGAGCCGGTGGCGGGGCAGTCGATCCTGGAGCCGGACGTGGTGCTGATTCCCCAGGTGGCGATGCGGCGCTGGCTGCAGTCCACCCTGGCGGCGGAGTATGGCATCGCCGCCAACCTGGCGTTCCTGACCCCGGGCGAGTTCGTGGCCCGTGCGCTCAATGCCAATGTGCCGGGCGAACATGACGACCTCACTGCCGCCGCGCTGCACTGGAAGCTGTACGCCGCGCTGACCGACCCGCTGCTGATGGCGCAGCCGCCGCTGCGCGCGCTGCAGGCGTACCTGTCCCAGCCCGACCCGCTCAAGCCGTGGGCGCTGGCCGGGGAGCTGGCCTCGGTGTTCGAGAAGTACCAGGCCTGGCGCCGCGACTGGCTGCTGCGCTGGGAGGCCGGCGCCGACCCGCTGGATCCGCAGGCGATCCTGTGGCGCCACATCGGCAGCGGCCACCAGTACCGCGCGCGTCGCATCCATGCTTATCTCGACGGCTTCGAAGGCGCGGACCGTCCGTTGCCGGCGGGGCTGCCGCCGCGTCTGTTCGCCTTCGCCACCTTGAACGTCTCACCGGATGTGCTGCGCGTGGTGGCCACCCAGGCGCGGGTCGGCACGCTGCACTTCTACCTGCCCACGCCGACGCGCTCCTACTGGGGCGACCTCCAGACCCTGGGCGGGCGGCTGCGTGCTGGCGCGGTTGATCCGTTCGGCAATGGCAGCGATGAGAACCGCCTGCTGCAGGCCTGGGGCGCGGCAGGGCGCGACTTCATGGCGGTGCTGGGCAGCTATGAAGTGGTGCATCCTTCCGGTGAGATCGCGGCCTACGACGATCCCGAAGACGACGCGCGCCCGGACATGGCGCACGGCGGCCTGTCCGACAGCCTGCTGCACCGCCTGCAGCGCGACCTGTTTCACCGCCGCGCGCAACCGGCCGGTGCGCTGCGCCCGGGGCTGCTGCGCAACGACCCCAGCCTGCAGGTGCATGCCTGCCACACCCGCCTGCGCGAACTGCAGGTGCTGCATGACCAGCTGCGCGCGCTGCTGCAGGACCCGCGCTTCGATCCGCCGTTGGAGGCACGCGACATCGCGGTGCTGGCACCGGACATCGACCCCTACGTGCCGTACCTGGAAGCGGTGTTCGGCGGCCGCAGCGGTGGCGAAGACCACATTCCCTACGCCCTGGCCGATACCAGTCCGCTGACCGGCGAACCACTTGCCGATGTGTTCGTGCACCTGCTGGGATTGCCGGTGTCGCGCTTTGGCCTCAATGAAGTGCTGGACCTGCTGGCGAGCGCGCCGCTGGCCGAAGCGGCCGGGCTGGATGCGGCCGCGTTCGACCGCCTGCACGACTGGCTGCAGGCCGCCGGTGCGCGCTGGGGCTTGAGTGCGGCGCACCGCGCGCAGCACCAGGCACCGGACGATGATGCCTACACCTGGCAGTTCGCGCTGGACCGCCTGCTGCTGGGCCATGCCAGCGGCAGCGACGGCGACATCGCCGGGGTGGCGCCGTGGCCGGAGCTGGAAGGCAGCGCGCTGGATGCGCTGGACCGCCTGCTTCGGCTGATGCGGGTACTGGCCCGTTACCAGCGCGCACTGGGCGAGGCGCTGACACCGGCGCACTGGCGCCAGCGCCTGCTGGCGATGCTGGATGCGCTGTTGCCCGAGGCACCGGAAGCGGCCAGCAGCCAGCGCGCGCTGGAACGGCTGCGCAAGCTGGTCAACGAGTTCGCCCGCGATGCCGAACGCGCCGGGTTCACCGGGACGGTACCGCCAGAGGTAGTGCGCGCACATTTCGCCGGCGCCTTGAGCGAGGCCGACACGCGCGCGCCGCTGCTCACCGGTGGCATCAGCTTCGGGCGCATGGTGCCGATGCGGCTGCTGCCGTTCCGGGTGATCTGCGTGCTGGGCCTGAACGATGGCGATTTCCCGCGACGCGACCCGGCCGCCGGGCTCAACCAGCTCACTGCCGAACTGGGTACCGACAAGCGCCGCCACGGCGACCGCTCGCTGCGCGAGGACGACCGTTTCCTGTTCCTGCAGCTGTTCGCCTCCGCGCAGGATGTGTTCTACCTGAGCTATATGGGCGCCGATCCCCGCGATGGAAGCGTTCGCGAGCCCTCGGTGCTGGTCAGCGAGCTGATCGATGCCGCCGCCGAATACCATGAGGATCCCTCGGCGGCGGCAAAGCAGCTGACCGTGCGCCATTCGCTGCAGCCATTCTCGCCGGCCGCCTTCGGTGGCGGCGATGAGCCGCGCCGTTTCAGCTACCGCCAGCAGTGGCACCCGGCCGCCGGTTCGCTGGGCAGCGTGCGTCGCGCGCCGCCGGCGTGGTTCGAGCAGGCACTGGCGCCGCTGGAGCAGGAGGACATGCCCGAACTCTCGCTGGACGCGCTGCGCCGCTTCCTGGTCGATCCCGCCGGGCAGTTCCTGTCGCAGCGGCTGGGCCTGCGCCTGCCCGATGACCTGACCACCGCCGACGACCTGGAGCCACTGGTGCTGGCCGGCCGGGGACTGGAGCAGCGCCTGCTGCAGCACGCGGTGATCGAGGCGACCCTGCAGGGCGATGACACCCCTCTCTATGCACGCCTGCGCGCCCGCGCGCTGCTGCCGTCCGGCGCACTGGGCGAACGCCAGTTCCAGGCCCTGCAGGAGCAGACCCGCCCGTATGCGTTGGCACTGGCCCAATGGCGTGGCGACAGCGACGCCGACAGCCGCCGCTATGAGGTGGAGATCGATGGCGTGCGCCTGCATGGGCGGGTGGACGACATCCACCCGCAGGGCATCGTGCGCCTGCGCGCGGGCAGCTTGAACGGCCCGGCGGCGATCCGGCATGGGCTGGACTGGCTGCTGGCCAACGCCGCCGGCGATGCACTGGCGCTGGTCGAATTCCACGACGGCGGCGACGACGGGGTAGGGCCGCACGTGCTGCCTGCAGTGCCCGCGCCCACCGCCAGGGCGGCGCTGCAGGCGCTGCTGCAGCTGCGTCGCGAAGGCATGTGCGCGCCCCTGCTGTACGGGCCGTACACCGCCTGGACGCTGTACCGCGCGCCCGCCGCCAAGCGTGAAAGCGAAGGCTGGGCGCAATGGCATGGCGGCGAACGCCGCTGGGGCGAAGCCAGCGGCGACGCGGTGCAGCTGGCCCTGCGCGGCCGCGATCCGTTCGCCGACGCAGACAGCTATCAACAGCTGCTGCACACCAGCTTCGTGGTGTTCAGTGCGGTCCGCGAGGGCCGGGTGTTCCAGGGCTTCAGCGACGAAGGAGCCGTGGCATGAGCGGGCTGATGCTGCAGGACGACCCGTACCTGTCGCTGCCGCTGGACGGCGTGCGCCTGATCGAGGCCAGCGCCGGCACCGGCAAGACCTTCACCCTGGCCACGCTGTTCACCCGGCTGGTGGTGGAGCAGGGTTACCGCATCGGCCAGATCCTGGCAGTGACCTTCACCGACGCGGCCACCCAGGAACTGCGCAAGCGCATCCGCGAGCGCCTGGCGCTGGCCGCGCAGCTGCTGGCGCGCGCACCGGCCGCCGACGACGCACCCGAGGTGCAGCTGACCCGCTACCTGCTGCAGCGCGAACTGGCGCTGGGCCGGGAAACCCCCGCAGCGTTGGCGCAGCGCCTGCAGACCGCCGCCGATGAGATCGACCTGGCCTCGATCTTCACCATCCATGGCTTCTGCACCCGCGTGCTGCGCGAGCACGCGCTGGAAAGCGGGCATACCTTCGACCCGCCCACGCTGCTGCCCAGCGAACGCGAACTGCACGACCAGCTGGCGGCCGACCTGTGGCGCGTGCACGCCAACGACCCGGCCACGGTGGATGCGTTGACCCGGCTGTGGTCCGCGCCCGATGCGCTGGCGCGCGACCTGTCGGCGCTGATCAAGCCGTTGCCGCTGCTGCCCGCCTTGCCGCAACAGCATCTGGAGGATCCCGGCTCCGCGCTGCAGGTGGCCGCCGAGGCGCTCGTCATTGCAATCGACGCGCATGTCGACGCCGCCCAGGCCAGCATCGCCAACGCCTTCGAGCGCAAGATCTTCGACGGTCGCCGCGCACGCCGGCCCAGCTTCAACAAAGCCTTTGCCGAGCTGCTGGCCGGTCGTGCGGCGCGCACCTGGCCGCGCGGTGCCACCTCGCACCTGGGCAAGCTGCTGCCGGTAGCGTTGCTCGGGTTCTGCAAGGAGGACCAGCAGGCCCATTGCCCGGCCTCGCCGCTGTTCGATGCGCTGCAGACCTGGTGGCACGCCGCCGATGCCTACGACCAGTGGCTGCGCCAGCAGGCGCTGCTGCTGCTGCACCAGCTGCGCGGGCAGGCCCGCGCGCGGCTGGACGAACTCAAGCGGGTCGGCCGCGTGCAGACCTACGATGACCTGATCGACGGTGTGGCCGCCGCACTGGAGGGCCCGCACCGCGCGGCGCTGGTGCAGCAGCTGCGCGCACAGTACGCCATTGCGCTGGTGGATGAGTTCCAGGACACCGACGACCGCCAGTGGGGCATCTTCCATCGCGTGTTTGGCGATTCGCCCGAAACCCGCGACGCCGGGCTGGCGCCGGCGCTGTTCCTGATCGGCGATCCCAAGCAGGCCATCTACGGGTTCCGCGGCGGCGATATCCACACCTACCTCAAGGCCAAGCGCGAAGCAGAGGCCGCACCGGCGTTGAACCGCAACTTCCGCTCGCGCCCCGGCGTGCTGCGCGCGCTGCAGGCGTTGTACGACGCCGCAGGCGAGCGCGCGTTCCTGGAAGCGGACATCGCCTTTGAACCGGTGCTGCCGGGCAGCACCCGCAGCGATGCCGATTTCCTGCGCGATGGCCAGCCGGCACCCGGGCTGACCCTGCGCCTGCTGCGCAGTGACGATGGTGCTGACTTCAAGGCAGACCCCTCGCGCCAGCAGGCCACCGAAGCCTGCGTGGCCGCGATCCACCAGGTGCTGCTGGAGGGTCGCGAAGGCCGCGCGCTGCTGCGCGGGCAGCCGGTGCAGCCAGGCGACATCGCAGTGCTGGTGCGGCGCCACCACGAAGCCACCCGCATCCAGCGCGCGCTGAGCGCGGTGGGTATTCCGGCGGTGGCTGCCGGCAAGCAGAGCCTGTATGCGACCGCCGAAGCCCGCGAGCTGCGCGTGCTGCTGCTGGCCCTGCTGCAGCCGGCCGATGAAGGCCGCCTGCGCGCGGCGCTGTCGACCGTGCTGCTGGGCGAAAACGCCGCCTCCATCGACGCGATGGAGCGCGACGGCGACCCGCAGCGCGCGTTCCAGACCCGGCTGCTGCTGTGGCGGGAACGCTGGCTGCGCGGCGGGCCGTTCGCGGTCATCGCCGACCTGTGCGCCGAACACGCCGAGCGCCTGCTGGGCCTGCTGGATGGCGAACGCCGGCTCACCAACTACCTGCAGCTCGGCGAGCTGCTGCAGCAGGCCGCGGGCCAGGCTCTGGGCATGCACGGCCTGCTGGACTGGCTGCAGGTGCAGATGGCGCACGCCGACCAGGACGATGAACAACAGCTGCTGCGGCTGGAATCGGATGCGCGCCGGGTGCAGATCATCACCCTGCACAAGAGCAAGGGCCTGGAATACCCGCTGGTGTTCCTGCCGTTCGTGGGCATCGACAGCGGTGGCGGCAACACCGACTCCAACTGCACCGTGTACGCCGACGGTCGCCGCGAGCTGCACTGGAAGCTGGACAAGGACGAGGCCTGGAGCGCGGCCAGCGAGCGCAGCGCACAGGAGCAGCGTGCTGAAGACGCGCGCCTGCTGTATGTGGGCCTGACCCGCGCCGAGCACGCGTTGTGGATCGCGGCCGGCGACCTGGCCGGGCTGGCGAAGACGCGGCTGGCGCCGATGCTGTCCGACCTGGAAGCGCTGCGCGCGCACCCGGACATCGCGGTGATCGAAGGCCCGGTGGAGCCACGCCCGGCGCAGCTGCCAGTGCAGCGCGAAGGCGAGCTGCCGCCGGTGCGCGCGATCACCCGGCGGGTGCCGCACGACTGGTGGGTGTACAGCTTCACCCAGCTGGCCCACGCCGACGCCGGCCACGACACCGACGCGGTGGCCACCGAAGCGCCGGCCCCGGCAGCCGACGAACCGGCCGGCGTGGAACTGCCGCTGGAAGTGGAACCGCCCGCGCCCGGTGAGCCGCAGCCGGAGATCGACCCGCGCTTCATGGGCAGCCGCTTCGGCAATGTGCTGCACGATGCACTGGAGAACACCGATTTCGCGCGCTGGGCGGACTGGCGCGCGGGCGACCCGGCACCGGGCGATGAGGCCGAGGTGCTGCGCGAATCGCTGCGCAGCGAAGGCTACGCCGATGCCGACCTGGACGACGGCGTGGCGGTGCTGGTGCCGCTGGTCGGCCAGACCTTGACCGTGCAGCTGCCCGAAGGCGGCGCGCTGCACAGCGTGCCGCTGCACGACCGGCGGGCCGAGATCGAGTTCCACTTCGCCATGCAGCCCACCGCGGTGCCGGCGCTGCTGCAGCTGCTGCACCACCACGGGCTGGTGCCGGACCGCCGCGGCTTTGGCACGCGACGCCAGCTCGAGGGGCTGATGACCGGCAAGATCGACCTGACCTACGTGCGCGACGGACGCTGGTACGTGCTCGACTACAAATCCAACCGCTTGCCCGGCTACGACGCCGCGCGCCTGGCAGCCGCCATGCAAAGCAGCGAGTACGACCTGCAGGCCTTGATCTACACCGTGGCACTGCACCGCTGGCTGCGCTTCCGGCTGGGCAGCCACTACATACAGGAGCGCGACCTGGGCGGCATCCGCTATCTGTTCTGCCGCGGCTTGGAAGCGGGACGCGCCGACGCACCGGGCGTGCATGCGCAGCGCTTCGCCCCGGCCCTGGTCGAGGCGATGGATGCACTGTTTGCAGGCGGCCCCGGGAAGCACGCCGAACTGGTGGCACGCGCGCGGGGTGAGGCATGAGCCTGCTCGACGCACTGCTGAAGCAGGGCACCCTGCGCACGCTCGACCATGCGCTGGCGCAGAGCCTGCGCCGGCTGCAGCCGGAGACGCCGGATGCGGTGCTGGCCGCCGCCGCGCTGGCCTCGCTGGCGGTGGCGCAGGGCCACGCCGGCGTCGACCCGGCAGCGCCCCGGCGGTTGGTGGATGCCGAGCTGGACTGGCCTTCGCCAGACACATGGCTGGCGCAGCTGCGTGCATCGCCGTGGGTGGCATCCCCCGACAGCGACGACGTGCTGGCCGCCGATGCACCGCTGGTGCTCGAACACGGCCTGCTGTACCTGCGCCGTTACCGCGAATACGAACGCCGTTTGGCACTCGGCCTGCAGCGCATCGCCGCGCATTCTTTGCCGGCGCACGATCCGGGCGGGCTCGCCACGCTGTTCGCCCAGCTGTTCCCGCAGGCGCTGGAGGGCATCGACCACCAGGCGCGCGCGGCTGCAGTGGCGCTGCGCCATCCGCTGGTGCTGGTCACCGGTGGCCCCGGTACCGGCAAGACCACCACCATCGCGCGCCTGCTGGTGCTGTTGGCCGCGCAGGCGCAGCAGGCCGGTGCGGCCCTGCCACGGGTGGCACTGGCCGCCCCCACTGGCCGCGCCGCCGAGCGCATGGCCGACAGCCTGCGCCAGGCGCTGCAGCGGCTGCGCCTGGTGGGTGTCGCGTCCGAACTGGCCGAGGCCATGCCGACCACCGGGGCGACCCTGCACCGGCTGCTGGGCGTCATTCCCGATTCGCCACGCTTCCGCCACCACGCCGACAACCCGCTGCCGTACGACGTCGTGGTAGTGGACGAGGCCTCGATGATCGACCTGCCGCTGATGACCAAGCTGGTCGAAGCGGTGGCCAGCGGCACCCGGCTGGTGCTGCTGGGCGACCCGGACCAGCTGCCGTCGGTGGAAGCCGGCGACGTGCTCAGCGCGATCCTGCAGGCCAGCGGCGACGGCCTGGGCACCCAGGCCGATGACGCGGCCGCGCTGCGCCCGCTGCTGGCCGCTCCTGCGTTGCTGCCGCTGGCCCCGCCCCGCGCGTTCGCCGGTCGCCGCGTGCAGCTGCAGCGCGGCTACCGGCAGAGCGATGCGCTGGACCTGGCGCCGCTGGCGCGCGCGGTGCGCGAGGGCGACAGCGCCACCGCGCTGCAGCTGCTGCGCGGCGGCAGCCTGGCCGGCGTGGCGTTCCACGAAGACCAGGTCGACCCACTGCTGCAGCACCGGCACACCCTGCTGGCGCACTGGCGCGGGTTGGGTGAAGCCGATGATCCGGTGCAGGCGCTGGCGCAGGCCGGCCGGCTGCGCCTGCTCACCGCGCTGCGCGAGGGTCCGCAGGGTGCGCGCGGGCTGAACGAGCGGATCGAAGCCGCCCTGGCCGGCAGCGCGCGCCCGGGCAGTGGCCCGCGCTATTTCCACGGCCGGCTGCTGCTGATCACCGAAAACAGTTACCGGCACCGGTTGTTCAACGGCGATATCGGCTTGTGCCTGCGCAGCCGCGAAGGCGCGATGCTGGCTTGGTTCCCCGGCGACAGCCCGGAGCAGCCACGCGCCTTCCACCCGGCCGCGTTGCCCGCCCACGAAAGTGCCTTCGCCATGACCGTGCACAAGGCACAGGGCTCGGAATTCGATGAGGTCTGGTTGCAGCTGCCTCGGCGCGACAACCGGGTGCTGTCGCGCGAGCTGGTGTACACCGGCATGACCCGCGCGCGGCAGGCATTGCATGTACTGGGCAGTGCAGAGGTGATGCAGGCCGCGTTGGCGCGGCATGCCAGCCGGTTGTCCGGGCTGGCGCAGCGACTGAATGGTAGAGCCGGGCCTTGCCCGGCTGTACCTGCAGCGCCCGCCCAAGGCGAACTCTGGTAGAGAAAGGCGCTACCGACGCTTGCAGAATCAGGCGTCGCCTTCTTCTTCTTCCTCTTCCCCGGGAATCAGCACGGTGCCGTCCGGGTACACGATCGCACCGTCGCCGCTGACATCGAAGAAGCCGATCTGGTGCTTGTTGGCCAGGATCTGCACCTTGCCATGGGCGTCTTCGGCCACCTCGTCGTCGAACGAGGCATAGATGATATGGGTGCCGATGCTGTAGTCGGTCACCTGCGGGCGGTCATCCTCGTCATCGGACAGCGGGCCGTCCATCGGCGGGAAATCTTCGGCCAGTTCGGTGAAGAAGGCCTGCAGCGCCGGCACCGAGACGGCGGCGTCGTCGTACTCGTGCTTCTCGTTCCATTCGGTCTGCGCGTTGTACCACTGAAGGAACGCCTCCGCTTCGCGCGGCGCCACGGCCGGATCGAACACCATCACGTCGTAACTCATTGGGATTACCTTGTTCCATGCAGGAATGCAGGGCGTCAGGATACTCCCCCCTGTGTGACCGCCGGCTGCTCCGGGAACAGCGCATAGCGCAGCCCCAGAACGCCCATCAGCGCTTCATCACGCGCCTTGCCGGCCTCCACCGTCTGCACCCGCTTCAGCGAGGCCTCCAGTTTGGCCTGCAGCGCGGGTGGCGCCGGCTGTGGCCGGCGCAGCGCCACCTGGGCGCGGTAATGCGCGGCCACGTCGTCCAGGATCGCCTCGATCGCCTGCATGCTCGCCGCCGGCAACCCATGCCGTGCCCGGCGCAGCTGCAGGATGTTCAGGCCGATGCGGGACTCGGTGAGCATGTCCACCGAGGCGATGTCGCTGCCTTCGGGGGTGGCCGCCAGGCGCGGGGCGAGCAGGCCCAGCAGGTCCAGCATGCGCGCGGCGAACTGCTGGCGGTCCTGCTGGCCACGGCCTTCGGCCGCTTCGGCCAGCGTTGTCCAGCCCTGGCGCACCAGGCGGCGGGCGGTCCATTCAGCACCCACCGAGCGGAACAGGCGGGTCATCACCACCGCAAAGCCAATGCCGATGAACATCGCCACCGACGAATTGATGAAGCTCTGGATGTTGGCGCTGTAGGTGTTCTGCACGTTGAGCAGCGCCACCAGGTTGACCGTCAACGGCAGCCCGATCAGCGCGGTCTTGGGCCGGTGCAGCAGCAGCCCCAGTGGCAGGAAGATCACCGCCAGCACCAGCGCCAGGCTGCCGAAGTCGTGCACCGCCGGGAATACGCCGAACAGGTACACCGCCGCCACCAGGCTGGCCACGATCGCCCACAGCAGGAACTGCAGCATGCTCGGCGCCGGGTCGTCCTGCGCGGCGAAGAACGCGGCGGCCACCGCGGCCATCATCGCGCCGTTGCCACCGCCTTCCCAGCCCAGCCCGATCCACAGCGCGCAGTAGGTCATCAGCGCCACGCCGGCACTGGCGGCCGAAAACAGCGCCATGCCGTAGTCCACGTGGCGCGCCCCGCCCATGCGCTTGGCGCGCACCCGGTAGTGGGCGGTATCGCGTGGCGCGCTGCCGTGTTCAATGGCGTCCTGCAGCGTGGCGCAGTCCTGCCACAGGTCCACCAGCTCTTCCAGGCGCAACAGCAGGGTCACCAGCAGCAGGTGGTCCAATTCCCCATCCACTGTTGGCTTCAGCGCCAGGATCCGCGCGCGCAGGGCGGTGTATTCGTCGGCGGTGGAACGGCCGGGCCGCTCCAGCCAGTGCGCAATGTCGTTCACCAGCGGCTCCAGCCCCGGCGGCAGCGCGCGGCCGCCGGCGCGCAGCGCGCCCAGCCGGTCGGCGATGGACGACAGCACCGGCAGCATCAGCAACATGCGTTCGCGCAGCCGCTCCATGGACACCGCTGCGCCTGCATGGCGCGGGTCATCGCGGCGCAGGAACTCGATCAGCGCCTCGAACTGCACCAGGTCGGCGGCCAGCCGGTTGCGCGGGCCATGGGCCTGGCCGCGCAGCAGGATCTGCCGGCACCATTGCGCGGCATCGTCCATCCAGTTGCCGATCCGCGCGCGCAGCATCGGCCGCGCCGAGGTCGGGAAGAACAGCGAGGCGAACAGCACCGCCACCACCGTGCCCAGGATGATTTCCTCGCTGCGCGCCACCACGGTGTCGAAGATGGTGTCCGGCGAGGTCACCGCCGGGAAGCCGATGAACGCGGTGGTGTAACCGGCCAGCAGGAACGCGTAGCCGCGCGGGCCGCGGTTGAGCAGGGCGATGAACAGGCACGCCGACAGCCACAGCGACATCGCCGCGCTCAGCAGCAGCGGGGTTTCCACCAGGTGCGGCAGCATCCACAGCGTGGCCGCGCCGGCAATGAGCGTGCCGACGATGCGGTAGACGCCCTTGGCCCGGGTCGGGCCCAGCATCGGCTGGGTGACGATGTAGACGGTGGCCATCGCCCAGTACGGGCGCGAGAGGTTGCCGGCCAGGCCGATGTAGAGCGCGGCGAGGGCGGCCAGGAAGGTTTTTACCGAGAACAGCCAGGCTTGGCGGTCGAGCAGGAGCATTGGGTTAGTGCTGCTGGGTTGTGGCGTGCCGACTGGCAGCTTGCCGATTGGCAGCATGCCGACTAACAGTCGGCACTACCGTAGGTGCGGGCGCCTGTGCCACCGCGTCGGCGTTCCAGCCGCCGCCGAGGACCAGGAACAGCTGGATCTGGTCGCGAGAGACCTGCGCCTGCTGCTGCGCGAGCGTGGCATCGGCCGACACCAGGGTGCGGTCGGCGTCCAGGCTGGACAGGTACGGGGTGCGCCCGCCCTGGTACAGCCGGCGGTTCTGCTCGGCGGCCAGCGCCGCCTGGGCCTGCGCCTGCTGCAGCGACTGCAGGCGCTGCAGGTCGTGTGCGTAGCGGCTCAGCGCGGTCTGGGTTTCGCGCAGCGCTTGCAGCACGCTGTGGTCGAACTCGGCCAGTGCCGCATCGGCCCCGGCCTCGGTGGCGTGGATACGCGCGTGGGTGCCCGAGGACGGCAGCGTCCACGAGATCAGCGGGCCGAACGACCACTGCTGGGTCAGCGGCTCGCCGAAATCGGCGAGCAGGCCGGCCGCGCCCAGCGACGCGCCCAGGCGGATGTCCGGGTACAGCTCGGCGGTGGCCACGCCGATCCGCGCGGTGGCCGCAGCCAGCTTGCGTTCGGCCTGGCGGATGTCGGGGCGGCGCTGCAGCAGCGCGCGGCCATCGCCCACCGGCAGCGGCTGGGCCAGGGTCGGGGCGTGGTCGCACGCGTCCACGCCCTCGGGCAGCTGGCCCGGGGTGCGGCCGAGCAGGGCGGCCAGCTGGTACTCGGAGGCCTGGCGCTGCGCCTGCAGCGGCGGCAGTGCGGCTTCCAGCATCGCCACCTGCGCGTTGGCGCGGGCCAGTTCCGGCGGCGTGCCGCGCCCGGCGCTGATCAGGCGCTGGGTCACCTCGCGGCTGCGCTGCTGCAGCTGCAGGGAATGTTCGGCCACGTGCAGTTCGTGGTTGGCGTGGCAGATCTCCACGTAGCTGCCGGCGACCTGGGCCACCAGCGAGACCCGCGCCAGGTCCATCGCCGCGGCCACCGACTGCTCATCGTCCCGCGCGGCTTCGGAGGCGCGCTTGAGCTTGCCGAACAGGTCGAACTGGTAGGACACCGCGAACTTGCCGTCGGCCAGGTTGATCGGCGGCAGCTCGTGCTCGAGCAGGAACGATTCGGCCGACAGCTGCGCGCGGCTGACCCCGGCCTCGGCTTCGTATTCGAAACCACCGGCATCCAGCGCCTGCTCGTACACGGCGGCGGCGCGGCGCAGGTTGGCATCGGCCACCTTCAGTTCCACGTTGTCGCGCAGTGCCTGTTCCACCAGTCCATTGAGCGTGGCGTCCTGGTACAGCTCCCACCAGCGTGCCGGCAGCTCGGCGCCAGGGGCCACCTGCGGGTTGGCGGTGTCGATGAACGCCGCGTTGGCCTCAGGGCGCTGGAAAGCCGAACCGGCCGGTACCGCGTAATCCGGGCCGACCGTGCGGCATGCGGCCAGGCTGCTGGTCAGCGCCAGGGCGAAGGCGATGCGGTGCAGGGCCGGGCGGTTCACAGGGCCGCCCGTGCCGGTTGCGCCGGCGTCGGGGTGGCGGCGTCCGGCTCGATGGTGACCGTGGCGGTGCGGCCGGCGATCAGGTTCACGCCGGTGGGAATGGTGTCGATGTGGATGCGCACCGGGATGCGCTGGGCCAGCCGCACCCAGTCGAACGCCGGGGTCACGTTCGGCAGCAGGCTGGAGCCTTCGCTGCGGTAACGATCCTCGATGCCGGCGGCGATGCTCTGCACGTGGCCCTGCAGTGGCTGCGCCTCGCCCATCAGGCGGATGTCGACCTTCTGACCGGCATGCACGCCGCGCAGGCGGGTTTCCTCGAAGTAGCCATCCACCCGGAACGAGCCGGTATCCAGTACCGCCATCACCGGGCGGCCCGCGGTGACGTAGTCGCCGGCGCGCACGGTGCGGTCGTTGACGTGGCCGTCGCTGGGGCTGCGTACTTCGGTGCGGGCCAGGTTGAGCTTGGCCAGGTCCACCGCGGCCTGCGCGGTGGCGGTGGATGCCTGCGCGGCCTGCAGCTTGGCGCGGCGCACTTCGGCGTCCTCGGCGGCCACCAGGTCCTGCAGGCTGCGGTCGCGGGCGATCTCGCGCCGCAGCTGCTCCAGCGTGGCGCGGCGTTCGCTCAGCGTGGCCTGGGCCTGTTCCAGCGCGATCTGGTAACGCGCCCGGTCCACCACGAACAGGACCTCACCGCGCTTCACCGGCTGGTTGTCGGCCACCTTCACCGCTTCCACCAGCCCGGACACGTCCGGCGCGACCTGGACCACGTCGGCGCTGACGTGCGCATCGCGGGTCCACGGTTCGTCCATGTAGTACGACCACAGGTGGCGCAGCACCAGCAGGGCGGCAATGACGGCAACCACGGTCAGGACGACCGGGAAGGTGTGCTTGAGGATCTTGTTCACGATTGCATCCAACGCATCAGGGAAAACAACCCGCCGAGCACGATCACGTACACGGCCAGGTTGAACAGGGCGGGGTGCCAGATGTGGCGGTAGGCGCCGGTGCGCTGCAGGACCAGGCGCAGCCCGCTCTTGAGCAGGTAGGCCAGCAGCATCAGCCCGAGCAGGGTCGGGACGAACACACCATAGAGACTGAATTCACCGTACATCGGGGCAGGAAGTTCGCAGGAAAGCGGAAAAGGGAACACCACGGCGTCGCAGGACAACACCGGGAGGTGGGGCAGGGCAGTGGCTTACGTCACGCGGTCGGACGCCTCGGCCAGCAGCTTCCACAGCTTCAGCACGGTGCGCAGTTCCTCGGTGGTCAGCTCGCCGAACACGTCCTGGCGCAGGCCGATCAGCTGGCTCTCCAGCTCGCTCACCAGCGCCTCGCCCTTGTCGGTCAACCACAGCAGGTTGGCCCGGCGGTCGCTGGCATCGCTTTCGCGGCGCACCAGTTCGCTGGCCGACAGCTTGTCCAGCAGGCGCACCAGCGAGGGGCCTTCCATGCCCAGCTGTTGGGCCAGGGTGACCTGACGGATACCACCGCCGGCGCGGCCGATCATCAGCAGCGGCATGGTGCAGGCGGCTGAAATGCCATAGCTGCCCAACGCCTGGTCGGCCAGGCGCTGCCATTGCCGCCCTGAGTGGAGCAGGCCGGAGCTGAGCTGCATCTGCAGCTGGGTGCGTTCGTCGAGGGAGCGTTTCATGGCAGATAGATAGGATACTACTAATTTCATTCCTATCAATACCCCCGGCCCAACCGCAGCCCAACGCCCGGGGGACGCCCGGGGGCTCTGTCGGGTACGATGCTCGCCCCCCTTCGGGTGCTGTATGTAATGAGCAAACAAGACAACGACGTGACCCCGGTGACCCAGGACGAGGCCGAATCGGCCGTGCGCACCCTGCTGCGCTGGGCCGGTGAAGATCCCACCCGTGAAGGGCTGCTGGACACCCCGCGGCGCGTCGCCGAAGCCTATGGCGACTGGTTCAGCGGCTACCGCGACGACCCGCGTGCCTACATGGAACGGACCTTCGAAGAGGTTGCCGGCTACGACGAACTGATCGTGCTGCGCGACATCGAGTACGAAAGCCACTGCGAACACCACATGGCGCCGATCATCGGCCGCGTGCACGTCGGCTACCTGCCGGCCGGCAAGGTGGTGGGCATCAGCAAGCTGGCCCGCGTGGTGGAGGCCTATGCCCGCCGCTTCCAGGTCCAGGAAAAGATGACCGCGCAGATCGCCCAGTGCATCCAGGACGTGCTGCAGCCGATCGGCGTGGGCGTGGTGGTGGAAGGTGCGCACGAGTGCATGACCACCCGCGGCATCCACAAGCGCGGCGTGAGCATGGTCACCTCCAAGATGCTGGGCAGCTTCCGCGAAGACGCCCGCACCCGGGCCGAGTTCCTGCGCTTCATCGAAGTGGGCGGCAAGCGCTGAGTACGCCGCGCGCCCGGCATGAGCGTGCCGGGCCGATGCCCCTCCCGCTGCGCGGCGCCTGGCCGCGCGGCGTCTATCCGGATGTCCTGGCTGCATGAAGCACCGCGAACGCATCACCCGTTACCGCACCCTGCGCGAACAGCCCCAGTGGAAGCTGCTGGCCGCTGCCAACGCCCCGGAGATCATCGGCCTGCTGCAGAGCCTGCTGATGGACGGCGAGCGCACCCTGCCGGCGGCAGCGCTGCACGAGCGCCTGCAGCGCGCGCTGGACCAGCTCAATGGCGAAGAACTGTCGCGCGAGCTGCCGCGCACCGCCCAGGCCTACATCGCCCACTGGCTGGCCCAGGGCTGGCTGGAGCGGCGCCTGCCCGAGGGCGCCGACCAGGAGCAGTACGAACTGTCCACCCAGGCGCTGCAGGCGATCCGTTTCGCCGACAGCCTGGAGCAGACGCGCGTGGCGGCCACCGAAAGCCGGTTGGCGCTGGTCATCGAGCAGCTCTCGCAGCTGGCCGCGCAGACCGAATCCGATCCGGACGCGCGCCTG
The DNA here is from genome assembly GCF_050031795.1 of Stenotrophomonas sp. SrG. Lineage (NCBI taxonomy): Bacteria > Pseudomonadati > Pseudomonadota > Gammaproteobacteria > Lysobacterales > Lysobacteraceae > Stenotrophomonas > Stenotrophomonas sp. SrG. The sequence goes on from NZ_JBNBBE010000005.1 coordinate 231,491, forward strand.
TCGGCGCTGCGCGACGAGCGCGACCGCATCGACGCGGAGATCGCGCGGGTCGGGGTTGGCCGCGTGGCGACCCTGGATGGCAAGCGCGCGCTGGAGCGGGCGCGCCAGATCATCGGCCTGGCCGACGATCTGACTGAAGACTTCCGCCGTGTCCGCGACGACTTCGAACGGCTCAACCGCGAGTTCCGCGAACGCATCATCGACGACGAGAGCGAACGCGGCGACGTGCTGTCGCGGCTGTTCGAGGGCGTGGATGTGATCGGCGACAGCGACGCCGGGCGCAGCTTCCAGGCGTTCTGGCGGCTGCTCAACGATGCCGAACAGAGCGCCCAGCTGGATGCGGCGCTGGAGACCGTGCTCGCGCGCGGTTTCGCCCGCAAGCTGGACCGCGACGAGCGCGCCTTCCTGCGCGGCTTCACCGGTACCATGCTCGACCGCGGCGGCCAGGTCCACGATGTCCTGCAGCACTTCGCACGGAGCCTGCGCGGCTTCGTGCAGAGCCGTGGGTATCTTGAGCAGCGCCGGCTCAACCAGCTGCTCAAGCAGGCGCAGTCCGAAGCACTGGCGCTGCGCGATGAATTCACCGCCCAGCGGCCGATCGGCCGCGATCTGCAGCTGACCACCAGCCGCCTGCGCTCGTGGTCGCAGTGGAAACTGCATGACCCGCGCAGCGCCCACGTCGATGGCAGCGTGCAGCGCAACGATGCCGCCAGCATTTCCCTTGAAAGCGTTGGCGACCTGGTGGCTTCGTCGGAAATCGACTTCCGCACCCTGCGCCGCGACCTGCACGACCTGCTGGCCATACAACCGAAGCTGAGCATTGCCCAGGCCCTGTCGCAGCGCGACGCGCCGCAGGGGTTGGGCAGCGTGATCGGCTACCTGTCGCTGGGCACGCGCCACGGCACGGTGGTGGAAGGCGAACAGGAAACCGCGCACTGGCGTGGCGGCGATGGACAGTGGCGGCGGGCACGTATCCCGTTGGTTTGGTTCACCCAGGAGAAACGCCATGAGCTGGCATGAAGATTCCAACGACGCCGCCCTGATCGACGGTGACGCACCCGACCTCGACGCAGAGCCGGTGGTGGTCACGCCGCTGCCGCGGCGGAACAACGACGTCTACTACCTGGGCGACACCGGCCGCCTGCCGCTGGATGGGCGCCGCGCGCTGTGCCAGCTGCTGATCGGCCCCAGCATCGACCAGCTGCGCCACCCCAAGCTGTGGCCGGCGCTGATCCGCAGTGAAACGGCCATCCGCTCCTCGCTGGCCGACCTGTTCCTGGAACTGGTGCTGGACCGCGACAGTGGTGTGGCTTTCACCCGCCAGGCCGACACCGAGGACGTCGAAGCGCCGGTGCTGCTGCGCAGCTCGCCGTTGACCTTCATCGATTCGGTGCTGCTGCTGTACCTGCGCCAGCAGCTGGCCGAGGCCGACGCGCGCGGCAATCGCGCGGTCGTGGCCGACACCGAGATGGCCGAAGCGCTGGCGATCTACGAGAAGAACCTCTCCACCGACCGCGCCGGGTTCAACCGTCGCGTCGCCGCAGCGGTGCAGAAGATGAAAGAGAACCACATCCTGACCCGCCTGGCGGGCCAGGAAGACCGGCACGAAGTATCGCCCGCATTGAAGCTGCTGTTCTCCGCCGAAGACGTGTCCGCACTTTCGTCGGTGTACCGCCAGTTGCGCGAAACCCCTGCTGCCAAAGCCTGAACGGAACGACCGATAACGCATGGCCATCTCCAAGAACACTCCTGCCCTGTTCACCGAAGGGCTGCCGGACCCGCGCCAGCAGCAGTTCCGCATGCGCCGGCTGCAGGTGCATAACTGGGGCACCTTCAACGGCCTGACCGAAGTTCCGATCGCCGAGCGCGGCTTCCTGTTCGTCGGCCGTTCCGGTTCGGGCAAGTCGACCCTGCTCGATGCCATGTCGGCAATGCTGGTGCCGCCGTCGATCGTGGACTTCAACGCCGCCGCCCGCGAAGCCGAACGCAGCGGCCGCGACCGCAACCTGGTCTCCTACGTGCGTGGCGCGTGGGCGGACCAGCAGGACCGGGGCACCGGCGAAATTGCCACCCAATACCTGCGCAAGGGCGCCACCTGGACCGCGCTGGTGCTGGAGTACCGCGCCGGCGATGGTCGCGTGGTCAGCCTGGTGCGGCTGTTCTGGATCGCCGGCAACGGCGCGGCCGCCGCCGACGTACGCAAGCATTACCTGATCGCCGAGCGCCCGTTCGATATCGCCAAGGACCTCGGCGGCTTCGACCTGGACCTGCGCAAACTCAAGCAGCGCTTGGGCGATGTGCACCACTTCGACAGCTTCACCGGCTACGCCGAGCGCTTCCGGCACCTGCTGGGCATCGACAATGAAATGGCGCTGCGCCTGCTGCACAAGACGCAGTCGGCCAAGAACCTGGGCGACCTGAACGTCTTCCTGCGCGATTTCATGCTGGATACCCCGCGCACCTTCGATGCCGCCGAACGGCTGGTCAGCGACTTCGCCGAGCTGGATGGCGCGCACAAGTCGGTGGTCACCGCCCGCCTGCAGGTGGAAACCCTGCTGCCGGCGCGCGCGCTGCATGCCGAACTGAAGGCGATGAACCTGCAGCGTGCCGACGAGGAGACGCTGAAGCTGGGCCTGGACAGTTTCCGCGAGTCGCGCCTGCAGCTGCTGCTGGAGAAGCGGCTGCAGGAAATCGATGTACGCAACCGCGGGCTGCAGGGCGAAGAAGCCCAGCGCCGGCAGGCCCTGGCCAACCATGAGGAGCACCTGGCCGAGCTGGAGCTGCAGCGTCGCCAGCAGGGCGGCGAGCGCATCGAGGAACTCGAACGCGAACAGGGCCGGGCCCAGGCCGAACTGGACCGCCGCCAGTCCAAGCGCGAGCAGGCCCGCCAGGCCGCCGCCAGGCTGCAGAACGAACTTCCCGATGACGCCCATGCCTTCGCTGCGCTGGTTGCGCGCGCGCAGGGCGAACTCGACAATCGCCAGCAGGCCGCCGCAGCCCTGGATGACGCCATCTCCGAGCGCCAGGCTGGCAAGCAGGACGATACCCGCCGTTTCGCCGATGTCCGCGCGGAACTGGAGGCCATGGAGCGCAATCCCTCCAGCATTCCCGCGCCGCTGCAGAAGCTGCGCAGCCGGATGTCCGAAGAAACCGGCGTGCCCGAGGCCGCACTGCCGTTCGTTGGCGAGCTGATCCAGGTCCACGAGGACCAGAGTGCCTGGCAGGGGGCGATCGAGCGCGTGCTGTTCGGCTTTGCACAGTCGCTGCTGGTCGAAGACAAGCACTACAACGAGATCAACGCCTGGGTGAATCGCACCCAGCTGGGCATGCGCCTGACCTACTACCGGGTCCGCCGCAACGACGACGCGATCGCACGTTCGCCGTCCGCGCGCTCGCTGCTGCACAAGCTGGAGCTGCGCGACAGCGTGTTCGAGCCATGGCTGCGCCGCGAGCTGGGCAAGCGCTTCGACTATGAGTGCGTCGATGCCAGGCAGCTGCGCGATGTCGAGCGCGGCATTTCGCGCGAAGGCCAGGTCAAGCATCCCGGCGACCGGTTCGAGAAGGATGACCGCAGCGCGATCGGCGATCGCCGTCGCTGGCTGCTGGGCTTCAACAACCAGGAAAAGCTGGCGCTGTTCCGGCGCGAAGCGCAGGAACTGGCGCAACGCATTGCCGCCTGCGACGAGGATGTCGCGCGCCTGCGCGGCCAGCGTGACCTCGACAACGAGCGTCGGATGGCCTGCCACCAGCTGGTGAACGTGGCGTGGGAGGAGGTCGACGTCGCCACCGCGCTGCAACGCCTGCAGGACATCGAAACGGCACTGCGTGAGCTGCGCGAAGGCAACACCGACCTGGCCCGCCTGGCCCAGCAGATCGACCAGGCCCGCGCGGACATCGTGCAGGCACGGCGCACCTACGAAGACACCCGGGTCGAGCTCATCCAGCTCTCGCGCGAGCGCGACAAGCTCGATGCCCAGCGCCAGCGCAGCCGCGCCCTGGTGCTGCCGGCGCTGGGCGCCACCCAGGAAGCCGGGCTCAAGAAGCGTCTGGATCTCCTCGGCGGGCTCAGCCTGGAAACGCTGGAAGCGCACATGCGCGAGATCAGCAAGGGCATCAACGAAAGCCTGGCCTCGTCCCAGCAGGACGTGCACCGGGTCGAGACCCAGCTGGTGGGCTGCTTCCGCCGCTTCGCGCAGGCGTGGCCGGAGGAGTCCGGTGATTTCACCGCGTCGGTATCCTCCGCGGAGGATTACCTGGCGCGTCTGGCGCGGCTGGAACGCGATGGCCTGCCGCAGCACGAGGAGCGTTTCTTCGACCTGCTGCAGAACCAGAGCAAGAACAACCTGCTGGCCCTGCAGCGGCACAGCGCCGAAGCGCGCAAGTCGATCGGCCAGCGCCTGGACGAGGTCAATGCATCGCTGGAGCAGGTGCCGTTCAACCGCGGCACCCTGCTGACCATCGAGCTCAGCGACCGGCGCCTGCCGGAAGTGCTCGAGTTCCACCAGCACCTGCGCGAAGTGCTGTCGCATCACCAGACCGAAGAGCGCGACGTCGCCGAGACCCAGTTCGCCGTGCTGCGCGAGCTGGTCAAGCGGCTGGGCTCGCAGGAAGGCGAGGACAAGCGCTGGCGCGAGAACGTGCTCGACGTACGCCTGCATGTGGAGTTCATCGGCGTGGAACTGGACGCCGCCACCCGCCAGCAGGTCGAGATCTACCGCAGCGGCGCCGGCAAGTCCGGTGGCCAGCGCCAGAAGTTGGCCACCACCTGCCTGGCGGCGGCGCTGCGCTACCAGCTCGGCGGCGCCGACAGCCAGCTGCCCAGCTACGCCGCCGTGGTGCTGGACGAAGCGTTCGACAAGGCCGACAACGAGTTCACCGCCCTGGCGATGAACATCTTCGAGAACTTCGGCTTCCAGATGGTGGTGGCCACCCCGCTGAAATCGGTGATGACGCTGGAGCCTTTCATCGGCGGCGCCTGTTTCGTCGAGATCAGCGGCCGGCACGACTCCGGCGTGCTGTTGATCGAGTACGACGAAGAAGGCAAGCGGCTCAAGCTTCCCGAGCGCACCCGCAGCGCGGCCGGGCAGGTCGAGGACTGACCTGCCTAGCCGGCGAACGTGTCCCAGCCCATCCGGGCGATCAGCACCACCACCAGGCCCACGAACAGCTTGCGGATGAACGGCGTGCCGCCGCGCAGCGCAAGCCGGGTCCCGACCACCGAACCGACGATGTTGGCGGTGGCCATCGGGATGGCGAACAGCCACAGGATGTTGCCGGTCGGCACGAAGAACGAGATCGCGGCCACGTTGGTGGCCAGGTTGACCACCTTCGAGGCGGCCGAGGCGCGCAGGAAATCCAGCCCGAAGAAGCGCACGAACAGGAAGATCAGGAAGCTGCCGGTGCCCGGCCCGAAGAAGCCGTCGTAGAAGCCGATCACCGCGCCGATCGCCAGCGCCGTGGCAAGTTCCTTGCGGCCGATCTCGCGCGGCCGGTGCAGGGCGCCGAAGTCCTTCTTCCACAGCGTGTAGCCCAGCATCGCCACCAGCAGCACCAGCACCAGCGGGCGCACCGCGTCCTTGGGCAGCAGGCTCACCGCCGTGGCCCCGGCAAACGAGAACACGAAGGCTGTGGCGGCCGCGAACAGTACCGGTCGCCAGGGGAAGCGCACATTGCGCGCGTAGCGGAATGCCGCTGCGGCGGTGCCGAACATCGAACTGAACTTGTTGGTACCAAACAGCATTGCCGGAGTGTGCTGCGGCAGCACCGTGAACAGTCCGGGCAACTGCACCAGCCCACCACCACCGACAGCGGCATCGACCAGGCCGGCGATGAAGGCGATCGCCACCAACCACAACAGTTCAGGGGGAGCCAGCTCGAACACGGCAGCGCATCACGGCGGAAAGCGCGCCAGCATACGCCTCCTCGCGGCACAATACGCCCATGACCCCTGCCGATCCCTGTCCCTGCGGCCGCCCCGTCGCCTACGCCGCCTGCTGCGGCCGGTTCCACGCCGGTGACGCCGCGCCCGATGCCGAGGCGTTGATGCGCTCGCGTTACAGCGCCTACGTGAAGCAGCTGCCGGCATACCTGCTGGCCAGCTGGCACCCCGATACCCGTCCGGAAACCCTGTCGCTGGACGAGCCGGCCGGGCAGCGCACGCACTGGCTGGGCCTGACCGTGCACGAACACGCCCTGCAGGATGCCGACCACGCCCAGGTGCGTTTCACCGCGCGCTACCGGATCGGCGGCGGCAGCGCGGTGAAGATGCAGGAGCACAGCCGCTTCGTGCGCCTCGATGGGCGCTGGTTCTATCTCGACGCGCTGCCCTGATCGCCTATTCAACTTGAACGGCGTAACACCGCGTACGCCGCGCCATGACATCGCGCTCACCCATGCTCGCCGATCCTTCGTGCGATGAACGCCGTCGTTGCCCCGCCTCCTACCGCCGCCACCGCTGCCACCGCCCTGGCGGCCCAGTTCGCCCGGGTACGCGCCCGCAGCGTGGCCCTGGCCGCACCGCTCAGCGCCGAAGATGCGATGGTGCAGAGCATGCCCGATGCCAGCCCGAGCAAATGGCACCTGGCCCATACCACGTGGTTCTTCGAGCGCTTCGTGCTGGCGACCCAGCCGGACTACGTCGCGTTCGACGCCGATTGGCATTACCTGTTTAACAGCTACTACCAGAGCATCGGCCCGGCCCATGCGCGGCCACAGCGCGGCCTGCTGTCGCGGCCCTCACTGGACGAAGTGCTGCGCTTCCGCAACCTGGTCGACCAGCGCGTGCTGGCGGCGCTGCAGGCGGATGCACTGGATGAGCAGGCGACCCGCCAGCTGGTACTGGGCCTGCACCACGAGCAGCAACACCAGGAGCTGCTGCTCACCGACATCAAGCACGCGCTGTGGAGCAACCCGCTGCAGCCGGCCTACCGCGACGACCTGCCGCGCAGCACCGGCACCGCCTCGCCGCTGGCGTGGATCCACAGCCCGGAACAGATCGTGGAGATCGGCGCGCCCGCGTGGCCGGCGCATGCCGCCTTCGCCTATGACAACGAATCGCCGGTGCACCGCGTGCTGGTGCCTGCCCATTCGCTGGCCAACCGCCCGGTCAGCAACAGCGAGTTCCGCCGCTTCGTCGAAGCCGGCGGCTACCGCGAGCCCGCCCATTGGATGAGCGAGGGCTGGAGCCTGTGCCAGCAGGAACACTGGCAGCACCCGCTGTACTGGGATGACGCACTGGCGCGCGAGTTCACCCTGGCGGGCTGGCGCGCGCTCGACCCCGATGCACCGGTCTGCCACCTCAGCTACTTCGAAGCCGACGCCTACGCCCGTTGGGCCGGTGCGCGCCTGCCCACCGAGTTCGAATGGGAAGCGGCCGCCGCCGGTCAGGCGCCGCAGGGCAACTTCGCCGACAGCGGGCGCCTGCATCCGGCCGCGCCCGACCAGGGCAGCGCGCACGACCGCCACCTGCAGCTGTTCGGCGATGTCTGGGAGTGGACCAGCAGTGCGTACGGGGCCTATCCCGGTTTCCGTACCTTCGAAGGCAACCTCGGCGAATACAACGGCAAGTTCATGTGCGGCCAATGGGTACTGCGTGGCGGCAGCTGCGCCACCCCGGCCGACCACATCCGTGCCAGCTACCGCAATTTCTTCGCACCGTCGGCGCGCTGGCAGTTCGCCGGCCTGCGTCTGGCCAAGGATGCCGCATGAGCACTGTCAGTGATGCCCTGGATGCGTTGACCGACCTGCAGCCGGATCGCGCGCGGATCACCGCCGACATCCTGCACGGCCTGTCGCAGCGCCCACGCCAGTTGCCTTCCAAGTATTTCTACGATGCACGCGGCTCGCAGCTGTTCGAACAGATCACCCGCCAGCCCGAGTACTACCCCACGCGCACCGAGCTGCAGCTGCTGCAGCAGGTCAGCGCCGAGATCGCACGCGCCGTGGGGCCGCACCTGCACGTGGTGGAACTGGGCAGTGGCAGCGGGCGCAAGACCGAGCTGCTGCTGCATGCCCTGGCCGATCCGGTGGCCTACACCCCCATCGAAATATCGCGCGCGGCGCTGCTCGACAGCGTGGCACGCCTGGCCGAAGCGCTGCCGGAGATCGAGATGCTGCCGGTCTGCGCTGACTTCACCCGCCCCGTAACGCTGCCCGAACCGCAGCGCGAACCGGCACGCCGGCTGCTGTTCTTCCCCGGCTCCACGCTTGGCAACTTCGCCCACGACGATGCCGTGGCGCTGCTCGATGCCATGCGCCAGACCATGGGCCCCACCGGGCTGGCGCTGATCGGCATCGACCTGCACAAGGACCCGGCACTGATCGAAGCGGCCTACAACGATGCGGCCGGTGTCACGGCGGCGTTCACCCTCAACCTGCTGCGCCGGCTCAACCGCGAGATCGGCAGCGACTTCGACCTGGACGGCTTCGAGCACCGCGCGCGTTACAGCGTGCCGCACCTGCGCATTGAAACCGAGCTGGTCAGCCGTTGCGCACAGCGGGTGCACGTGGCCGGCCGCGCGTTCGATTTCGCCGACGGGGAAGCGATGACGGTGGAATACAGCCACAAGTACACCGACGCCGCCTTCGGCGCGCTGATCGCCGAGGCCGGCCTGCGCGTGCGCATGCAGTGGAATGCCGATGCCCCCGCCTTCGGCCTGCGGTTGCTGGAACGGGCCTGAACCGCGTGGGTTGCCGCTATGATGCGGTAACACTTGGCTGCAGGGATTCACGCCAATGAGGTTTACCACCGTCGGCCTGCTGGGCGCGCTGTGCCTGGCCGGCACCCCGGTCGCTGCCGCGCCGCAGGACGATTTCGACCGCTGCCTGGCCACGTTGCAGCCGCAGGCGCTCAAGCAGGGCGTCAGCGCGGCCGGGTTCACCCGGCTCACCGCCGGCCTCACCCCGGACCTGAGCGTGTTGCCGCTGCTGGATGCGCAGCCGGAGTTCACCACGCCCTTGTGGGATTACCTGGCCGCCCTGGTCGATACCCAGCGCGTCGACGATGGCCGCGCCCGCCTGGACCAGCACCGCGACCTGCTCGCCCGCGTATCGGCGCAGTACGGCGTGGATCCGGCCACCATCGTCGCGGTCTGGGGCGTGGAGAGCGATTACGGCCGCGTGTTCGGCAAGCGCCCGCTGCTGCAGTCGCTGGCCACCCTGTCCTGCAACGGGCGCCGCCAGCCGTTCTTCCGCGGCGAGCTGCTGGCCCTGCTCAAGCTGCTCGACGCCGGTGATCTGAGTGCCGATGGCCTGACCGGCTCCTGGGCCGGCGCCTTCGGCCACACCCAGTTCATGCCCTCCACCTATGCGCGTATCGCGGTGGACGGCGATGGCGATGGCCGCCGCGACCTGGTGGCCAGCATTCCCGACGCGCTGGCCTCCACTGCCAACTATCTCAAGCAGGCCGGCTGGCGTACCGGCCAGCCGTGGGGCATCGAAGTCACGATCCCCACCGGCTTCAACGCAAGCCTGGCCGGTCGCACCCAGCGCAAGCCGCTCGCGGCCTGGCGGGCATTGGGCATTGCCCCCATCGGCGGCGGCGCGCTCGCGCCTGCGGGACTGCCCGAGGATGCCAACGCCGCGCTGCTGCTGCCCACCGGCGCCAAGGGCCCGGCCTGGCTGGTGTTCCGCAATTACGACGCGATCTACGCCTACAACGCTGCGGAGAGCTATGCCCTGGCCATTGCCACCCTGGCCGACCGCCTGCGGGGCGGCCCCGGCCTCGTGGCGGCCTGGCCCACCGACGATCCCGGCATTGGCCGCACTGAACGCCGCGAGCTGCAGACCCTGCTGCTGGCACGCGGCCACGATATCGGTGCCGCCGATGGCATGGTCGGCACTGCCACGCGGCGTGCCATCCAGACCGAACAGCAGGCGCTGGGCTGGCCCAATCCGGACGGCCGCGCCGGCCAACGCATCCTCACCGCGCTGCGCAGCGCACCCCCTCTACCCAAGCCCACTACCGCCATGCCCGACACCACCGCGTTCTCCCTGCCGCCCAACCACGCCCGCCTCGTGCAGTCGCCGGCTGCCTCCGGCGCCGCGCTGCCGAAGCTGGAGGGCCTGAGCATCGTCGACATCCAAGGCTTCCCGGCCTGGAAGGTGGAAACCCCGCTGGCCACTGCCGCGATCTCCGTGTTTGGCGGGCAGCTGCTGTCCTTCATTCCCAAGGGCGGCCAGGACGTGCTGTGGCTGTCGCCCACCGCGCAGGCGCTGCCCACCCCGATCCGCGGCGGCAGCCCGGTGTGCTGGCCGTACTTCGGCAAACAAGGGCAGGGCAGTGACGTGCCCTCGCATGGCTTCGTGCGCAACGTGCCGTGGACCCTGCAGAGCGCGCAGCGCGAAGCCGATGGCACCGTGGTGCTGACCCTCGCCCCGCCGGCGCTGGAGACCCTCGACCTGCGCCTCAGCATGCAGCTGCGGATCGGCCGCACCCTCGAACAGCGCCTGGTCACCGAGAACACCGGCCGCCAGCCGGTCACCTTCACCCAGGCGCTGCACAACTACTTCAAGGTCAGCGACGCCATGCAGGTCAGCGTGTCCGGGCTGGATGGCCTGACCTACCTGGACAAGTTCGAGAACTACGCCACCCCGCGCACCCAACAGGGCGACTGGTCGCTCAACGACCCGCGTGACCCCGGCCGCAGCGACCGCATCTATACCCAGGCCGGTGGCCGCTACCTGCTGAAGGACCCGGGGCTCAAGCGCAGCATCGAGATCAGTACCCAGGGCAGTCGCTCGCTGGTGGCCTGGAACCCCGGCCAGGCAGGTGCGGCGAAGATGGCCGACGTCGGCGCCGGCTGGAGACACTATGTGTGCCTGGAGGCGGCCAACGCCGGCCCTGACGTGGTCACCCTGGCCCCGGGCGCGCGCCACAGCCTGGTGCAGACCCTCCGCGTCCTGCCCCAGTAAGCGCGGCCAGCGCTCAGGGCAGGGCGGCACCACGCGGCCGCAAGGCGACCAGGCAGATGCCGCCGGCCACCAGGCCCCAGAAGGCAGAGCCGATCCCGCCCAGCGACAGGCCCGAGGCGGTCACCAGGAAGGTGACCAGTGCGGCCTCGCGGTCGCTTTCCTCGCGCAGGGCCATGGCCAGGCTGTTGGCGATGGTCCCGAACAAGGCGATGCCGGCGACGCAGGCCACCAGTTCCTTCGGGAAGGCGGCGAATACCGCGGCCACCGTCGCGCCGAACAGGCCCACCACGATGTAGAAGGCACCGGCGGCCACGGCAGCGGTGTAACGCCGGGCCGGATCCTCATGCGCTTCGCGTCCCATGCAGATGGCCGCCGTGATCGCCGCGAGGTTGAGGCCGTAGGCGCCGAACGGGGCCAGCACCGTGTTGGCCACGCCGATCCAGCCGATGACGGGGGAAATCGGGGTGTCGTAGCCGGACGCCCGGATCACGGCGACCCCGGGAATGTTCTGCGAGGCCATGGTGACCACGAACAGGGGCAGGGCGATGCCGAACACCGCCGGCCATGACAGGGTGGGCCAGGTGAACACCGGCATGGCCAGTTCGAGCCGCAGCTGTTCGGCATGCAGCAGGCCCTGTGCAACGGCAACGCCCACGCCCACCAGTAGGGTGGCAATCACCGCGTAGCGGGGGAAAAGCCGGCGCCCGACCAGCCAGGTCGCGAACATCGCCAGCGCCATCCCCAGCTGCGTGCCCATGGAGACGAACACCTCCAACCCGAAGCGCAGCAGTACGCCGGCCAGCATGCCGGCGGCCAACGCCATCGGCACGCGGCGCATGACCTTGGCGAACACACCGGAGAAGCCGGCCAGCATCCCCAGCACCGCCGCCAGTACGAATGCCCCGATGGCATCGCTATAGGCCACCGCGCCCGTGCCTACCACCAGCATCGCGGCACCAGGGGTCGACCATGCAGTCACCACGGGAACGCGGTAGCGCAGCGACAGCCCGATGCAGGTCACGCCCATGCCCAGGCCCAACGCCCACATCCACGATGCGATCTGCGCCTGCGTTGCACCGACCGCCTGTGCGGCCTGGAACACGATCACCGCGGAACTGGCAAAGCCCACCAGCACCGTAATGAAGCCTGCGACCACGGCGGGCAATGAGAGATCGCGCAACAACGAACGCTTGGCAACCGCAGACATGACGCATGCTTCCCTGACGACAAGAAGCTGCATTGTTGGCAGCCCTGCGCAGCACGCGCAACGCGCGTGCTGCGCATCGCCGTTGGCGCTGTGCCCACACACGGCAGGTACCGGGCGTTTGTCGGTACGAATTGAAAAAAGCGCTTGACGAATTTCGAGAAGTCTTTAGTATTCGCTCCCTCGCTGCGACGCGGTCTTCACCCCGGTGAACACCAAGCCAAAGCGGCGGCAACATCCTTCGAAACAAGGTGTTGACGGAAACGAAAAGCCTGACATAATAGGCGGCTCGCTTCGACGAAAAGACCTCCGGGTCGCACGACGAAGCAGCATCGGCAACAACGTCCACTTCGGTGAGACGGCCCTCGAAAAAGGGTGTTGACGAAGCGGAAAAGCCAGCTATAATGGGCGGCTCGCAACGACGGAAACGTCGGGGCACACGGAGAAAGGCGCTGAGGCCGACTCCCAAGTTCTTTGACAGTATGCGCAGGTATCTTGTGAAGGCGCCTGCAGGAAGGATGATTTGTCCATCTTGCAGACGTTTGATCAAGCAACATATCAATTGTTTTAAAGCAAGCGAAACGTTGCCAGCGGTCAAGCATCTGCAGCTTTAAATTTTTAGTCTTCGGACTATGCGTTTTTAAGTGAAGAGTTTGATCCTGGCTCAGAGTGAACGCTGGCGGTAGGCCTAACACATGCAAG
>NZ_JBNBBE010000006.1:0-65472 GCF_050031795.1 Stenotrophomonas sp. SrG
GGTTATCTGTCTTGCCACGGGTCACCTCGATGCTTGGATTGATCCTATCGAGTGTCCAGCCGGATTAGACCACCTCAACCCATCCATGGGGGCTTGGTCGCCGCATCCATGCGGCTCACACCCCCGCAAACCCGCCCCCGCCGACCCTTCGACATCGGGTCGGTGGCCATGGAAAAAGCTGGGGCTTCGCTGACGCCGGCCGTTGGCCGGCCCTCTGCATTGCCGGCCCTCCGCATTGCCGGCTGCGGTAGGTATCGACCGTTGGTCGATACGCGCGCTACAGGATGTACGGCACCTTGAAGGCCAGGGTGAAGTCCGGCGAATCCGGCGTCAGGCCGATACCCAGCAGGCTCACGATCGTGGTGTTCTGGTTGAGTGCGTAGGTGATGCCCAGGTTGAGCGTGGCCGCATTGGCGTCGCTGCCGACGATCTTGACCCACTGGCCGCCCTTGAAGCGGGTGGAGGCGCGGGCGCTGAGCTTGTCACTGAAGGAGATGCTCAGGCTGGTGCGTTCGTTGAAGGCGAACGCCACGCCGGCGCCGAAGTAATACGAGCCGCCGAGTTTGACGTCACCGGGGTTGACGGTATCGGGGTTGGCGTCGAGGTCGTCGAAGCTGTTTTCGAACGAATGGATGTAGCCGATGTTGGCGAACAGGATGGCCGGGTCGGCGGTCTTGACCGCCGACAGGCCGACGTTGGCCTGCCAGACGCCGTTGCCGGTGGGTTGCTGTTCGGGCACGGCGAAGCGGATGAAGTCGTCGTCGTCGCGCTCGAGCACTTTCCAGCTCAGGCCGTAGGGTTCGCGGCCGGTGGGGGCGGTGGCGCCGACGGTCAACACGGTTTCGGGCCAGCGGCCTTTTTCGGAGAACAGTTTGTAGTTGGCACTGAGGCTGATGTCGCCGATGCCGTTGCCGGTGGTTTCTTCCTGGGCGATGGCCGCCGCCGAGCCGCCGGCGCCGCCCTTCTGGAAGACGGTCTTGCGGGCCAGGTAGGGCACGTCCAGGTTCAGGGCCAGGCGCGGGGTGAGGCCCCAGCGTGCGGCGAGGTTGTAGGTGAGGGTGTCGGACTCGACGTTTTCGATGGCGATGTTGCCGAGGAAGATCGCGTCGAGGGCGAGGAAGCCGTTGAGGGTCAGCTGCTTGCGGTCGTAGCGTGCGTAGCTGAGGCTGTTTTCCAGTGTGAAGCGGCGGGTGAACAGGGTCGAGGTCTGTTGTTTGACGTCGTCGACGCTGCGGCGCGAGGCTTCTTTGGCCTGCTGCGCTTCGGCGGCGGTGCTGGCGTAGCCATCGCCGGTCGGCGGTGCGGCGGGGGTGCTCGAGGGCAGCGGTTCGGGCGGGGCGGCGCCGGCCAGCGGTGCGGTCTTGCCGCTCAAGCGGGCCTGCATGGCCTGCACCTGCATGTCCAGTTCGCGCAGCCGGCGCACTTCCTGGGCGTAATTGGCTTTGAGCGTTTCCAGCTGCTGGATGAGTGCTTTTACGTCTGCTTCGTCTGCCGGGGTGGCCGGTGCGTCCTGGGCGTTTGCCGCAGCTGACGCGGTCAGTGCCAGCGCCGCCAGCGCCAGCGGTGTCGTGCATATCGAGGTGTGCATTTCCTTGCCCTGTGTTCTGGTGTCGTTCCCCCACCCGGCCGGTGTTACTGGCCGGGCCCCATGCCTACGCCGCGTACCAGGTTCATCGCCTGGGCCACGTTCTGGTTCAGCGACGCGCTGTTGGCCAGGGTCTGCCGCACCAGGTCGATCTGCATGCGGTTGCTGGCCGATTGGCCATCGCTGGCCACGGCGATGCTCTGGCCGACGCTGCCGTTGCGGATCCATTGCTGGACCTGGCCCACGCCCTGGATCTGCAGCTGCACGCTGGCGCCGTTGCCGTCCTGCTGGGCCACGGCGCTCACGCCGCCCTGCTGCGCGCTGGCCTGCGCGGCGCTCTGTTCGGTGGTGGTGGGTGCGGTGCCTTCGCGCACGTTCAACTGGGTGGCGTTGCTGGCCACGTTGTTGTCACCGGCCACCTGGATGCTCTGGGTAAGCCCGGCCACGTTCTGCAGGCCGCTCGAATCCACGCTGCGCCCCGGGGTCTCCGGCAGGGGCGCGTCGGCGGCGGTGACCGTCACGCTGGGCGTGAAGCTCACCTTGGGCGTGTTGCCCCCATGGCTGAAATCCATGCCCAAGGTCAGCGCGCTCTGTGCGGACTGGTTGCCGGCCTGCCATTGTGAAACCATGGTCACGCCGAACCAGGCCACGGCATTGCCGTTGACGGTGTAGCGGCCACGCATCAATTTCAGTTCCGGGTCGGGGATTTCGCTCAATCCCTTGCCGGGGCGTCCCTGCTCCTGCGCGTTGGGTGCATCGGCGGCGTGTACCGGGGCGACCCCGAGCAGCGCGACGAGCAATGCACTGTGCGTCCAGTTTGCGATGTTCATGGTGCCTCCTAGAACAGATCGGCATGGGTGAAACCGAAATCCACCAGTTCCGCGTCGGTGATCGGGCCCTGCCGTGCATACAGCGAACGCGCACTGGGCTGTTCGCCGGGCTGCAGCAACACGGTGTTGCGGTCGAAATCGGTACCGATGACGACGAACACGGCGCGCGACGGCCATGATTCGAGAAATTCGTTGACGGGTATGCTGCGGTTGCCCAGGATCGGGTCCGCTACGTCGACCACGTCGCCGCGGACCTGCTTGAGGACCACGAAGTGGCGGAATCCACGCACATCCATCAACACCAGCCCGGGCACGCGCAGCGAGCGCAGGCGCTCTTCGTTGACGCGGTAGCCGCGCCCACGCATGCCCATCGATTCCACGTAACGCTTGATGTCCAGCAGCGAGAAGCCACGCTGGTGGACCAGTTCAGGGTCCGACACCCCCATCATTCCTTCGATCACCGTGCCTTCGTCCGCGTCCAGGTGGTAGGCATAACGCAGGATCGTGGCCAAAGCGGCCGCGCCGCAGCTGTAATCGGTGTGTTGGCGCACCACGTTGCGGAAGCGCCGTTCCTGCATGCTCTCCACGCGCTGGGAGTACACCGCGCCATTGGGCAGCACGCCGCTGAAGGACACATCGCCGGCGCGCGAGGCGCCCACCGGCAGGATCAGCAGCGACAACGCGCAGCACAGGGCTCGGGTCGACCACATCGGCATGGCTCCGGAAGAAGGAAGGAGCCCCTGCCCCAAAGGGGGAGGATGGAACAGGGGCTCCCGGGGAACCCGGCCATTGGCGGATGGCCGGGTTTGTTGCGCTCAACGCGTGTTGCCTGCGAAAACGGACAGCGTTACTCGCCGCCACCGCCGCCCGGGTTGCCGCCAGTGGACGGCTGGGCCACGGCCAGGGCCAGGCTGTTGGCCTGCAGGTTGCCGGTGCCGGCTGCGACGTTCACGCCGATGTTGCCGCTGGCGCCGCGGAACGAGTCACCCGACAGCGAAGCGTTGTTTTCGGCACGTTCCACGACCCAGCGGGTGGTGGCCACGGTACCGCTCAGGCTGGCCTGCAGATCGGCATAGCCCACTTCACCGTACGCCAGAACGCCGCGCTCGTCGGTGTCGAAGGCGAGACCGCCTGCACCTTCGTTGTACGGGTTGTCGGTGGCGCCCTGGGCGTCAGCATCCAGGTCGATGTGCCCGGTCTGGTTGCCACCGGTATGCGACGAGCCGCTCCAGGTATCCGGGTAGAAGTTTTCCTTCTGGTAGGCATTGCCGCGACCGGCGTAACCACCCACGCCGATGGCTGCAGTACCGCCCCGGACGTTGCCACGCAGGGTGACCTGGGTGGTGTCACGCATGGCCTTCACGTAGCCCTCGTTGGACACGCTGTTGCCGGTGGACACCTGGTTCGAGCTGATGCTCGCGGTGGCCATGCGGGCGGTGGACACCGACGCAGCCAGGGCGTTCTTCTGCTCGTTGTTGTTGCCGGCGGCGCTGTTCACGCCGATGTTGCCGGTGGCGCCGCGGAAGGCGTTGCCGCTGAGGCTGGAGTTGTTGACCACGCCATCATTCATGGTGGTGTTGCCGGCGCCGTACTGGTTCACGTACACCTGCGCATCGGACATGCCGAAGGTGAACGAAGCATCGGCGGCGGACAGCGACGCGGCGTTGTCCTGGGCATTGTTGTCACCGGCGGCGGTGTTGAAGCCGAGGTTGCCCGACGCGTCCTGCGCCACGTTTTCGCTGATCGAGGAATTGTTCTCGAGCAGCTGGTTGTCGCCTTCGTTGTCGGTGATCGACTGGCGGTTGTCGATGATGGCAATCGCGGCCGAGTCCACTTCCAGGTCACCCGAGACGGTCGGACGGCCGCGGAACTGTACGTCCGCACCCACCTGCAGGTCCGATTCCAGGTTCACGTCCACGCCGTGGTTGTTCTTTTCCTTGCGCTCGTCGGCCTGGATGTTGCTGTTCTTCTGCACGTTTTCGTTGACCGAGACATTGCGCGTGTGGTTCACGTCGCTGGTGTCGCTGTAGCTCTTGGTCGTGGTCCTGGTGCTGGTGTCGGAGCTGGTGTTGGTGGTGCTGTTGTTGCGTACGCGGGTGCGCGAATCCCAGTCATTGCGGATGTTGGTATCGATATTGGTATCGATATCGGTATCGATGCTGGTGGTGATGTCGGTGTCGACATCGGTGTCGATATCGGTGTTGATGTTGGTATCAACGTCGGTATTGAGGTTGGTGTTCGTGTTCGTGTTGGTGTTGGTGCGGGTTTCCCACACGTTGTGGATGTGGTTGATGAACGCGCTTGCGTTCTGGTTGTCCTGTGCGGAGGCAGATGCGGTAGCCGCAACTGCGATGGCCAGCGCAAGTACCGTCTTGTTCATGGTGTTCATGGTGCCCTCTCTCTTCACGGTCAATCGGGTGGATGGAACTGCTCACGGGGTGGACTGCACCGAAATGCCCAACTGGTTGGCGGTGGTGTTGCCGGTACCCGCGATTTGATTGAGTTGCAGAACGCCGTCGAATCCCTGCAGTGCGGTGTCCTCCACGGCGACACTGCGGGTTCCGGCGGAACCACCGCGACGTGCGGTGCCCTGCCCCCCTGCTGACGCGAGTGCCCCCGACGCGGACAAGGCCTCGTCGTTCGTCTCGCGTATGCCCTGTTGCGCCAGCGTGGCCGTGACGACGTTGAGCGTCGCGTTGCCGATACCGCTGGCCTGGTTGATCATGGCGACGCCGCTGGCGCCGTTCAGTGCCTGGCCGCCGATGCTGGCGCTGGCATCCAGCGCGCCATCGGCGCGCACGCGGTTGCCGGCGAGGCGTTGGCGTGCATCGATGTTGACCTGTGCGTTTTCGCCGCTGGCGATACCCAGCAGGTTGGCCTGCAGGTTGAGGTCGCCGGCGGCCATGTTGACCACCATGGCGCCGTCGGCGCCGCTCAGCGCGCGGCCCTCCAGGCGGGTGTTGTTGAGGTAGCCCAGCATGCCGGCGTAGTCGCCTGCCTGCTGCGCGTACAGCGGCAGTGGCAGCACCAGCGAGAGCCCCAGCGAGAGCAGCACGGTTGCGCGCTTCATTTGCCGGGCCCACCTGCAGGCGCACCGGCCGGCTGGCCGAGCGGGAACTGCGCCAGCGCACCGCGCACCTGGTCACCGATACCGCGGGTGGCGTTGCCCACCGCGCCCATCGGCCCGCCGATGCTGCGGCCGAGCGAGCTGCCCGACAGCACACCGCTGCTGGTGGCCTTGCCCAGGGTGCTGTTGATGGTGCTGGTGGTGACGCGCTCCACGGTGGTCTGCGGGTGCCCCGCAGAGAGGCCGGTGTTGGAGCCCAGCGAGGCGTAATCGTCGTCGCTCAGTTCGTCCATGCCGGTCGAGGTGCCCAGTGCGCCAGCGACTTCGCGCTTGGGCGAGGGATCGGCGATCAAGGCCACGCCCGGGGGAGCGGGGCGATACGCCGGCCGCGCGGATACATCCCGCAGCAGCACGATTTCACCCGGTTGCTGCTTCACGCCCTGCCGTGCGCCCGAGGCCTGCACCGCTGCCGGTGCCAGCACCATCACCATCACCAGCAGCAGCCACGTCACCACCGTTGCCTTGCTCCGTACGCGAACGCTGTCCATTGCGACCTCCCGATACATGCGGAGGGATGGAGCAGCAATCGTGCCAAGTCCGAAAGGCCCTGTTTGCGGGCATGTTGCCGGCAGCGACCGCTGTCACTGCAACGCAGGTGTTACACCCGCGTGGCGTTCACGCGTCCTGAACACGAACGTGCGCGCGTCAGGAAGGCGGATAACGCTCACTTCACATGTAGGTGTATCAGCGTTGTTACACCGTCGGATACAGATGTCACAGTGCGCAGTCATCAAACGCAGACGGGCCGACAATCGCCGGCCCGCTGCATGACGACCTGACCGATCGTGCTAAGAGGTGCGCTCTTCGCCCTCTTCCACGCCCAGGTTGGTGGACGGGTTGTCGTAGACCTCGCGGTCGAGCAGCCCGGTTTCCTTGGCCACCAGCACCGGCACCAGCATCTGGCCGGTGACGTTGGTCATGGTGCGCATCATGTCCAGGATCCGGTCGATCGCGTACAGGTAGCCGATGGTCTCCAGCGGCAGGTTGGCTGCGCTCAGCACCACCGTGGCCATCACCACCGCCGTACCGGGTACCCCGGCTGTACCGAAGCTGCCCAGCACCGAAGCGATCAGCACCACCACATACTGCTCGGGGGTGAGCGGCACGCCGGTGTACTGCGCGATGAACACCGCGCACAGCGCCGGATAGATCGCGCCGCAACCGTCCATCTTGATGCTGGCGCCCAGTGGCACCGCGAAGGACGCGTAGTCCTTGTTCACGCCAAGGTTGTGGGTGATCGAACGCATTGCCGCCGGCATCGCCGCGAAGCTGGACGAGCTGACGAACGCCACCTGCATGCCCGGCGCGGCACCGCGGAAGAACTTGAGCGGGTTCAGGCCGTGCACCAGCAGCAGGCTGCCGTACACCAGCACGATATGCAGCGCGCAGGCCACGTACAGCGCCAGCACGAAGCTGCCCAGCGGCAACAGTTTTTCGAAGCCGTAGCTGCCCACCAGCCCGGCGATCAGGCCGAAGGTGCCCAGTGGGGTCATCTCCAGCACGAAGCGAGTGACCTGGATCATGATGTCGCTCATCTGCCCGGTCAGCTTGCGCGCCTCGGCGACCTTGTCGCCCAGCTTGACCATGGCAAAACCGAGCAGGCCGGCGAAGAAGATCACCGGCAGGATCGAACCGCGCCCCGCCGCCAGCACCGTCTCGCCGGCCGCGTTGACCTTGGTGCCGATGCCGGTGAGCGCGTAGAACACGTTGGACGGCACCACGTCCATGACCACCTTGACCACGCTGGGCACTTCGCGCGGCGTGTAGCCGTGGTCCATGCTCAGGCTGAGGTTGCCGGTACCCGGCTGCATCAGGGTGCCCACGGCGAGGCCGATGCCCACCGCCAGCGCGGCGGTGATGATGAACCACAGGAAGGTGCGCCCGCCCAGCGCCGCCACCGATTTCTGCCCGTGCAGGGAGGAAATGGCGTTGATCACCGCGAAGAACACCAGCGGCACCGCGATCATCTTGATCAGCGTGACGTACAGGTCGCCCAGCGGGCCGAACCAGGTTTCGGCGGCGGGGCCAAGCAGCCAGCCGGCCAGCGCGCCGAGCACGAAGCCGCCAAGTACGCGCTGCCAGAACGGGATCCGCAGCCAGGCAGACACCAGCGTCATGAGCATTCCAGGGAGAGGGTGACAGCCCCTCACCTTAGCCCAACGCGCCCCTGCGGACGAGGCGCACAGAAACAAATCAGCGTGTCATCGGCGTGCCTTGCGGCGTTCTGCATAATGAACGCCCGTTTCACCATTGAGATACGCGCGTCCATGTCCCGTTTCACGCCTGTTGTGGCGGCCCTCGCCACCACCCTGCTGCTTGGCGCCTGCGCCGCCTCCGCCCCCGCTTCCCGCGCCAACGCCGGCGCCGTTCAGGTCGATGTACCGGCAGTGGCCCACCCGGCCGGTGAAACCCCTCAGTGGTGGTACCGCAGCGGTGCCGCCCGTGCCGCCGGCAGTGGCGCCATGGACGGCCGCGCGAAAAACGTGATCCTGTTCCTGGGCGATGGCATGAGCCTGACCACCGTGGCTGCCGCACGCATCTTCGAGGGCCAGCGCAACGGCAACCCGGGCGAAGAGAACCTGCTCTCCTGGGAGCGCTTCCCGGCCACCGCGTTCAGCAAGACCTACAACACCGATTCGCAGACCCCGGATTCGGCCGGCACCATGACCGCCATCACCACCGGCGTGAAGACCCACATGGGCGCCATCGGGGTCAGCGCCGGCAGCCGCAGCGACTGCGCCGACAGCCTGGGCAAGGGCCTGCTGACCTGGCTGCAGCTGGCCGACAGCGCCGGCATGGCCACCGGCGTGGTGACCACCGCGCGCCTCACCCACGCCACCCCGGCCGCGACCTACGCCCATTCGCCCGAGCGCAACTGGGAAAGCGACGCGGACCTGCCGGAGGCGGCCAAGGCGGCCGGCTGCAAGGACATCGCCCAGCAGCTGCTGGACACCTCGCGTTACGGGCGAGGTCCGCTGGTGGCGCTGGGCGGCGGTCGTGCCCAGTTCACCAACGTGGAAGAGACCGACCCGGAGTACGACGACAAGGTGGGCCTGCGCCTGGACGGGCGCAGCCTCGTCGGCGAATGGAAGCAGGCGCACCCGCAGGGCGCCTATGTCTGGAACGCGCAGCAGCTGCAGGCCGCCGCCAACGCCCCGGCGATCCTGGGCCTGTTCGAGCCGGACCACATGCGCTATGAGATCGAACGCAAGGACGACCCGTCCGGCGAGCCCAGCCTGGCAGAACTGACCCAGGCGGCCATCGCCAACCTGTCGCGCCACCAGGAAGGCTACGTGCTGATGGTGGAAGGCGCGCGCATCGACCACGCCAACCACAGCGGCAACGCCTACCGTGCGCTCAGCGATACGGTGGCGCTGTCCGACGCGGTGCGTGCAGCGGTGGAGGCCACTTCCGACCAGGACACGCTGATCATCGTCACCGCCGACCACTCGCACACGCTCAACTTCGTGGGCTACCCGGCGCGTGGCAACCCGATCCTCGGCAAGGTCAAGGACAAGGGCGGCGAAGACGGCGCCGGCACGCTCGACCTGGCCCGCGACGGCCTCGGCCTGCCCTACACGACCCTCAGTTACGCCAATGGCCCCGGCTTCACCGGCGCCACCAACCAGCAGCCGGCAGGCCCCAAGGCCTACCCGCACAACCCGAGCAGCTTCGACCCGGCCAAGGGCCGCCCGGACCTGACCCACGTGGATACCGAGCACCCTGATTACATGCAGGAAGCGCTGGTGCCGATGAAGAGCGAAAGCCACGGCGGCGAAGATGTCGGCATCTGGGCCCGTGGCCCGGGCAGCAAGGCGGTGCGCGGCACCATGGAACAGAACGCGATCTACCACATGATCGTGCAGGCCACCCCGCGCCTGCGCCAGCGCCTGTGCGATGCCGGCACCTGCGACGCCAAGGGCGTGCCGGTGGAGCTGCCCGCACCCAAGGCGTTCGAGCGCAAGGACGCAGGCAACTGATGCGGCGGGCCGGCGTGCTGGTGGCATTACTGGCCCCGGCGGTGGGCCTCGCCGCGCCGCCGGCCTGCCAGCGGCTGACCGAGGAAGACGGGTTGCAGCCGCTGGCCGGCTGCCACCTGGAGCAGGGCCGGCTGTCGCTCGACGCGGCGGCACGTGCCAGGCTCGATTACGACAACCTGGGACTGGCTGCGGTGTACGCCGGGGACAGCTTCCACTACGTCAGCCGCCAAGGGCGCACCCAAGCGGTGATCACCTGGGACAACGGCCCGGATTACGTCGAGGAAGGCCTGCTGCGCGGCCGGGTGGGCGAGCGCATCGCCTACTTCGATGCCGCGCTGGCGCAGGCGGTACCGGGCACCTACGATTTCGGCTGGCCGTTTTCCGATGGCATTGCCCAGGTATGCAACGGCTGCCGGCGCGGCACGCCCGATGGCGATGGCCACACCCCGATGGAAGGCGGCGAGTGGTTCCACATCGACCGCCAGGGTCGCCGCGTGGCCGATCCCACCGGCCGATGAGCCTGCGTGATGGCGGCGCGTGCTGCCAAGGCCGATACTGGCCCTCTGCCTGACATGTCCCATTCGATGCCTACTGCGCTGCCCCCTGCCCCCGACCTGCCCGCACCCGTATTGGTGGGTTTCAGTGGCGGACTGGATTCGACGGTGCTGCTGCACTGGCTGGCCCAGTCACCCGCACAGCGCGCCGCCGGCCTGCATGCGGTGCACGTGCACCACGGCCTGCAGGCCGATGCAGATCGTTGGGCGGCGCACTGCGAGGCGATCTGCACGGCCTGGTCGATTCCGCTGCAGGTGATCCGCGTGGCGGTGCCGCGCGACAGCGGTGCGGGCCTGGAAGCCGCGGCACGCCACGTTCGCCGCGAAGCGTTCGCCCGCGTCCTGCGCGAAGGCGAACACCTCGCACTGGCGCACCACCGCGATGACCAGGCCGAAACGTTCCTGCTGCGGGCCCTGCGCGGCTCCGGGGTGGATGGCCTGGCGGCGATCCGGGCGCATGCGCCGTTCGGCGCCGGATCGATCTGGCGGCCGCTGCTGCAGATCCCGCGCAGCGACCTGCGGGCGCATGCCGCGACGCACGGGCTGGAGTGGATCGAAGATCCCAGCAATGCCAGCGACGTGGCCGACCGCAACTTCCTCCGCCTGCACGTGCTGCCGCTGCTGCAGCAGCGCTGGCCGCAGGCCGATGCGGCGTTCGCACGCAGCGCCGAATTGAGCGCGCAGGCGCAGCGCCTGCTCGATGCCTCCGACCACGACGCCTTGCGGCGCTGCACGGTGTCGCCCGGCGTGCTCGACTGCGCCAAGCTGCAACGGCAGCCGCGCGAGCGCCGCGCGCGGCTGCTGCGGCAGTGGGTGCGCAGCGCGGGACAACCGCCGTTGCCGGCCGCGGGCGTCCAGGCCATCGAACGCGAACTGCTGCCCGCTGCCCAGGATGCCGATGCGCAGTTCGCCTGGCAGGGCGTGCGCATCCGCCGCTGGCGCGGCCACCTGTACCTGCTGCCGATGGCCTTGGCACTGCCGCTGGACTGGAGCGTGCATTGGGACGGCGCCAGCCCACTGGCACTCCCCGATGGTGGCGAACTGGCACTGATCGGCGCCCAGCGGTTGGGTGAACCGGTGCAGGTCAGCGCACGCCGGGGCGGCGAGCGCATCCAGCTGCGCGGGCGCAGTCATTCGCACGCGCTGAAAGATCTGCTGCAACAGAGCGGATTGCCTCCGTGGCAGCGCCGCCAGGTGCCGCTGCTGTATGCAGACCAGGTGCTGGTTGCGGCCGGCGACCAGGTGATCGCGGCACCGTTGCAGCAGTGGCTGGATGAACAGCACGCCCGACTGCGCTGGACGCCGGGCGCGGCGTGAATTGACCCCTTGGGGCTGGCGCCTCACACTTGTCGCATGGCCAAGAAATCCCCCACTGACGCCTCCCCGGTCGCCCACTTCGAGCATTCGCTGGAAGAACTGGAGCAGCTGGTGGAGAAGATGGAAACCGGCGACATGAGCCTGGAGCAGTCGCTGAGCGCCTACGAGCGTGGCGTGGGCCTGTACCGCCAGTGCCAGCAGGCGCTGGAGCAGGCCGAACTGCGCGTGCGGCTGCTCAGCGACCCGGCCCGCCCGGAAACCGCCGAGCCGTTCGACCCGCCCAGCCATGACGGTTGAGTCCACGTTCGCGCGTTGGCGCGACCGCATTGAAAGCCAGCTCGACGCCAGCCTCCCCCCACCGGAACAGGCGCCCAAGCGCCTGCACCAGGCGATGCGCTATGCAGTGCTCGGTGGCGGCAAGCGCATGCGCCCGCTGCTGGTGTACGCCAGCGGGCAGATCTTCGGTGCCGACGAACATGCGCTGGACGCACCGGCGATGGCAGTGGAGCTGATCCACGCCTATTCGCTGGTGCACGACGATCTGCCGGCGATGGACGACGACGCCCTGCGTCGCGGCCGCCCGACCACGCACATCGCCTTCGACGAGGCCACGGCGATCCTGGCCGGCGATGCGCTGCAGACGCGCGCGTTCGGGCTGCTGGCCGATGCGGCGTTGCCGGCACTGCTGCGGGTGCACTGCCTGCAGGCGTTGACCCACGCCTCGGGTGCAGCCGGCATGTGCGGCGGCCAGGCGTTGGATATCGATGCAACGGGCCACGCGCAGCCGCTGGCCGACCTGCAGCACATGCATGCATTGAAGACCGGCGCGCTGATCCGCGCGGCGGTCCGCATGGGCGCGCTGTGTGGCGATGCGCCGCACGCGGCCCTGCTGCAGCTGGATGATTTTGCCAACGCCCTCGGCCTGGCCTTCCAGGTGCGCGATGACATCCTGGACGTGGAAGCCAGTTCAGAACAGCTCGGCAAGACGGCGGGCAAGGACCAGGCGCAGGCCAAGTCCACGTTCCCGGCGTTGTTGGGAATGGACGGTGCCAAAGCCGAACTTGCGGCGCTGAGCGAGCGCATGCACGACAGCCTTGCCGGATACGATGAACGCGCTGATGCGTTGCGTGCGCTGGGTCGTTTGGCGGTCGAGCGCAACCACTAACGGTAGGTACCGACCGTTGGTCGGTACGGCAGCCACGCAGGCCGTGGCGTCACGGATCAGAACGAAAAACGCCCGGCATTGCCGGGCGTTTTTTGTGGAATACCGACCAACGGTCGGTATCTACCGTGACCTCGGCGGCACCGGGCGTTGCCCGGTACACGCCAGCGGTCACTTGATCAGGCGCAGGGTGAACGGATAACGGTAAGCCTCGCCGTTGTTCGCCTTCACCGCCGCGATGATGCAGAACACGAGGTTGAGGATGCCCACCAGCGGCGCCAGCAGGCCGCCGATGATCACGATCATCAGGATGAAGCAGATGATCATTGCCAGGGTGATGGTGATCTGGAAGTTCAGCGCTTCCTTGGCCTGGTCGGTGACGAACCCCTTGCTGGCGTCGTCCTTGCTGATCAGCCAGATGATCAACGGGCCGATGAACCAGGTGAAGATGCCCAGCAGGTGCGCGGCAAGCGCCATGGTGCGCTGGTCGCTGGGAACCGGGCCGGCGCTGGTCGGCGGCGGCGGCGGGGCGGTGATGTTGTCGAATTCGCTCACATGAAACTCCTTGTCCAGTGTATGGGTGGTGCATGGCAGGCTCCCCGCCTGCCGAGGCAGCGGGCACAGGATACGTCAATCGATGCCGTCAATCGTTACCGGCAACGGTCATCCGCCCGACCAGGATCGAGCCGACGTGTACGTGCGAACGGCGGTCGATGTCGCTGCCCACCGCCTCGATCGCCGCGAACATCTCCTTGAGGTTGCCGGCGATGGTGATCCCGTCGACCGGGTACTGGATTTCGCCATTTTCCACCCGGAAGCCGCCGGCCCCGCGTGAGTAGTCGCCGGTGACGCCGTTGACGCCCTGCCCCATCAGCTCGGTCACCAGCAGGCCGTTGCCCATCTGCCGCGCCATCGAGGCCAGATCGCCCGCGTTGGAATGCACCCGCAGGTTGTGCACGCCGCCGGCGTTGCCCGTGGTCACCAGGCCCAGCTTGCGTGCCGAATAGCTGCCCAGCACATAGCGCTGCAGCACCCCGCCTTCGATCAGCGACGAATCGCGGGTGGCCACGCCATCACCATCGAACGCGGTCGAACGCAGGCCACGGCGCAGCAGCGGCCGCTCCTCGATCGCGAACCAGTCCGGGAACAGCTGCGTGCCCACGCTGTCGAGCAGGAAGCTGGCACGGCGGTACAGCGCCCCGCCGGACACCGCACCCAGCAGGTGGCCGATCAGCGAGCGCGCCACTTCCGGCGAATACAGCACCGGCATCTGCGCGGTGGCCATCGAACGCGGGTTGAGCCGGGCCAGGGTGCGCTCGGCGGCGCGGCGACCGATCGACGCCGCATCTTCCAGGTCTTCGCGGGCCAGCGCGCTGCTGTACCAGCCGTCGCGCTGCATGCCGTCACCCTGCCCTGCGATCAGCGCACAGCCCACCGAATGATGGCTGCTGCGGTCACGGCCGATGAACCCGTGCGAGTTCGCATAGACCGACAGGCTGGTGGCGGTGGACGCCGATGCGCCGTCGGAGTTGCTGATCCGCGGGTCGGCCTCGCGCCCGGCCGCTTCGCAGGCCAGCGCCAGATCCACCGCCTGGTCGGCCTGCAGCGCCCACGGGTGCCAGCTGTCCAGGTCGGGGAACTCGCGCGCCATCAGTTCCGGGTCGGCCAGGCCGGCGGCCTCGTCGTCCTCGGTATGCCGGGCAATCGCGCAGGCCTGGGCCACCGTCGATTCCAGGCTGGCCGGCTGCAGGTCGGCGGTGCTGGCGCTGCCCTTGCGCTGGCCGAAGTAGACCGTGACCGCGATTCCACGATCGCGGGTGGATTCCACCGTTTCGACTTCGCCCAGGCGCACGTTCACATCCAGCCCGCGTTCCTCGCTGCAGCTGACTTCGGCCTGGGTGGCGCCCAGCGCCCGGGCCCGGGCCAGCAGCTGCTGGGAGATGTCGGCCAGCTGTTCCAGCCTCGGCAGGCTGTCGTCGGCGGCATGGGCTTCAGGGGAGATCACGTTCAATGCTTTATCCTGTACGGGTGAGTGCCTGGCGCAACGCCGGGCACAGTTCTGGATGTGGAAAGAAGACGATGCGCGGACGCGACGAAGAAACCGGTGAATTCCTTGATATCAGCCGCAGCCAGAACCGGCGCGACGCGCTGGACGTGCTGGCCCTGGGCGAGAAGCTGGTGTCGCTGACCCCGGCCCAGCTGGCCCGCGTACCGGTGCCGGAAGACCTGCTGCCGCACATCGCCGAGGCCAAGCGGATCACCGCGCATATCGCCCACAAGCGCCAGCTGGCGTTCCTGGCCAAGCACATGCGCCGCGAGGACGATGCCACCTTGGACGCGATCCGCGATGCGCTGGACGCCAACAGCGATACCTCGCGCCGCGAAGTGGCCGCGCTGCACCGCGCCGAGGATTGGCGCGAGCGCCTGCTCAAGGACGGCGACACCGCGCTGAGCGCGCTGCTGGCCGAGTACCCGCAGGCCGACCGCCAGCAGCTGCGCACGCTGGTGCGCAATGCGCAGGCCGAGCGCGCGAAGAACAAGCCGCCGCGTGCCTTCCGTGAAATCTACCAGGTGCTGCGCACCCTGCTGCTGCCGGCCGCGCTGGGCCTGGAAGCGACGACGGCCGACACCGACGACGACGACATCGGCGACGCCGACAGCGCCGAAGACTGAGCCGGGCTGGCAGGACGGGCGCATCCGGCGATCAGGCCTGGGTGCCGCCCACGGTGATGCCATCAATCAGCAGCGACGGCTGGCCCACGCCCACCGGCACGCTCTGGCCATCCTTGCCGCACACGCCCACGCCTTCGTCCAGGGCCAGGTCGTTGCCGATCATGCGCACCTTCTGCATGGTTTCCGGACCATTGCCGATCAGGGTCGCGCCCTTCACCGGCGCGGTGACCTTGCCATCTTCGATCAGATAGGCCTCGGTGGCCGAGAACACGTACTTGCCGCTGGTGATGTCGACCTGACCGCCACCGAAGTTCACCGCATACAGGCCGCGCTTGACCGAACGGATCATTTCTTCCGGGTCATGCTGGCCGGCACGCATGTAGGTGTTGGTCATGCGCGGCATGGTCATGTGCGCGAACGATTCGCGGCGGCCGTTGCCGGTCGGGGCCACGCCCATCAGGCGTGCATTGAGCGAATCCTGCATGTAGCCGACCAGGATGCCGTCCTCGATCAGCGTGGTGCACTGGGTCGGATGCCCCTCGTCGTCGATGTTGAGCGAGCCGCGGCGACCGTCCAGGGTGCCGTCGTCAACGATGGTCACGCCCGGCGCTGCCACGCGCTCGCCAATACGGCCGGCGTACACGCTGGTGCCCTTGCGGTTGAAATCACCTTCCAGGCCATGGCCGACCGCCTCGTGCAGCAGCACGCCGGGCCAGCCCGGGCCGAGCACCACGGTCATCACCCCGGCCGGGGCCGGAATGGCGTCCAGGTTGACCAGCGCCTGGCGCAGCGCTTCGCGGGCGAAGGCTTCCGGGCGTCCGTCAGCGAACAGTTCCTCGTAGCTGTAGCGCCCGCCACCGCCGGAATAGCCCGATTCACGGCGGCCGTGCTGCTCCACGATCACCTGCACGTTCAGCCGCACCAGCGGGCGGATGTCGCCGGCCAGCACGCCGTCGCTGCGCGCGATCAGGATGGTATCCACGCCACCGGACAGGCTCACCATCACCTGCTGCACGCGCGGGTCGGCCGCACGCAGGAAACGGTCCAGGCGCTTGAGCACCTCCACCTTGGCTTCGTTGCCCATGCCATCGATCGGGTCCAGTGCGGGGTACAGCGCGCGTGCATTGCCGCGCACCAGCGACCGCGCCGGCTGCGCCCCGCCCTCGCGGGAAATCGCGCGCGCCGAGCGCGCCGCGCCCAGCAGCGCATCGCCATGGATGTCGTCGGAATAGGCAAACCCGGTCTTCTCGCCGGCAATGGCGCGCACG
The DNA here is from genome assembly GCF_050031795.1 of Stenotrophomonas sp. SrG. Taxonomy (NCBI): domain Bacteria; kingdom Pseudomonadati; phylum Pseudomonadota; class Gammaproteobacteria; order Lysobacterales; family Lysobacteraceae; genus Stenotrophomonas; species Stenotrophomonas sp. SrG. The sequence goes on from NZ_JBNBBE010000006.1 coordinate 16,497, forward strand.
CCCACGCCCTGTTCGATGGAATGGGCGCCGTCTTTCACGATGCCGTCTTCCACGCTCCAGCTTTCGCGGCGGGCGTGCTGGAAGTACAGATCGCCAAAATCGATACCCGGCCCCAGCAGGGTGCCAAAGGTGCGTTCCAGGCCACCGGCATCCAGCCCGGCGGGCAGCAGCAGGCGGTCTTGGGCAAGGGTGAGTGCGTTGTCGGTCATGGTCTTGATCTGTGGGCGCGGGCAGATATCGCAAGCCGTGCGCGGGACATTGTGGGGGTAACGGCCGGGATCAACGTGGCGGCGCGTCGTCGCGGTCGATCACTTCGACCTTGGGTTCGGCCCAGGGGCCGGTCACGCGGTAGGTCTTGGCACCGATCTCGCCCAGCGGCTTGGACAGCACCGCATTGGCGGCCGCGCCCACCGCCGCGCCGACCGGACCGCCGGCGACGGCGCCGACCACGGTAAGCAGGTTGCCGGCGCGCGGATTGACGTCGATGGTCTGGTCGAACTGCTGGCGGCGCAGGTCGGTGCGGCCGCGGATGCTGATGTTGGCGGCCGGGCCTTCGATCAGCACTTTGTCGGTGGTGGCCATGCCATCGGCGAACGCCAGCGTGCCCTCCACCTGGTTGAAGGCGAAGCCCTTGGAGAAGAAATCGCGGAAATCGAACATCAACCGGCGCGGCAGCTGGGTCACGCTGAGCAGGCCGAGCACGCGGCCGGCGCCCGGCTCGAGCTCCAGCAGCTGGCCGTTGCGTGCGTGCACCTGCATCTGGCCCTGCAAAGCGCCCAGCTGGAAGTCCGATGGCCCGCCCTGCCAGCCGGCATCCAGGCTGATCTGGCCCTGGCCGCCGCGCAGCTGGCCGCCGTAGTCCAGGTTCTGCATCAGCCCGCCCAGGTCCTCACTGTCGACCTTGACCTGGAACTGGGTACGCGCCGCCTCACCCATGCCCAGCCAGCGGCCCTGGATGTCGATCACCTGCTTGGGCGCGCGGAACTGCAGCTGGTCCACGCTCAGCCCGTTGCCGAACGGACGCGTGCGCAGCACCGCCTGGCCCAGCCGCGCCTTGCCGAACTGCAGGTCGTTGATGTCCAGCGACAGCGGCGGAATCTTTGCCGGGTTGGTGTCGTTGGCGCTGGCTTGCACCCGCGCCGGCAAGCTGGCGTCGGCCGGCAGGATGATCGGCGCGCCATCAGGCGGGGCTTTCACGGGGGTGGGCAGCGACTGCCAGTGCACCCGGTCCAGCTTGCCGACGATGGCCGCGCCGTCGGCATTGGGCACGCTCAGGTCGCCCGACAGCGACGGGCCGTCCAGGCGCACGTCCACGCCGGTGGGAGTCGGACGCAGCTGCAGGCGCGTCTGCGCGAACACGCCGCCGGCCAGCAGCAGCTGCCCGACCTGCACGTCCACCTGGCGCAGCGGCATCGGGTCCGCACCGGGCGTCCCGCCTGGCGAACGCGCCAGCGCGATCCAGTCCAGGGCATCCAGCGAGCCGCTGCGGCCGTTGACCACCAGCCCGCTGGCGGGCGGGTCGCGGTCAACGGTGGCGCTGCCCAGCGTGACCTGCACGCCCGTCTTGTTGTCGTGGGTGCGCGCGGCCAGGGCCAGCCGTTCGCCGAAGGCAACGTCCACCCGACCGGCGCCCATCGGCAGCTGCGCCTTCACGGCGGTGGCCAGGGGCACCTCGGCTGGCTTGTCCAGCGGTGCCGGCAGGTCCAGCCGGGTGCCGACCAGGTCCGAGTGCAGGGTGAGCAGGGTCGGCGGCGCGGTCTTGCCGCCCGGCGCCAGCTTGGGCAGCGTCACCCCGATCGTCCAGCGCGACGTCCCCTCGATGTAAGGCTTGAGCCAGCCCAGCTCGGGCGCACGGTCCAGCAGCTGGCCGGCATCCATCCGCGCGGCCAGCTCGGCTTCGAACGCATGCTGCGGGTCACGCGCATAACCGCCGGCGCGCAGGCTGAGCTGGCCGTCCTGGCCCAGGTGGCGCACGGCCAGTGCCTCTGCACCGAACCCGTCCTGGCTGTACCTGGCCTGGCCGCGCATCGCCTCGAAGGTCAGGTCGAAGCGTTTGTCCGACAGCGTGGCGCCGTCCAGATCCACCGTGCCCTGCAGGTGCCCGCCGCCCTCGGCGTGGTGCAGCGGCTGCAGCAGGTCGAAGGTCACCGCCGCCGGGCCCTTGGCCGCCAGGTTGTCCAGCGAATCGGCATAGGTCTTGTGCAGCGGGCTCTGCTTGAGCATCGCCAGCAGCGCGCCGGCGTCGCTGCGGCTGGCCGCCTTGACGTACAGCTGGGAGGCGCCGAAATCGGCGATGCCTGCATCGAAGTGGTCCACCGCCACGCCGGCCAGGTCGCCACGGCCGTGCAGCTCGAACCCCGGGCCGATGAAGGCGATATCGCCTTCGACCTTGTCCATCGTCGGCCAGTCACGCTGGAAGCGGATGTTGCCGTTGTCGATGCGGCCGGTCGCCTCGAACCGACCGTTGTGGTCCTTGAACGGCCAGTCTTCCAGGTCGCCGGTCACCAGGCCGATACCCCCGCGGATATGGCCCCCCACCAGCGCCGCATCCAGCCAGTCGGTGGCCGCTTTGCTCATCTTGGAATGGATCCAGAAGCGCTTGGCCGCGGTCATCGGCACGTCGTCGAGCTTGGCCGCCAGCTGCATCCACGGGCGCGTGCCATTGCCCTGGAACCACATCGTGCCGCGCACGTCGGCGGCGTAATCGGTGCCCTGCACGCGCAGCGCCGGGGTGCCGATGCGCCAGCCGCCGCCTTCATCGCGCCAACCCACCATGCTGCCGGCCAGGCGCACGTCATGGCGCACGCCGAACCCGGTGGGCCAGTCGAAATGCATCACCCGGGTCGGCTGAAGGTCGAGCCGGAAGCCGTTGGCATCGCCCTCGAAATGGCCGCCCACCCCACCCAGGCCGGGTGCGTGGCCGGCGGCGGCGAACTGGATCTCTTCCAGCTCGCCTTCAAAACCCAGCGGCCCGTCGCGCTCGCCGGCGAACCGCACGCGGCTCATGCGCACCTTCGGCGCCGCGTCGTGCAGCCAACCGCGCAGCCCGGCATCGATCCGATCGGTCAACGCCAGCCCGCGCAGCAGCGCGGTGGCATCGATGTTGTCGCCGGCCAGCGCCATGTGCTGGCCGCCGGCCACCAACAGCCCATCCAGCGTTTCGGTGCGTCCTTCCAGGCCGATCCGCAGGCGCGGTGCATCGGCACGCCAGCCGCCCTGCACCCAACGCCAGCGCGCGCGAAGCTGCAAGGTATCGAGCTTCAGTTGCGGACGCCCGCCATCGGCCAGGCGCGCACCACGCAGCTGTACGCCAGCCAGGTCGGCATCGGTGGTGATCATCACCGGACGGCGGTCGCGCAGGTCCACCCAGGCATTCAACGTGCCGGTACCCTGCTGCAGGGCCACGCCGCCGAACTGCAGCAGCGACGACCACGCACGGAAGTCGGCCGGGTCGGCGGCCAGCCAGGCCTGCCCGTTGCCGTGGGCACGGTCGAAATCCACCACGGCCGTCAGCGGAGCGCCCTTGAGATCGGCCCACGCGCGCGCACCCACCGCCAGCCGCTGCCCGTTCACCCGCAGCCGCAGGTCGATGCGCGGCAGTTCGGTCTGTACATTCAACGACGGCGCATCCACCCGCAGCCGACCGCCGATGACCTGCAGTTCGCCCAGCCGGCGCAGGGTATCCAGCGGATCGCCGCCGGCCTTGGGTTGCGGCAGCCCCTGCACCGACCAGCGGCCATCGGGCGCACGCTGCAGCACCAGCGTCAGGCCGCGCAGGCGCAGCTCGGTCAGCGAACGACCGGGCAGCAGCCCCGAATACATCGAGACCTGCACTTCAGCCTCGCCGATGCGCAGTCCCTCGCCTTCACCGATGCGCAGGCCCTTCAACGCCAGCACCGGGCCGCGCCGGGTCCAGCGTGTCTGCAGCTGGTCGAAACGCACCGGCTGGCCGGCACGCGCACTCAACCACCCGGCCACCTTGTCCGGGTGCCGTTCGGCCAGCGGCAGCACTTGGCTGAGGCTGCCCACCAGCACCGCCACACAGACCAGTACGATCGCCATGGCATAGACAGCATGGCGGCGAATCCTTCGCAGTCGCAGGCGCAGCGGCGCGCTCATCGGGTCCCGCAGGCGCCGGCGCACCACTGCGCGGGCCGGCTCAGGTCACAGCAGCACGACATCGAACTGCTCCTGCAGGTACTGCTCGTCGGCCTGGAAGCGGATCGACTTGCCGAGGAATTCCTCCAGTTCTGCCACCGCCGAGGATTCCTCATCGGTGATCCGCGCCACGACCTTGGACGAGGCGATCACCAGCAGGCGCGCGGCATCGAACTGGCGCACGGCCCGGGTGATCTCACGGAAGATTTCGTAGGTGACCGTTTCCGCGGTCTTGATCGACCCGCGCCCGCTGCATTCCGGGCACGGCTCGGACAGCTGGCGCTCCAGGCTTTCCACGGTGCGCTTGCGGGTCATTTCCACCAGCCCCAGCGGCGAGAACTCATACACCGTGGTCTTGGCATGGTCGCGCGCCAGCGCCTTCTCCAGCGTGCGCAGCACCTGGCGGCGGTGCTCGGCGTCATCCATGTCGATGAAGTCGATGATGATGATCCCGCCGAGGTTGCGCAGGCGCAGCTGGCGCGCCACCGACTGCGCGGCCTCGAGGTTGGTGCGGAACACCGTTTCCTCCAGGTTGCGCTGGCCCAGGAACGAGCCGGTGTTGACGTCGATGGTGGTCATCGCCTCGGTCTGGTCGATCACCAGGTAGCCGCCGGATTTGAGCGGCACCTGCTTGTCCAGCGCGCGGCCGATCTCATCCTCCACCCCGAACATGTCGAAGATCGGGCGGTCGCCGCTGTACAGCTCCAGCTTCTCGGCCAGCACCGGCATGTACTTGGCCACGAAGGCCTGCAGCTGTGTGAAGGTCTCCTTGGAGTCCACCTTCACCTTGTCCACGTCCTTGCGGATCAGGTCGCGCACCGAACGCAGCGGCAGGCTCAGGTCTTCATAGATCACGCTGCACGGGGCCGCCTCGCGGCCACGGCGCTCGACCACGTTCCAGACCCGTGACAGGTAGGCGATGTCTTCGGCAATCGCCTCGGCCGGCTGGCCTTCGGCATTGGTGCGCACGATGTAGCCGTAACCACCGTGCTGGGCCGACAGCTCGGTGACCAGCGTCTTGAGCCGGGCACGCTCGGCCTCGTCCTCGATCCGCGCCGATACCCCGACCACCTTGGACTGCGGCAGCAGCACCATGTAACGCGAGGGAATGCTGATCTGGGTGGTCAGGCGCGCGCCCTTGGTGCCGATCGGGTCCTTGACCACCTGCACCACGATGTCCTGCCCGTCGCGCAGCAGCTCCACGATCGGCACCGACGATGGCGGCGGCAGCGTGGTGCCCTCGGTATCGGGGCTGGCCACCGGGGCCGGCCGTACCACGTCGTTGGCGTGCAGGAACGCGGCGCGCTCCAGCCCGACCTCGACGAAGGCCGCCTGCATGCCGGGCATCACCCGCTGCACCTTGCCCTTGTAGATGTTGCCCACCACCCCGCGGCGCCAGCCACGTTCGATGTGCAGTTCCTGCAGCATGCCGTTTTCGATGACGGCCACGCGGGTCTCGCGTGGGGTGACGTTGACCAGGATTTCTTCAGACACCGGCGACTCCCTTCGATTCAAATGCCTGCAGCAACTGCTCGGTCTGTTGCAGGGGCAAGCCCATGACACCCGAATAGCTTCCCGCCAGGTGGCGGATGTAACGCTCGGCCCCGCCCTGGATGGCGTAGGCCCCGGCCTTGCCCATCGGCTCGCCGCTGGCCACGTAGGCGGCAATGGCCGCCTCGTCCAGCGCGATGAAACTCACCTCCGACACGACCATCACCGCCTGCTCGGCGCCGGCGGCGACCAGCGCCGCGGCGGTCATCACCTGGTGGGTGCGGCCGGACAAGCGGCGCAGCATGGCGGCGGCATCGGCGGCATCGACCGGCTTGCCGAACACCTCACCGTCCAGCACCACTTCGGTATCCGCGCCCAGCACCATCGCGTCGGGGTCGTGGGCCACCTGCGCCAAGCCGGCACGGGCCTTGTCGATGGCCACGCGCTGCACGTAGTCCTGGGCGGTTTCCCCGGCGGCCCGTACTTCAGGCACATCCAGGTCCAGCGCGCGGAACGGTCGGTCCAGGCGCGCCAGCAGTTGGGTTCGTCGGGGCGAACGAGAGGCGAGATAAAGCATCGCGGAAGCATAACCTGCGGGCCCTGTCTGAATCGCGAGCAACGCCTCCGAATCGTCATCAACCCCGATAAACCTCACCAGACGTTCATCGCTCCGACACCAACCTCAACGCCTTCACATGGAGATGCATATGCGCCGCCCGACCCTGTCCCCGCTGCTGCTTGCCCTGTCCCTTGCCCTGGGAACCTCGATGACCGCCCACGCCCAGACCCCGCCCGCCATCGCCGTCCCCGCCGACAGCACCCTGCTCAACATCTCGGCCAACGCCGAAGCCCGCCGCGTGCCCGACGTGGCCACGCTGTCGGCCGGCGTGGTCACCCAGGCCACCGACGGCAACACGGCCATGCGCCAGAACGCCGAACAGATGGTCAAGGTGCTGGCCGCGATCAAGGCCGCCGGCATCGCCGAGCGCGACGTGCAGACCAGCGGGGTCAACCTCAGCCCGCAGTACCGCTACGCCGAAAATGAAGCGCCGAAGATCACCGGCTACCAGGCCAGCAATACCGTCAGCCTGAAGGTGCGCGACATCGCCAAGCTGGGCAAGGTACTCGACGCGCTGGCCGCACAGGGCGCCAACCAGATCAACGGCCCGCAGTTCGAGATCGACCAGCCCGAACCGGTCTATGACGAAGCCCGCCTGGCCGCACTGAAGAAGGCCCAAGCCCGCGCCGAGACGTACGCCAAGTCGCTGGGCCTGCGCGTGCGCCGCATCGTCAGCATTTCCGAAAGCGGCGGCGGCAACTTCCGGCCGGTGATGATGCGCGCCGCAGCCGCGCCGATGGCCGCCGATGTTTCCACTCCGGTGTCGCCGGGCGAGTCGACCGTGTCGGTCAACCTGGACGTTGTCTTCGACCTGGGGCGGTAAGCCCGCCCGGTATTCGACCTGGGCCGGTGAGCCCGCCCGTCAGCAGCGGACCGTTGGTCCGCTGTGTTCCTGACCGGCAGCCAAACACCCACGCCACCCCTGACTTCCGGCCCGCGCCGGGCTGCGGTATTGCTGTCATTGCGGGGCCCCGGCCCCTGCACGTTGATGTTCCCGCACGCACATCTGGCAAGGAGAGTGGCGCATGGTCCGTACGCATCCCCCGGTGGTCCCGCTGCAAATCGACGTCCCGCGCGTGCTTGGCTGGAGCACCGCGCTGGCCCTGCACCTGCTCGCCCTGATGCTGCTGCTGATTCCCGCCGCCTACGTTGCTGCCCCGCTGCCCCGCGAGCGGACGGTGGTGAACCTGATCACCCCACCGGTGCCGCAACCGGAGCCGCCGCTACCGATCCCCCCGCAGGAACCGGTGCCGGTGCGTGCGCCGACCACCACCCCGCGCGTGGCCCCGCTGCCGCTGCCCACCGCGAGCGCGGACGACGTACTGGCCGTGCCGCCTCTGCCCGCCAGCGACGTACAGACGCCGACCCTGGCGCCGGTCGAGCCGGCGCCTGCGGCCTCCGGTGACGGCGCGCAGCTGCAGTACCGCACCGCACCGCCGCCGAGCTACCCGATCGCCGCCATCCGGGCCGGGGAGCAGGGGACGGTCACCCTCCGGGTGCAGGTCGACGCCGACGGCAAGCCGACCTCCGTCTCCATCGAACGCAGCAGTGGTTCGCGGGCGCTGGACCATGCTGCGCGGCAGCAGGTGCTGCGCAACTGGCGCTTCGTGCCGGCCCAGGTCAACGGGCAGGCCGTGCCGGCCGTGGGCCTGGTCCCGGTGAGCTTCTCGCTGCCGCAGTAACGTCAGGAATGCGGGGTCCCCAACCCGGGACCCCGCACTTTTTTGACGGCCATCACCAATTGCGCGAATTAAGCAATTTTTCACGTTTACGTCACCTGTTGGAAACCTAGATTGGCGCCGACGCGTCAATCCGTTGACGGCGCCCCAGCCCAGACCCCAGGTTGTCCAGTCAGGAGAGAAGCTGTGAAACACCCGATCCAACAACGCTACAGCGGCAATCGTCGCAACCCGCTTGCCCACTCCATTTCTTCGGCCCTTGCTGGCGGCGTGCTGCTGCTGGCCGGCGCCTTCGCCTCCTCCTCGGCCCTGGCCCAGGACCAGGCCACCAACCTGGACCGCATCACGGTCACCGGGTCGAATATTCCCCGCACCAACACTGAAACCCCCTCGCCCGTGCAGGTAGTGACGCGCCAGGACATCGATCGCAGCGGCAAGACCACCGTGGCCGAGTACCTGCAGACGCTCACCTCCGATGGCGCCGGCTCCATTCCCAAGACCTTCGGCAACGGCTTTGCCGGCGGCGGCGCGGGCATCTCGCTGCGCGGCCTGGGTGCCGGCTCCACGCTGGTGCTGTTGAACGGCCGCCGCATGGCCACCTACGGCCTGGCCGATGACGGCCAGAAGGTCTTCACCGACCTGAGCACCATCCCGCTGGACGCGGTCGAGCGCGTGGAAGTGCTCAAGGATGGCGCGTCGGCGATCTACGGCTCCGACGCCATCGCCGGCGTGGTCAACATCATCCTGCGCAGCGATTTCGATGGCGTGATCCTGCGCGGTTCGTACGGTCTGTCCGGCGACAGCGATGGCGACGCAAAGAAGGCCACCTTGACCGCCGGTACCGGTGACCTCGCCGAAGACGGCTGGAACGCCTTCTTCAGCCTGGACGTCGGCAAGACCGATGCAATCAAGATCAGCGACCGCAAGGACCGCAAGTGGATCGGTACCGGTGACCTGCGCCGCTGGGGCATCGCCGCCTCCGACGCGCAGTTCCTCAGCGGCGCATTCCTTAACGGCGCCACCAGCGGCGGCGCCGGCCCGAACGGTTCGGTGTTCGACGACCGCAACGTGGATGCCGACAACCCGGCCTTCCTGGTACCGCTGCCGGGCTGCCAGTCCGTGACCAACATCCCGGGCCAGACCGATGCCTCGATCGCCGAAGACGGCTGTCTGTACGATGCGGCCCAGCAGTTCCGCGACCTGAGCCCGAAGGAGGAATACGTCAACGTATTCGGCCGCGCCAGCTTTGCATACGGCGAAGGCGGCGAGATCTACACCGAGATCGGGTACTCCAAGAAGGAAACGGTCTTCAGCAACACCCCGTCCGGCGTGTCCGGCAGCTGGGGCTATCCCGGCGGCCCGGTCAACGCCAGCAGCGGCCCGGGTGCGGTCGTGCTGGGGCCGACCCATCCCGACAACCCGATCCCGGGCCAGGACTCGCGCCTGCGCTATTCTGCCTGGGACGTCGGCCCGCGCGTGACCACCAACACCAATGAGTTCACCCGCTTCCTGGTCGGCACCAAGGGCAACTGGGGCGAGTGGGGCTACGACACCGCCTACCTGCATTCGAGCACCAACCTGGTCAACAAGCGTGACGGCTTCCTGCGCTACAGCGCCGTGCAATGTGCGCTGGGCGACCCGGCCTGCGCGGGTGGGGTCTGGCGCATCGGCGACAACGCCGGGCAGAACTCGCAGGCGCTGTACGACTACATTTCGCCGCAGATCCAGGCCAACGCCAAATCCAGCCTGGACATGTTCGACTTCACCGTCTCGCGCAGCCTGATGGACCTCAAGGGCGGCCCGCTCGGCCTGGCGATCGGTACCGAATGGCGCAAGACCAGCAACAGCCTGACCCCGCAGACCTATACCGACGTGGGCGACATCATCGGCCTGGGCTACTCGGCCTATGACGGCACCCAGAACGTGTACGCCGGCTACGTGGAACTGTCCGCGCCGGTGCTGGAGCAGCTGGAGTTGTCGGGCGCCGTGCGTTACGACAAATATGAAAGCGGCGAAGGCAAGGCCACCCCGAAGTTCGGCGTGAAGTGGACCCCGGTGGACTGGGTGGCACTGCGTGCCACCTACGCGGAAGGCTTCCGCGCGCCGAATCCTGCCGAGAACGGCGACGGCGGCCTGGCGGCGTTCTCCACCGCACGTGATCCCGTGCGTTGCGCGGCCAGCCCGCCGGCGGATGTGACCACCAACTGCGGTGCGCGCCCGGTGGCCATCATCACCAGCCCGAACCCGGACCTGAAGCCGGAAGAGTCCAAGAGCTACTCGTTCGGCATCGTGCTGCAGCCGACCTCGACCACGTCATTGACGGTGGATGCATGGGAAATCAAGCGCACCAATGAGATCGCGCAGGGCAGCACCGCCGACGCGATCGCAGCCGGCAGCGTGCTGCGCGATACCGACCTGATCAACGGCATCCCCGGCACCGGCACCATCCTGGCGGTGAATACCGCCTACGTGAACGCCAACTCGTCGCGGGTGCGCGGTATCGATACCGATATCCGCCAGACCTTCGACGTCGGCCCGGGCCAGCTGGAGATGGACCTGCAGTGGAGCCACGTTCTGAAGTTCGAACGCACTGAAGGCGACAACACGGTTGATTACGTGGGCACGCACGGCAACTGCGACGTGACCAACTGCATCGGCACGCCCGAAGACCGCATCAACTTCGGCACCACCTGGAAGCAGGATGCGTGGAGCGTGAGCGGCGTGGTCAACTACATCAGCAGCCTGGAGAACAAGGACCGCCGCGGTGGCGATTACCTCGCGTTCTATGCCGATGGCACGCCGGTGGAGAAGATCTCCTCGTTCACCACGTTCGACCTGTCCGGTCGCTACAACATCACCGACGCGTTCGAACTGAACGCCTCGGTGCAGAACGTGTTCGACCGCACTGCCCCGCTCGACCCGACCACCTATGGTGGCGTGAACTACAACCCGCTGCACTTCAGTGGCGCGATCGGGCGTTACTTCACGGTGGGTGCGAAGTACACCTTCAACTGATCCACACACAGCACTGAAAGACGACGCCCGGGCATTGCCCGGGCGTTTTCTGTTCGCGCTGGGCAGAAGCGAAGGGTGCCGACGCGTTATTTCTGGAAGTCGCGCGCTGCGGGGACGGCGACACTTGTGCCCCATTCCAGCAAGGCCCCTACTTTGGGTATACAGAACATCACGCTTCCCGATGCCGTCTCCCGTCGTGCGGTCGCGCCTCCCGTGCGTGCCGTGGAGGCCGTCCCGCATCGACTGCCGACATTCATCGGCGCTCACAACCCGCCTGATGCGCATATGAAATCGGGAGTCTTCGAGGCCCTGGTGCCGTCGCTGCCTGAACCCCCGCGTATCGTGTTGCCTGACATCCACGACATCAGGCGCGATCTTGACGCTCGCCTGCTCCGCAGTAGCGGCAATTACGTCTGCCGTGAAAGAGAGATTCCCCGCCTCACTCCTCCGGTGCAGTCATTCAACGTCAGCAGTGCACTTACGAGGATTGGACAGGCAAAGACCCTGGAGCAGGCACTGCCTTCGATAAACGTGCTCCTGCGTGCAGGGGGCTACCCGTCTAGAGTGCTCCCGGCTGCAAGCCCTTCCGACCGGAGCTCTGCCGGTCCTGCGCACGCCAATGGACATATCCAGCTTGGCACTAATGTGTGAACGAAGAGGCCCGGGCATGTCCCGGGCCTTCTTTCGCGTGACCGTGATCGCGAACAGCGATACACCTGGACATGCGCGCAAAAAAAAGCCTCGCATCGCTGCGAGGCTATTAAAACTTGGCGCCCGAAGTTGGACTCGAACCAACGACCCCCTGATTAACAGTCAAGTGCTCTAACCGGCTGAGCTATTCGGGCGGGGTGCAAATTGTAACCAGTTTTTCGCAGCTTGTAACCCGTCTGCGCGGAATTTCTTCACGCGCGGTGATAGGGGTGGTTGGCCAGCATCGCCGCTGCGCGATACAGCTGCTCGGCCACCACCAGCCGCACCAGCATGTGCGGCAGGGTGAGCGGGCCGATCGACCACTTCTCGTCGGCCAGCGCCGATACCTCCGGCGAATGCCCTTCCGGGCCGCCAATCAGGAACGCCAGGTCCCTGCCCTGCCCGCGCCAGTGCTCCAGGCGCTGCGCCAGCTGCTCGGAGCTGAGTTGCTTCCCCGGTACATCCAGCGCCACCACATACGCGTTCTTGGGCAGCGCGGCGATCACCCGCCTGCCTTCGTCCTCGGTGGCGCGACGCGCATCGCGTCCCTTGCCACGCAGGCCCGGCTCGATTTCCACCAGCTCGAACGGCAACCAGTGCGAGAGCCGCTTCTGGTACTCGGCAAAACCCTGCGCCACCCAGCTGGGCGCGCGTTCACCGGTGGCGATCAGCCTGGCTTTCATCGTCGTGCTCCTTCAAATGACAACGGCGCCACCCGGCGCCGTTGTCGTCACCACGTGCGCAACGCTCAGCGCGCAGCGTAGTCGTCTTCTTCGTCGCCCTCGTCGAGCAGGCTCGGCGGCTGGTCGCCCACCGTCCACAGGCGCTCCAGCGCGTAGAACTCGCGCACGCGCGGCAGCATCACATGCACCAGCACGTCGCCCAGGTCAACCAGCACCCACTCGGCTTCGCGCTCGCCTTCCACGCCCAGCGGCATGATGCCGAGGTTCTTGGCGAACTTGACCACTTCGTCGGCAATCGACTTGACGTGGCGGCTGGAGGTGCCCGAGGCGATCACCATGAAATCGGTGACGCTGGACTTGCCGATCACGTCGATCTCGACCACGTCCCTGGCCTTCAGTTCTTCGGTGGCCTGGCGCACGCACTCCAGCAGCTGCTGGGTGGACGGTGCCGGGTTCGGCATGGTGACCTTGATGGTCTGGGGCTGGGCTTGGTCGCTCAAAGCAGGGAGACTCGATAAATGTGGGGCCGATTATACGGGGCGGAGGAGCTGAACGTGTTCACGGCGTAGGGACCCCGTACAGGCCATGGCGGGCGATGTAATCGGCGACCGGCGGTGGCAGCAGCCCGCGCCAGTCCCCGTCGGCGGCGATCCGCTCCCGCACGGCCGTGGCGGATTCGTTGCGCAGCGGGGCGTGCAGGCGCAACACGCGCCCTGCGGGGGCGCTGAACAGCGCCTTGTCGGTGTCTGCCCAACGCCCCTCCAGCGCCTGCTGCAGCGGGGCCGGCAGGGCCTGCTCCAGCGAGCTTCCCGGGCGGTCGGCCACGATGAAGTGCGCCAGCTCGAACAGGTCCTCCCACTGGTGCCAGCTGGGCAGGCCCAGCAGGCTGTCGGCGCCTAACAGCCAAGCGATGGGCTGGCGCGGGCCCAACTCGGCACGCAGCTCGCGCAGCGTGTCGACGGTGTAGGAAGGGGTCGCCGGCTGGCGCTGGGCGCGCTCCATCTCGCGCCGGTCCAGCAGCAGGCCCGGCTCATCGCCGATCGCCAGCGCCAGCATCTCCGCCCGCTGGGCGGCATTCGCACCGGGGGCCTGCCGGTGCGGCGGATCGGCCGCCGGCAGCAGGCGCACGGCGACCTGCAACTGGTCGCGCGCCGCCCGCGCGATGGCCAGGTGCCCCAGGTGCACCGGGTCGAAGGTCCCACCGTAATGGATGCGCAGGCCCATGGGGCTCAGGCGCGGGCGAGCAGGCGTACCGCGCGCGCTTCGGCCACGGCCACCAGCAGCCGCTCCAGGCCCAGCCAGGCATCGCCGTCGGCGCGCCCCTTGGCCATGCGGTCCACCAGCCCGGCCTCAGCGACGAAGCGCTCCCAGCGTTTGGCTTCCGGGTGCCGCTGCAGCGCGCGTTTGAACGGCGCCTGGCGCGATTCCCAGATGCCGCGACTCTTCATTTCGGCCGCCAGGTTGCCACCGCGCGCCTGCACCCGGGCCAGCGCGGCGGTGGACAGCATCTCGCGGATCACCATCGGCATCAGCGCGGCCACCGCCTCGCCTTCGCCGCGCAGCCCGGCCAGCATGCGCAGCACCGCCGCCGGCTGCCCGGAGAACGTGGCTTCCAGCAGGCGGAACACATCGTAGCGGGCGGCGTCGGCCACCAGCGATTCCATGGTGTCCACATCCAGGGTCTGGCCACTGGCCAGCAGCGCCAGCTTGTCGATTTCCTGCGCGGCCGCCAGCAGGTTGCCTTCCACCCGCTCGGCCAGCCGCTGCACGGCGGCCGGGTCCGCGCGCAGGCCCTGCTGGCGCAGGCGGCGCTCGATCCAGTCCGGCAGCTCGTGCGGCTTGATCGCCCAGGCCACCGACAGCACGCCGACCCGGTTCACCGCCTCGGCCCACTTGCCCTGGTGCGCCTTGCTCCACTCGTTGCAGGTGATCAGCAGGATCACGTCCGGCGCCGGGTTGGCGCAGAACTGGCTGATGACCTCCCCGCCCTCCTTGCCCGGCTTGCCGGTCGGCAGGCGCAACTCCACCAGCCGGCGCGCACTGAACAGGCTGGGGGCGTTGAAGGTGGCGTCGAGCTGGTTCCAGTCGAAATCGCGGCCGTCGGCATCGAACACTTCGCGTTCGCTGATGCCGTCGGCGCGAGCCCGCGCACGCACCGCATCGGCCGCTTCCAGCACGCGCAGCGTTTCCGGCCCGGCAATCAGGTACACCGGCGCCAGGGCCTGGCTGGCCGGCTGGCTGGCAAGCTGTTCGGGGCGCAGTTCCATCGTGCGGCCGGTCCGCCGGGCGGGCCGGTCAGCCGCCCTGCGGCGGCTTGACGGCCGGCACTGCGGCCGGAGGCGTGGTCGACGGCGCGGTCGACGGCACGCCGGCAGGCGCCGCTGCTGGATCGGCGGTCGGCTTGGCCGGCGGGTTGAGCCGCCCGCGCTCCAGCTCGGCGCGCACCACGCTGTCGATGCGGCGCATGATCGACGCCGACATCTCACGGCGCAGTTCGTCGGCCAGGATCTCGCGTTCGGTGGTGGTACCGGTGGAATCGGTCGGCGGCGAGACGTAGTCGCGCGACAGCTCGATGACCTGCTGCGGGACCAGGTCGCTGCCGTCTTCGCGACGGAACACGAAGATCACCGCGTAGCGGAGGCTGAACTCCTGTGCGCGGCCCTGGGCATCAATCGCGATGGGCAGGTCGCCCCAACGCTCGGACAACACCTGCAGCTGCGCAGCCGGTTCCTTGCTGTCGGCGTCGGCAAGGGTCGCGCCCGATGCCTGCAGGCCACGCCGGAGCAGCTTGGCCAGTTCGCTGTAGGGCGCCGTGGAGACCACCTTCACCGCCGCCGTATCGGCCGGCAGCATCAGCTTGTTGCGCAGGTGGAAGCCACAGCCGGCAAGGGTAGCGGTAAGAACAAGGGCAAGCAGGAATCGGGTCATGTTCACAGTCTGGAGGAGCCGGGCGAAGCCGGCAACAGAAAATTGGATGCCGTTACGATGCCCGACCCTGCGTGAACGAAGCACGTAGAGCGGGGCTTACCCCGCCACGATGTTCACGATCTTGCCCGGCACGATGATGATCTTGCGCACGGTCAGCCCGTCCAGGAACTTCGCCGCATTCGGCTCGGCCAGGCCCAGTGCCTCGATCTGGTCGCGCGCGGCATCGGCAGCCACCTCGATGGTGCCACGCAGCTTGCCATTGACCTGCACGGCCAGGGTCACCGCATCACGCACCAGCGCGCCGGCATCGGCCTGCGGGAATGGCTGGTCTTCCAGCAGCGTTTCGCCATGGCCCAGCAGCTGCCACAACGCATGGCTGGCATGCGGGGTGATCGGGTTGAGCAGCAGCACGGTGGCCTGCAGCGCTTCCTGGCGGACCGCACGGCCCTGGTCGGAGCTGTCATCGAACCTGGCCAGCGCGTTCATCAGCTCCATCACCGCGGCGATGGCGGTGTTGAAGCTGTGGCGGCGGCCGTAGTCGTCGCCGACCTTGCCGATGGTTTCGTGGGTCTTGCGGCGCAGCGCCTTCTGTTCGGCGGTCAGCGCCGCCAGGTCCAGCGCCGGGGCAATCCCCTCGTCCGCATGCTTCTGCACCTGCGTCCACAGCCGGCGCAGGAAGCGCGCCATGCCGTCCACACCCGCTTCGTTCCACTCCAGCGACTGTTCCGGCGGTGCGGCGAACATCGAGAACAGGCGCACGGTGTCGGCGCCGTAGCGGCTCACCATGGCCTGCGGGTCCACGCCATTGTTCTTGGACTTGGACATCTTTTCGGTGCCGCCGATCTCCACCGGCTGGCCATCGGCGATCAGCACTGCGCCGGTGACGCGGCCACGCTCGTCGCGCCGCACGTCCACGTCGGCCGGGTTGATCCAGTCCTTGGACCCGTCCGGGTTCTGGCGGAAGTAGGTATCGGCGATGACCATGCCCTGGCACAGCAGGTTCTGTGCCGGTTCGTTGCTGTCCACCATGCGCGCATCGCGCAGCAGCTTGTGGAAGAAACGGAAGTACATCAGGTGCAGGATCGCGTGTTCGATGCCGCCGATGTACTGGTCCACCGGCAGCCAGTAGTTGCCGCGCTTGTCCACCGCGTCACGGGCACCCGGGGAGGTGTAGCGGGCGTAGTACCAGCTCGACTCCATGAAGGTATCGAAGGTATCGGTCTCGCGCTCGGCCGCGCCACCGCAATCGGGGCAGGTGGTCTTGCGCCATTCCGGATCAGCCTTGATCGGCGAACCGGTTCCGACGAAGTTGACGTCTTCCGGCAGTACCACCGGCAGCTGCTCTTCCGGCACCGGCAACGCGCCGCACTTGGGGCAGTAGATCACCGGAATCGGGCAACCCCAGTAACGCTGGCGGCTCACGCCCCAGTCGCGCAGGCGGTAGTTCACCCGGCGCTGGCCCTGGGCCTTGCGCTCGAAGCGTTCAGCCAGCGCCTCGAAGGCGCCCTGGAAATCCAGGCCATCGAATTCGTCGGAATTGACCAGCTCGGTCTCGCGGGTCTTGTCGCCGTACCAGTCCTGCCAGTTGCGCGGGTCGTAGGCGGTTTCGTCCTTGCGCGGCGACTTCAGCGCGATGACCTGGCGGATCGGCAGGTCGTACTTGTTGGCGAATTCGAAGTCGCGCTGGTCGTGCCCGGGAACGGCCATGACCGCGCCGGTGCCGTAGCCCATCAGCACGAAGTTGGCCACCCACACCGGCACCTGGGCGCCGGTGACCGGGTGCACCGCGCGCAGGCCGGTGTCCATGCCGCGCTTTTCCTGGGTTTCCAGTTCAGCCTCGGACACGCCGCCCTGCTTCATCTCGGCCAGCAGCGCGGCCAGCGCCGGGTTCGACTTCGCCGCATGCAGGGCCAGCGGATGCTCGCCTGCGATCGACACGAAGGTCACGCCCATCACCGTGTCCGGGCGGGTGGTGAACACGCGCACCGAATCCAGCGCGCTGCCGTCGGCATCGCGCACGTCGAACTGGATCTCCAGCCCTTCGGAGCGGCCGATCCAGTTGCGCTGCATGGTCTTGACCGATTCCGGCCAGCCCGGCAGTTCATCCAGGCCGTCCAGCAGTTCCTGGGCGTAATCGGTGATGCGCAGGAACCACTGCGGAATCTCGCGCTTCTCCACCAGCGCGCCGGAGCGCCAGCCACGGCCGTCGATGACCTGCTCATTGGCCAGCACGGTCTGGTCGACCGGATCCCAGTTCACCACCGCGTTGCGGCGGTAGGCCAGGCCCTTGCGCATCAGCCGGGTGAACATGCGCTGTTCGTGCACGTAGTATTCGGGCGTGCAGGTGGCGAACTCGCGCGACCAGTCGATCGCGTAGCCCATCGACTTGAACTGCCCACGCATGTGTTCGATGTTGGCGTAGGTCCACTTGGCCGGCGCGGTCTTGTTCTTGATCGCCGCGTTCTCGGCCGGCAGGCCGAAGGCATCCCACCCCATCGGCTGCAGCACGTTGTGCCCGGTCATCCGCTTGTAGCGGCTGATCACATCGCCAATGGTGTAGTTGCGCACATGGCCCATGTGCAGCGCGCCCGACGGGTACGGCAGCATCGAAAGGCAGTAGTACTTCGGCTTGTCCGAGGCCTCGTTCACCTCGAAGGCGCGCGTGGCGTCCCAGAACTTCTGGGCGGCGGATTCAACCTGCTGCGGATCGTATACGTTGGGTTCGACGCTGGTCATGGAAAACACAGTTGCGGCGGCAAAGCGGCACAGCGTACCGCAGTGCGGCAAAGGGCTCCAATCATCGACGCTACGGATACGGGACTGGAATGGCATCCCGTTGATAAATCAAGGAATTACCCATTTCCGGATTATCTACAACGGTCATCCCGCGCGCGCACCCGCGTGGATTGCGGCCGAATCCGCCAGTTCAGTCGTGGCGGACCTTGCTGGCCACTGGCAGCGCCGCCGCCAGCCACACCGCCCAGGCAACGAAGGCGACGCGCTGCGCGACTGGCGCCGGAATGACCGCCTGCAGCACGAAGGCACCCACCAGTACGGCCAGCCCCGCAGACACGTGCAGTGCCGCCAGCCGCCCCCAGCCCGGCAGGCGACGCGCCCCGAAGCCCGCCATCAGTGCGCCCGGCACGAACGCCAGCACCCAGACCATCCACGCGCTGGCGTGGAACTGGCTGGCCGGGCTCTGGATGTCGGTGGGATCCAACGGCAGCACGCCCATCGCGGCGAAGGCCAGCCCGGACAGCACCAGCATCTGCCCGCCCACCCGCATCGTCCACGGCGCGGTGACCGGCACCCGCGCCAGCAGGCGCAGGGCCACCACCGCGGCCAGCAGCCCGGGCAGCACGAAGCCAAGCAGGTCGAAGGCCACCGCATGCGGCACCCCGGTCGCACCCAGCAGCGCCACCGGGTGCCCCAGTGGCAGGTAGCCCGGCAGTAGCGCGCCAAAGCCCAGCACCGAGGCCAGGAACAGCACCGCAGCCAAGGCGCCCAGCAGCGGATCGAAACGTTGCAGTGTCTTCATGCGGCCATTCTCCGCCAGCGTGGCGCCATCGCCTATAGGGCAACGCCGACCGATTGGGGTTGCTTCTCGATATCGCCGGCACCATACACTGCGTACATCTTTATCGTTGATCTTCCGACCATGAGCGAACTGCCCCACGTCTTTGACGCCACCACCGAAACCTTCGAAGCACAGGTGCTGCAGAAGTCGCTGCAGACCCCGGTACTGGTCGATTTCTGGGCCACCTGGTGCGAGCCCTGCAAGACTCTGGGTCCGATGCTGGAAAAGCTGGCCGGCGAGTACAACGGCGCGTTCGAGCTGGCCAAGGTCGACGTGGACAAGGAGCAGCAGATTGCGGCGGCCTTCCAGATCCGCTCGGTGCCCACCGTGTTCCTGGTCAAGGGCGGCCAGCTGGTGGATGGGTTCCCCGGTGCGATCCCCGAAGGCCAGCTGCGCGAGTTTCTGGCCCAGCACGGCATCAGCCCCGCCGAAGCCCCCGAAGCTGCGGCTGACGAGCCCGCACCGCTGGACCCGCAGGCCCGCGTGGACGTGCTGCGCGCCGGCATCGCCGCCGAGCCGGACAAGGAGGAGCTCAAGCTTGACCTGGCCCTGGCCCTGCTGCAGACCGGCGCCACCACCGAAGCCAGCGCATTGATCGATGCCCTGCCGGCCAACCTGTCCACCGACGACCGCGCCGTGCGCGCTCGCGCCCGCCTGGATTTCGCCAAGGCCCTGCAGGACGCCCCGGCACCGGAGCAGCTGGACGCGCGCATCGCGGCCGATGGCGGCGACCTGCAGGCCCGCCACCTGCGCGGCGTGCAGCAGCTGCTGGGCGGCGAAGACGAGGCCGCGCTGGAGCAGTTCCTGGCCATGTTGCGGAAAGACGGCAGCTACAGTGACAACCTGCCGCGCAAACTGCTGATCGATGCCTTCAAGGTCATCGACGACGCCGCGCTGGTCGGTCGCTACCGCCGTTCGATGGCCGCGCTGGTGTTCTGAGCGCGCCCGCCGTTCAGAATCCCTGCACCGGCAGCGGTCAATAATGTGATCGCGGTCTAACTTTCGACCGCGATCCATTCGGGGGGATGCGGTCTGGCCATGGGGGCCCTACGGCTCGGCCCCGCCTCCAGGGGCACAGATGACCGTGAGTTCGACCCGCTTCCCGCGCCTGCGCGCCCGTTCGATCCGCCTGCTGACGCTGCTGGGGCTGCTGTTGTCCGCCTTCCCCGTGCTGGCCCAGGACTGGACCTACCGGGTCCGCCCCGGCGACACCCTCTGGGACCTGGGCGGGCGTTACCTCAAGCCGGATGTGCCCTGGGCACACCTGCAGGCGCACAACCGTGTCGCCGACCCTTACCGGCTGCCCCCGGGCACTCCGCTCCGGTTCCCCATCGCGTGGCTGCGCGTGCAGCCTGCGCCCGCCCGGGTGCTGGCCGTGCGCGGCGCGGTGCACGCCCGGCTGGGCGACAGTGGTGCATTGCGCCCTGTGGTGGAGGGCGAACGGCTGGGCATCGGCACGCACCTGATCACCGGGGCAGATGCCAGCATGACCCTCGCCTTCGCCGACGACTCGCGCCTGCAGCTGCGCGAGCACTCGCACCTGCGCCTGGACCAGCTCAGCCGTTACGGCCACACCGGCATGGTCGACACCCGCCTGCGCCTGGAACAGGGCCGCAGCAGCAACCGGGTCACCCCCGCCAAGGGCCCGGCCTCGCGCTACATCATCGATGCCCCGACCGCGACCAGCAGCGTGCGTGGCACGCAGTTCCGGGTCAGTGCCGGCGGTCAGGGCCGCATGGCCGCCACCGAGGTACTGGAAGGCCGCGTGCAGGTCGGCAACCGGCGCGGCGAGCGGCTGGTTACCCACGGCCAGGCCACCCGCAACCGGACGCTGGACGCCCGTCCCGACATGCCCGAGACGCTGCTGCCCGCCCCTGTTCTGGCCCGCACTGGACTGCGTCTGGACCCACTACCGGCCCAACTTGCGTGGGAACCAGTAGCGCAGGCCACCCAGTACCGGGTAGAAGTAGTGCGCGCCGATCAGCCGGAGATCCTAGTGTTCGCCAGGGACACCGCCGACACCACCATGACCGTAGCCGACCTGCCCGCCGGCCTGCTGCGGCTGCTGGTGCGTGCGGTCAGTGCCGATGGCGTGGAAGGCGTGGATGCGCAGGCCGATTTCGAAGTGCGCGACCAGCCTGCGCCGCCGCTCACGGTGCGCCCGGTCAATGGCGAAACGATCACCAGCCCGCGCCCGCGCTTCGAGTGGAGCCAGGTGCAAGGCGCCGCCAGCACCGTGCTGCAGGTTGCCACCGAGCCGCAGTTCCTGCAGCCGGTACTGGAGCAGGAAGGGCGCGGCACCCGCGTGCGTGCTGCCGAAGACCTGCCCCCCGGCGACTATTTCTGGCGCGCGGCCTCGCGCGACGGCAACGGACACCGCGGCCGCTTCGGCCAGCCGGTGGCGCTGGGCATCAGCGACGCGCCGGTGGACCCTGCCCTGCAGCCGCCGCAGGCAGCCAAGGGCCAGCTCACCCTGCGCTGGCAGGCAGGCGCACCCGGCCAGCGCTACCGCGTGCAGCTCGACCGGCGTGGCGACTTCGCCCAGCCGCTGCTGGACCAGCAGGTGGATCAACCGGAGGTCACCCTGAAGCGACCGTGGCGCGGCACCCTCCACGTGCGCGTGCAGGTCATCGATGACGATGGCCATGCCGGCCCGTTCTCGTCGGCGCAGCAGGTGGAACTGCCCTGCCGCGCCTGCCAGGGGGCCGCCGGCGGCGCCCTGTTGCTGCTCCTGCTGCTGTGAGGCCGCTCACGCTCTCCTGGCCCCGGCGCATCGTGCTCGCGGTGCTGGTGGGCGTGCTGGCGGCGGTGGCCAGCCACGGGCAGTGGTTCTGGAAGCAGGATGAAGCGATCTACGACACCTACGTCGGGTCCTGGGACTACACGCCCGATCCGCGCCTGCTGGTGGTGGCCATCGACGACAGCAGCCTGCAGCAGCTCGGCCAGTGGCCGTGGCCGCGTTCGACCCATGCGCGGCTGCTGGACCGCCTGACCGCAGCCGACAGCCAGCGCGTGGTGCTGGACCTGCTGCTGTCCGAACCGGACCGCCAGGACAGCGCGCAGGATGCCGAACTGGCGGCGGCGATCCGCCGCAATGGGCATGTGGTGCTGCCGGTGCTGGCCGCGCCGTCGAGCGGGCCGCGCATGGCCGAGGAACTGCTGCCGATTCCGTTGATCGCCGCCAACGCCTCGATGCTGGGCCACAGCGATGTGGAGGTTGAGGCCGATGGCGTTACCCGCGGGCTGTACCTCACCGCAGGCATCGGCTCACCGCACTGGCCTGCGCTGGGCCTGGCGTTGGCCAACACGCGCGGACCGCTGCCCGGGCTGATCGATACCCGCCCACCCCATGACGCGCCCTACCAATGGCACCGCAACCACTACGTGCGCGTGCGCTTCGCCGGCCCGCCCGATCGCTTCCCGCAGGTGTCGTACGCGGATGTGCTGAACGGCGATGTCGCGCCGGAAATACTGCACGACCGTCTGGTGCTGGTGGGCATGACCGCCAGCGGCATCACCCCGCGCCTGCTTACCCCGACCACCCGCGAGCGCTGGATGAGCGGCACCGAATACCAGGCCAACGTGGCGTCGATGCTGCTTTCCGGGAATGTGATCAGCGTATTGGCGCCCTCATGGCAGGCAGCCTTCAGCGGGCTGCTGGTGGCGTTGTGTGCGCTGGGCCTGACCCTGCCGCGCGCGGTGGCCAGCGCCCTGCTGGCCCTGCCGCTGGCGCTGCTGTCCAGCTTCGCGCTGCTGCGTGCCGGCCACCTGTGGTTCGCGCCCGCTGCAGCGCTGACCTGCATGCTGGCGGTGATCTGCGCGTGGGTGCTGTGGCGGATCGCCGCGTGGCGCCGGCAGGCCAACAGCGATGGCTTGACCGGGCTCGGCAACCGCGTGCGTTTCGAACAGACCCTGCAGCAGGAGCATGATGCCGGCCGCCGCAGTGGTCGCCCGCTGACCCTGGTGCTGATCGATGTGGACCACTTCAAGCAGCACAACGACCTGCATGGGCATCATGCCGGCGATGCGGTGCTGCGCCGGATCGCCAACGAGATCCGCGCGCATGCGCGGCGCCCGCGCGACATGGCCGCGCGCTTTGGCGGTGACGAGTTCGCGCTGGTGTTGCCCGATACGACGTTGGAAGGCGCCGTGCAGGTGGTCGAAGACCTGATCGCTGCGGTACGCGGCATGCACCTGTCGCCCGCCACGCAGCCGCACGCGCAGATCACCCTCAGCGTGGGCCTGTACACCCACACCCCCGATGCCAGCAGCGAGCCGCGCCACTACTTCGAAGGCGCCGACGCAGCGCTTTACCGCGCCAAGGCCGCAGGTCGCGACGGCTACGCCACCGGCGAATCGGGCATGGGCGAAAACGCATAGAACCGCGCCCTGCTTGGCTCTACCGCGCTGCGGATTGCACACCATACGGTTGCGGATGGTAAGCTTTCGATACCTCCCCTGCCCCTTGCCCGCGATATGAAAGCCAGCCTGTTCCGCCATGGACTCAACCTGTGGCCGCCGTTCCTGTTTGCCGGCATCCACGTCACCGAGGTCACGCCCGACTACCGGTATGTCCGGGTGGAGCTGCGGATGCGGCCGTGGAACAAGAACTATGTGGGCACGCACTTTGGCGGCAGCCTGTTCGCCATGACCGATCCGTTCTGGATGCTGACCGTCATGCAGAACCTGGGTCGCGATTACTACGTGTGGGATCGGGCGGGTGAGATCGAGTTCCTCAAGCCTGGCCGTGGGACGGTAACCGCCGAGTTCCGGCTGGATGAGGCGCTGCTGGATCAGTTGCGGGCAGCTACCGCCGGTGGTGAGAAGTATCTGCACTGGTTCAGCAATGACATCGTCGATGCGCAGGGTGAAGTCGTGGCGCGGGTGCGCAAGCAGGTGTACATCCGGTTGAAGCCACAGGCGCGCGTTTGACGTGCGGCCGGTCGAGCGGCAATCGTGATCCAGTCCATTTCACCGCAGTCAACACAGCATTCCCCGACAGGACGCATTCTGCGGTGGCTGGCCGCGTAAACCGGGCCCGCGCCCCGCTACAATGCGCCGATGTCGCCTGAAGCCCCCCACCTCGTACCGCGCCCCTCCCTGCAGCGCCTGTTCCTGACCGGCCTGCTTACCCTGCTGCCGATCTGGTTGACCTGGGTGGTCATCAAGTTCGTGTTCGTGCTGCTCTCGGGCATCAGCAGCCCGGTGGTGGTGCCGCTGTCGGCGCAGATCGCCGCCTCGTTCCCGCATTACCTGGGCTGGGTCAAGGTCGAGTGGATGCAGAACGTGTTCGGGCTGCTGGCCACGCTGCTGGTCATCCTGAGCGTGGGCGTGCTCAGCCGGCGCGTGATCGGCCAGCGCCTGCTGCGCTGGTTCGGTGCGGTGATCAAGCGCATTCCGCTGGCCAGCATCATCTATGAAAGCGCCAAGAAACTTCTGGACATGCTGCAGACCGAGCCGGGTACGACCCAGCGCGTGGTGCTGATCGACTTCCCGCACCGGGACATGAAGGCGGTGGGCCTGGTCACCCGGGTGATCCGTGAACAGGGCACCGGCCGCGAGCTGGCGGCCGTGTATGTGCCGACCACCCCCAACCCGACCTCCGGGTATCTGGAAATCGTGCCGGTGGAGCTGCTGACCCCGACCGACTGGACAGTGGACCAGGCGATGAGCTTCATCATCTCCGGTGGGGCTGTGGCGCCTGAAACCGTGCCGTTTACGCGGGCTGGCGAGCGCTGAATAGGGGTTTTCGGGCTTCGGCCCGCGCTGCGTGGGACGCGCGTGGCGTGTCTCTACGCTGTACGCCGGCATCCTGAGCGGGGCGCTGAGGTGGTTGTGTCCGGCTGAATCAGGCAAGCTCCCCGGTCTGTATAGGATTTACGGAAGCATTCGATGCCCCACCCCGCCCGTGCCCTGGCGCTCGTGATTGCCTCACTGCTGGTCTTCACTGCCGCTGCCCCGGCCGAAGCCGCCAAGAAGAAGGCCAACCGGCCCGCCGCCGCACAGACGCGCCAGGCCAAGCCCAAGGCCAAACCCCGCGCCCGCCCCGCCGCAGCCCCCGCGCGGCAGCCGCTGGTGCGCCAGCAGACCAAGGCCGCCCAGCTCGAGCGCATCTACGACGAGTACTGGGACGCCTCGATGCGACTCAACCCGCTGCAGGCCACGTTCCAGGGCGATGCCCGCCACAACGACCAACTGCCGAACATCCTCTCGGCCGCCTACCGCCAGCAGTCGCATGACTTCACCGAACAATGGCTGGGCAAGGTCGAGAAGATCGGCCCGGACGGCCTCACCGGCCAGGACCTGCTGAGCTACCAGATCTTCGTGCGCGATGCGCGCATGTCGCTGGCCGCCGAGAAGTACCCGGGCTGGATGCTGCCGGTGAGCCAGTACTACAACCTGGGCAGCATCATGGCGATCCTGGGTTCCGGCTCGGGCGCGCAGCCGTTCAACACCGTGCAGGACTACGACACCTGGTCCAAGCGTTCGCTGGGCATTCCGCCACTGTTCGACCAGGCCATCGCCAACATGCGCGAGGGCATGCGTGCCGGCGTGGTGCAGCCGCGCGACCTGATGGAGAAGGTGCTGCCGCAGCTGGATGCGGTGATCAAGCCCACGGCGGAGGAAAGCATCTTCTGGGCGCCGGTGCGCAACATGCCCGACGATTTCCCTGAAGCAGACAAGGCGCGCATCACCGCCGACTACAAGCGCATGATCGAGTACCGGCTGATGCCGGCCTACCGCGCGCTGCGCGGCTTCATCGCCACCGAATACCTGCCGGCCACCCGGAAAACCGATGGGCTGTCCGCACTGCCCAATGGCGTGGCGTGGTACACCCAGAACATCGTCCAGAGCACCGCCAGCACGCTTACCCCGCAGCAGATCCACGCGCTGGGCGAACAGCGCGTGGCCAGCCTGCAGGAACAGATCACGGCAGTGATGAAGGAAAACCGCATCCGCGGCTCGCAGCAGAAGCTGCTGCGCAGCATGCGTACTGACAAGAACTTCCAGTACGCCACGCCCGATGCGCTGTTGATGCGCTACAAGCAACTGCAGCAGCAGGTGGGCGCGCGCCTGCCTTCGCTGCTGGATACGCTGCCCAAGGCACCGTTTGAAATCCGCCCGGTGGAAGCCGACCGCGCCGCCAGCGCTGCCGCCGTGAGTTACCAGCCGTCGCTGCCCGACGGCATGCGCCCGGCCGTGCTGTACGTGAACACCAATGCCCTGCCCAGCCGCCGCACCTGGTCGGCGCCGGCGCAGTACCTGCACGAAGGGATTCCCGGCCACCACGTACAGCTGGGCCTGCAGCAGGAACTGGACAAGCTGCCGCGCTTCCGCCGCCTCGGCGGCGACGTGGCCTTCGTGGAAGGCTGGGGCCTGTATGCCGAATCGCTGGGTGACGAACTGGGGGTCTATCAGGATCCCTACGCAAAGATCGCCTACCTGCAGGGTGCGTTGACCCGCAGTGCGCGCATGGTGGCCGATACCGGCGTGCACGCGCAGGGCTGGAGCAAGAAGCAGGCGGTTGATTATCTGGTCAAGACCGCCGACATGCCGGTGGAAGATGCCACCGCCGAGGTGGAGCGCTTCATGGCCCTGCCCGGCCAGACTCTGGCCAATGGTCTGGGCGAGCTGAAGATGATGGAGCTGCGCGACAAGGCCAAGGCATCGCAGGGTGCGGCGTTCAATCCGCGCCGGTTCCATGCCGAGGTGCTGCGCGATGGCTCGATGCCGCTGGATATCCTGGAGGCGAAGATAGAGCGCTGGCTGGCCGCGCCGGCCACCAGCGAGGCACCGCCGTCGCGTTGAAACGGAGTGCGGGCCGCACTTGCGGCCCGCAGTGCAGATCACACGTCGTCGGGCTTGGCGCCGAGCATGTCCTCATCGCCGAAGATCATCAGCCGCATGAACTCGTCGCGGAAGAACTTCGCGGCCATTTCCCGGGTCACCTCTGCCATGTCCGGCGCGATCGGCTTGATGTCGTGACCGGGCTCCGGCGGGTTGATGCCAGGCTCGGGTGGGTTGATGGACGGATCGTCCACCGCGGCCTGCATGCGCTGCATCAGCGTCTGCTTCTGGCCCTCCACCGTAGCGGTGTTGGGGGGCGCCATCGCCCCCAGTTTTTCAAGCATCATCAATCTACTCCAATCGGGGTCAGGGGTAAGGGCAATCGCTTGAGGCGGGCGTCGATCCCGCTCACGTAGGCACCGGCACGCTGGCGCGCGGCCGCTTCCAGTGCATTGGCATCCACGCTGGCTTCCACGGCGGCGGCCATCGCGCCCACCGGGTCCAGTTCAAACAACAACGGACCGGCTTTGAGCATCGGCAACGCCGACCGGGACGCTACTACCTGCACACGCGGAGCGTCGGCCTTCGTCGCCAGCTGCGCCAGCACGGTTTCGCCCAGTGCAGGCATCTGCCCAGGCACGTACAGCACCAGACCCGCCTCGGCCGTAACCAGCAGCTGCTCGCAGCGACGTACCACCAAGGCCGCGTCCACGCCTTCAGCGGCAAGACTTGCGGAGATCACTTCACGCACCTGGCCGAGTACCGCTTGACGCGTGGCTTGTACATCGCCCAACGCGGCCGCCAGCAATGGCACCGCCTCGGCAATGGCGTCGGCGTAACCCTGGCCGAATCCATCAACGCGCGCCTGTGCGATGGCGGCGTCCACCTGCTCGGGCAACGCCCCCAACACAGCCGAGGCGCGGCGCCGCGCGGCGGATTCGAGCTGGTCGGCCCGTGCCGCCTGGCCCAGCGCGCTGGGCGCGATCACCCCGCCCTGCGCATGCGCCAGCACGTGCTCAGGAAAGCTTTTCAACATAGGTCACCGCCGTCCAGAAAAGGTCCAGATCGATACGTTCACGCGGCAGCGGGCGTAGGGTGTCGCCCGCCATCGGCGCAAAAGGAAGGGAGAGCCGCGCGGAGAGCCAGGCGGGCAGCAGCGGTGCCAACGGCTGCAGCTCGACGCCGCCCCAGACCAGCAGCACCCTGGAGAGATCTGCTGGTACGGGCGCCTGCACGCAGCCCCCCGGTTGCCTCGCATGATCGGCCCGCATGAACGCCTGCACCGTGGCCGGCAATGCCGAACAGCCACGCTGCGACGCCAGCCAGTCACGCAGCCGCGCGGCCGCCATGAGCGTGGCCACCTCCGGCAGCCTGGGCCACAGGCCCATCAACCGCCGCGTCAGCACGTCCGCGGGAGCCGCCAGCGTTGCCGGCATGGGCAGGCGACGCTGGCGGATCAACGTGGTGTTGAGCCAGCGCTGCTGATCCAGGGAGGCGTCGGCGTACACCGCCCGCCACGGCCGGTAGTAGGCAGCCGGGGCATAAGCGATGTGCATGGCATCATGCGCCACGCCAGCGCCTCCAGCCGGTTGCGCCAGTGCCAGTGCCGGTGCCACGCGCGCTGACCCGCTGCCATGCCGTGCGCAGGCGGTTGCCGACCGCCGGCACCAGACGCACCAGCACCCACCCGCCCAGCAGCAACATCAGGGCCAGGCCACCGCAGAGCAGCACCCAGGCCAGCGGCAGGCTGCGTTCGTTGCCGGCCGTCACGGCAAGCGTCCGCGGCCCCTCGACCTCGGTAAGGATCACCGAGACGTTGTCGTACTCCACGCCATCAAAGGTGTTGCGCAGGAAGCGCTTCACGGTCTGCAACAGCACTTCCGCATCGACACCTGGCTCATGCGCCACTACGGCCGCCACGTGCATACGCCGGCGTTCGGCACGTCGACCTTCGGTGCCCAGGTTGGCATCGTAGTTCAGGTGCACGCGACTGGACTGCACGCCATCGATCAACTGCAGTGACTCTTCCAGACGCTGTTCCACTGCCGAAATCAGCCGCGCACGCTCACCGAGCGGCGTACTGACAAGAGAATCGGCCGGGAACGCCGCCGACACCTGACTGCGCGGCGCCGATGGCAGGTCGTTGCGTTGCATCAGCTCAATGGCTTCGGGCAGATCGCGCGGACCCACCTGAACCTGGTAGCCGCCCTTGCCCAGGTTGAGCTTTTCGGCGTCGATGTTATGGCGGAGCAGTACGGCAATCACTTCATTGGCCTGGCGCTCGTCCAGGTTTTCCAGCAATGGCTTGCGCGCGCAGCCAACCAGCACCACCAGCGCAAGCAGCGGCAGCACCACGCGCCACCGGCTCAGGCGGCGCACGGCCACCGCAAAAGGCGGCATGTTCATGACTTGAGCAGCGTCTCCACCGTCTTGTTGGCGTGGTTGGCCAGTCCGGCGGCGACGATCATGCGCTTGGTGTAATCGGCCAGGTTGAGCTGCAGCTCGTGCAGCGCAGCCGGGCTCGATGCGGTGGCGGGATTGTTGCTGGCGGCCTGGATCGAGGCCAGATCATTGCCGGCGCTGACGTAGCCGTTGGCCAACGCCTGGCTCATGCGATCCGAGAGCGGTACGGCGGCGCCTTCAGCGCCGCCCACCACGTCGATCTCGGTAGCGATCTGTGTCACTTGCAAGGGTGCATCTCCTGCGGAACATCCGCATAGGGTCCTGGTACCGGCAGCACCGCTGCCGGCACAGGAGGTCATCAACCCAGGTTGCGGGCGTTCTGCTTCTGCATGTCCGACAGGCTCTTGGCCGAGTTCGACTGCAGCGTGCGGTAGGTGGTGTAGGCCGACAGGGCGGTCTGATAGTCGGCAAGATGCGCCGGATTGGTCGGGTCACCCTCGTCGCCGCCAGGAATGCCGTCGCCGGCAATCTTCTTGAACGCGTCGTCCAGCGCCTTCTTCAGGGTCGTTACCCCCGCGTCAAATCGGTCGCTGTGATCGCCCAACCAGCCCCACTGCGGGCCCTGGACATCGCCATCGAAATCGTCGCCCGGAACGGGCGTGGTACCAACGGGTGTTGTAGTCATTACAGTTACTCCGGAAGAAAGGTCAACGGCTACCTGCCGTAGAAAAATCCCAGCGACCTTCGCCCACCGAGAGCAGCTGGTCCTGGGAATACTGGTAGGAACGCCCCTTGAGCAGGTCGTCCCACAAACGGATGCTGATGCGCACGCGGCGCTCGCCCCACTGCTGCACGAAATCGTCGCGGTACTGCGCCATGGCGTGCAGCGACGCGTCATCGAGGAACACATCGTTGGAAATGCTGGCCCGGCCGGCATGGTTGCCGGTGCGGGTGGTAATGCCACGCGCGCGCAGCTCGTCACGCGCGATGGCCACCAGCTGGCCATCGCCTACCAGGCGCACATCGATGCTGGCCGCGTACGGCATCTGCGGTACGAGCAGGGCCTGCACCTGGCGCTGACGCTCGGCATCGTTCAAGCCCAGTGCGGTGATCACCACTTCCGGGCGCTGCGGGGTGCGCAGGCGGATTACCGCGTAAGGCACGCTGGCACTGTCGAGCACGGCACCGATGCGCGCGGCCTCCACGTGGCGCTCGCGGTACTGGTCCTGCAGCCGCCCTGCCCGCTGGCTGGCACGCTGGCCCCAGGCCACGGCCTCGGCACTGTCGCCGAAGGCATACAGGCGCCCGTCGGCGTCATGCACCACGGTGTAGTTGTAGGGGGATTTCGCCAGTACCGCTTCCAGCGTGCGGACCTGCGTGGCAGGCCGCTGGCGGTCGTAGAGCCACCAGCCGCCGGCGCCCACCACCATCACCAGTGCGGCGACGGCAATCCAGCGGCGGGCGCCGGCACCGCGCGTGGGGCGCATTACCGGGGTGTAGGGCGTGCCTTCGTCGACCAGCACCGGCAGGCGGTGGTCCAACACGGCCGCCGACCAGGTATCGGTGTCGGCACGCACGGCGAGCGCAAGGCCTGCCACGTGCACCACCGAATTCAGTGGCAGGTCCTGCGGGCTCCAGACGTCGGCCCCTTCAGCGCGCACTTCCAGCGTGATGCTGTCGTCGCCCAGGTGGAAGCGGAACGAGGCCGGCGCCAGATCGCCGGGGATGTAGAACACGTTGTCCGCATTGGCGAGGGTGGCGCCCAGCTGGCCCTGCTGCAGGGTGCGGGCCGGGCCGACGTGGAAGACGGTATCACCGGGAGAGAGGGTGAATTCCACGCCATCGAGCTGGCCGGAAAGCAGTTTCAACTTGTGCGCGGGGAGCATTGGAGTCCGGGGAATGCGGGATCGGAAGTGCCGGTGCACAGGGCATTGCGGCGACGACGCGCAGACTGACAGCTCCCCCGGACCCCTTACATGAAGATAATTTCAATGTCCTAGC
The DNA here is from genome assembly GCF_050031795.1 of Stenotrophomonas sp. SrG. NCBI lineage: Bacteria > Pseudomonadati > Pseudomonadota > Gammaproteobacteria > Lysobacterales > Lysobacteraceae > Stenotrophomonas > Stenotrophomonas sp. SrG. The sequence continues at coordinate 47,529 of NZ_JBNBBE010000006.1, forward strand.
ACTGCACTTTCTTGTAGTGCCGCCCCACTCGGGAGCGGGGCAGCGCACCACCGCGGTGACTAATTCGTCACCGAGGTCGGGGTTACTTGATCGACCTGAGTGGGGTAACAGCCCCATTTGACAGCTTCCGGAATGGAGAGCAGGTCGCGAATTCCTATGATCAAGCTCTGTGCATTACCCGCGTCAAGTTGCAGATTCAAAACCCGCTCCAAGTCCCGCATTTCCGCCCCATCCAGGAGTTCAGCCACCTTGATCGCCCCCTCTTCGGCTCGATCAATGGACGCTGCCAATGCGGGACTTCGCTCTGCGATACAACTCAAGAAAGGGCGAGGTAACATCGCGCTGGCGATCGCGTCAAACAGCCTCTGGCCGCCTAGCCTCATGGCACACTCTACGATGCATTTGCGCGAAGCACTCATCGCATCTGTCAACTTTTCAGACTTTGAATCTCCGTGATACCAGCCGTCTGGCGCAGAGCGACATCGACCAATACGGACGCCAACCTTCAGAATTGCGGCCTCGACTTTTCTCTGGAACTCAATAAGATCTCTGTCTGCGGGCGACGCATCAAGCTGCTCAGCAAGGCCCGCACGGATCGCCCCCAATGTCATGAGGTGAAGGAAAAGATAACTTCCCAATCGATCAGTACTGGCCGGCCCCATCCAGTTCATTGTCTGATTCAAGGCTGCCGCCTCTCGACGTGACGCGCTCGACCTTGACTTGGCAAAAACGTCATAGCAAACACTGGCGCTTTGCCCTATGGCCTGTCGTACAAAGGTCCCAGTAAGAGTCACGTAGTGACAGTAGTCGAACGTCGGCGGCGGGCGGTTCTCAATTCTCTCCAATCGAATACTGCGGAGTGTCTTCTCAATACTGAACCGCGATGGCGCGACCGGCCGCGACGGCGCAACGATTGGCAATCCCGATGTACGTGGCATGCATGAATTCCTTGACTGTGGCCGACATGAATTTCTCTTCGCAGGCTGAGCTACCACAGATCATCGACGTGACCTCCCGTAGTACAACCCAGTCACTTTCTCGACGTAGCGGCGAGTCTCCAGATAGGGGGGGATTCTTGTTCCGTGCCGAAGTACTGCGCCCTCACCGGCGTTGTAAGCCGCCAGTACCAGCTCCAAGTCGCCCCCAAAACGACGCTCCAGCCATACAAGATAGGCAGTGCCAGCACGCAGATTCTGTAGCGGGTCAAGCAGGTTCTCGGCACCAAAGCGTTTGCCGGTAGCGGGAATCACCTGCATCAGACCAAGCGCGCCGGCGTGCGAGCGTGCCTGGTGGTTGTAGGCGGATTCGACCCGGACGATAGCGTGCACCAGGCGGGCGTCCACGCCGTATTCGACGGCGACCTGTTGAATCAACGGGTTCCAGTGTGCTGCTGCCTTGGGCATGGCGGTCGGTGCCGCGGGCGATGGCCCGGGGCCAGTTGCCATGGGTTTGCGCGCTGTAGGCATGTAGAGTCGGTGCGGGTCAAACGCCTTTGCGCCCACGAATGGGGCTTTCGACACCTGCAGTTGACCATTGCGATCCAGGGTGGCGAATACCTGGCTACCACTGGCTGGCGGGGCGGTGGCGGCCAATGCCACCACCACCCCGACCGTCCAGCGCATCACGCCAGTGCATCCGGGCCAGCGATCGCCTGATACAGGTCGGCCAGCGTGACAACCTCACGCATGGCTTCGGCATCCGGCAATGGGGCCCCGGCCTCCTCGATCTGGATCAGCAGCGCATGCATCTCCAGCGAATCAATGTCCAGGTCCTCCACCAGTCGCTGCTGCGAGCCGATCTCTTCCAACGGCCGCCCCAGATGGGCGGCCGTCAGTTTGCGGAGGTCCTGCAGGCTCAACCCGGCGCTCATGATGCGATCTTCTGCAGCTTCTGCAGGTTCATCTGGTCGAGGTCACGCCTGACTGCCTCCCGGCTCTCGATGAACCTGGACTTGTCGTCTATTGAAATGCGATCAGCAACCCGATCAAGGGTCTGCGGATCCCAGTATGCGCTGTCAAGCGAGCCGAAGCCGGTCGGCGACCCATTGCCGGAATCAACGCCATCGGAAACGTGCCACTTTGTGTCGGCCGCGACGATGATGGATTCATCATCCCGCTCTGCTTCCAACGCGTCGTCGAAAGATTCCTGGCGCGAGAGGATGGCTCCGGGCATCTTCGAGCCCCTGATCGCCTCAAGCGTCAGCGGGTTGAGTGTGCTGCTGGCGTTGCTGAACACCGAATCCGAACGGCCGCGAAGCAAACTGTTGCGGAAGTTGTCGGACGGCAGGGTGACCGACCGGGCCGGCGCAGGGATACCGAACGCCCGTGCCGGGCGCGACGGTTCGGCCAGCGGGCCATTCGGGATCAGTGGAGCGTGGAGTGCCCGACCGGTTCCTGCCGGAGCTTGCGGCGACCGCACGTCAGCGTCCCGACGACCTTCCGCGACACCGCTGCGCACGAGGGCGGGTGAAAGCAGCCCTGCTTGCCGTCGCGACGTGAACGTACGCAGGGCAGGTGGCTTGAACGCGTCTACGCCCGGCGAGCGAGCACTCGGAGTGGCGCCCCCCTCCGGGCTATGCTGCGCCGAGGAGTCGGCCGCATTTCGCGGATCAGGCGAGATCAGACGGCTCTTCTTGAAGAAGGCATCAAACGCCTTCTGCAACTCGGTCTTCTCCTGCACAGGGACTGGCCTGACCTTTCCTTTCATGAACGGAACGAAGGGCGCACCGGCATTTTTGCTGCGCTCTTCGACGTACTTCTTCACGTCGCTGGGCTCGACCTGAGCGACAGGGTTGGAGCCACTACCCGCTTTCCACTGACGGTCCGGCTTGTACGAACGCTCGCCCGTCGGTGCGGATTGATCAGGCTCCAGCGGCCCCACGTCCACACCCAGCAAGCTCAGGTAGTGCCTGTATTCCTGGTACGGGCCGGCGGCTGCGAACGGCGCATGAGCGTTGCCCAAGCGGCTGCCATCATTGCGATCCTGCAGCCGGCGATTCTGCTCGTCCCGCTGCACCTCCAGACGCTGCTGGGTATCGCCCAGACGCTGCTGCCGCTGCAGTCGGCTGTTGGTATGATCGGTCTCATCCCGGCCCTGAAGCTGGTGGCCACGCTGCTGCTGAGCGTCGGGATGGGCAATATCGTCCAACCGGCCGTCTGGCGACAACTGGTTGCCCGATGCGTTGCGGATCTGGCGATCGACCTGTTCGTTCTGATTACTCTGGTTACCCAGCGTGCGGGTGTCCTTCTGGTTACCCTGGCTGTCCACATTCCTGCGGAGATGCTGGGTGCCCTCGCCGTTCTGCGAGTTCAGGGCATTCTCGTTGCGCTGATCGAACTGGTTGCGCTTGTCCAACTGGTTGCGCTGCTTGGTCTCGGTTTCCTGATCCGCGCGCACCACACCATTGCCGTTGCCGGCGTTCACGCCACGCGGCGGCACCGGAGGTGCCGGCTCGTTCTTGGGGAGAAGATCGGATGTAGACGTCCCTTGATCGAGGACATCGGGCCGCGCCTGGGTACCTCGAGGCACCCGCGCCCCACCCGCTCCATTGGCGAAGGTCTCGTAGCGCTGCTGTGACTCGTTGAGCATCCGTTCCAGCTTGTCGATGTACTGATCCTGCTTATCAATGCGCTGGTCCTGATGGCGGACGATCTCGGTCAGCCGACCTAACTCGTACGCATCCGCCCGCGATCGGTCGAACAGGTTGAAAAGCTCATGGAGCGGAAGCTGCGCACGCTCAAGTGCCTTGCCGAACTCGCTGAAGTCGATGTTGGTCGGCGAATGGTTGATGTTCGTGCAGCCGCCGTGGCCGTTTCTGTCGTGGATCAACCTCTGCAGGTCGCGCGGCAGCTCAGAGCGGTCGCGCGGCGGCTCGGGAGTACCGGCGCGACCCGGATCTCCCTCAACTATATATTCGGGTAGCTTCAGCAGGTCCAGAATCGCAACCATGAGATTCTCGACACTACCGGCGTCAATGTGCGCCTGCAGTATCTTCTCAAGGTCGTCGCACATTTTTTTCTGCAGAACCTGCATCACGTCGGCCCCGCCTTCGCCCTTGGCGAAGAGGTGCGGGTTCTCCTGGCGTTCCCTGATGCTGTCCATCAACGGGCCCGGCAGGATCGCGGCGGCAACATCTTCCAGCAACCCGGCCATCGGTAGGGTCTTGGCACATTCCAACATGCGCTGCTTTGCCACGGCCATTGCGTCGGTCAGTTTCGCGCTGCGCTTATCGCCGTGGTAACCGCCATCCGGGACGGTCTTGCAGCGACCGGCTTTGATACCCATCGCGATAATCGAGTCTTCCAGCTTCCGCCTGCATCGGATCAATGCCGCATCATCCGGCGTTTCGTCAAGGCGCATCGACACACCGGCGTGCAAGGCTCCGGCTGCAGTCAGATGCATCTGCAGAAGATTTCCGAAGTGTTCAGTGGCTTTGCGGCCGAGCAGCTGGAGGGACCTGTTCATAGCGTCCAAGTCGCGTCCGGAAAGCCCAGCGCGTGCACGATCCATGATGTCGTAGCAGACACTGACGGCACCGCTGTGGGCATTTTGACGGTGGACGCCCGTCACTCTGGACATCTGGCAGGGGGCAGGCAGGTCAGCATTGGCGACCCGGTCAAGAGGAATCTTCTTTACAGCGCGCGAAAGGTCGAAGCGGTCCGACCGGGGGGGAGCAATCGGCGTCGACTGCGCAACTTGTACTGGCATGCTTGTTCTCCTGGGAGTGCGCAATCAGGCATTGCGCACGCAACTCATGTGCTTCGGACATGTTGCCGATGCGCGAGCCGAAGGTCTTTACAACATTGGCGAACTTCACGGCCGCGTTCAGCCGCCGCCAACCAGATTGCCGGCGCTGGATACCAGCGCCGGCAGGAGTGAGCGGATCACGACGGAAAAACACCCGCGGCAAGACCGACTACTATCAGGTGTTGTGGACGTAAGCGTTGTTTGCTTCGGACATCTTTTCGATCGACGAACTCAGGATCTTCACGATGTTGTCAAACTTCTGGGTCATTTCATTGAGCTTCTCACCCAGCACCTTGCTGACGTGTTTGATCTGCTCCATGTTGCTGTCTTTGGCAGAGACCCACGCGTTGTACTGAGCGCTATCCATGATCACCACAGCAGGCAGTCCCGGAATCAGCGAGTACTCCATGCTCTCTTTGATGTCCTTGACTGCCGACAGATCCATCTTGATGTGGTAGCGCCCATCGTCGGCGGGACCGCTGACCTCAAGTCCGGGCAGGCCCAGTGAGTCTTTGAAGGATTGTGCAGCCGCGTGTGAAGAGAACGACGCCAACGCGTTGGTGTCCATGCCGTACGTCTCCATGAGCGTCTTAAGTCGCGCATGGACTGCGCGGAAGTCAATTTCGATGTCGCCCTTATCACCCGAAGCGATAGGCCTCAAGTCCTCCATGATGTCGGAGAATTCCTTGTAGAACTCCAGAAAGGTCGACAGCGCGTCCTGGTACTTGCTCAGCCACTCGGTCTTCAGCACCTCCAGCAGTGCACTGATCTGTGCAAAGAAGTCAGCATGCGAGTTCCAGATCAGGCCGCTCATATCCATATCGGCCGGATTCTGCATCGGCGCCTCGAGGCCCGGCAGGCCCACATTGTCTTCATCCTCCACCACGATCTGCGGCATGAGGAAGGAGAAGATGCGCAACAGATCGGTCTGCTGACGCGTTGACGTCTGCAGGGTTTGCTGCAGCGCACTGGCGAGCTCGGACTCCTTCTGCTTCCTCCGCTTCAGGTCCTCCATGGCAACTGAGTCAGCAAGCACCTCCGTTGTCGCCGGCCCCAGCGTCCCCAGGCCGTCGGCTTCCAGCGCGCTTGTCAGCGCTTGCTGTTGGGCCATGGCGGTCCTCGCGTTACGCGCAGTTTGTCCCAGCTGGAGAAGGCGCGAGCGGGTTTCCGGGTCCAGCGCAGGCGCTTCGATGGTGCTCTGCTTGATGTCGTTCTGGAGGCTCTGCAGGGGATACATGGCCGCCCGTGCGGCGGTGCTCTTGATGATTTCCATAAAGTTCTCAGGACTTTGAAATGATGTGGGCGGAAGTGGACGACATGAGGTTGAGCAGGCTCTCGTAGAGCTGCGCTGCAGCGTCGCGCATCTCGCGCGAGCGGGCCGACTGGTCCTGCTGTTCATCCGCAATGCGCCGGAAGACATCGGCCACCTGCAGCAACAGCTGGCGCTCGGCCTCGGTCATCTCGGCTTCAATCTGTACGCCGGAGCCCACCGCGTTGCCGATACCGGGTCCCATCATGTTGAGCAACATGGCGTTGCCAGCGGGGATCTGGGACCTCGCGCCCACCTCCGGGTGATCCGCATGGAGCTCGTCTACGCCACCCGCCGCAGGTTGCTCGCGACCGATGTGCTTCATTCCCGGCGGCGCATCGGCGTCCGCCTGCACGGCAGCACTCGGTCGATCGCCGCCAGGACCAGCCTTCGCTGGCGTGCCGTCCACACCGCGGGAGGGGCGCATGTCGGCGGTTGGCGTCGTGTTGCCCTTGGCGACGCCGCTTGACGACTTTACGGTGGCGTCGAGCTTGTTGCCGTCCATTACGTTCTTATCAGCGGAGCGGACCTGCATCGACGTGGACTTGAACGTCTGCTTCAGCGCCGCGGCGCCGATTGCAGCGGTCATCCCCGCCGCGCAGACGGCGCCTACCAGGCTTTCTTTAGCCTTTTCGACTCCCTTTTCCCCGGCAATGATGGTGATCTGTCGCTGTATCTCCACCATCTGCGCGCTGTTGTCGCGGTCCAGTTTTTCGAACCTGAGCAGCAACTGCCGCAACAGGGCCAGAAGATTACTGAATGGGCTGCTCTTGATGAAGGCGCCTGCTTGCGCCGAGCGGTCTGCGACATCGGTATCCATCCCGGTCGCCGTAACCTGTGACATCACTGCCGCCGGCCCATTGACGTCAGCACGCGGCTGCGACTGGACGGCGACACCCTCGGTGACACGGGTCCCGGCACCGGCCTCGTACTGGATCGGATCGCTGGCAGTAGCCAGTGCGGCCAACAGATTGGGGAGTGTAATGATGACCCCCGCCAGCACCAGCTTGGCGGCCTGGTCGTCCATCGCCGGCTCTCGCAGCTGCACCGTCGAGGCGCCGCCGCCCTTTCCGCGGGTGCGCTGCTCGTCGGTTGTCGCGGAGGTGACAGCCTCGACCAGCGCAGCCAGCGTGGTCAGACTCATCTCCTCTGGTGAGACCGCCCCATTTGTCGGCTGCTTGAGCGCGGTGTTGAGCGGCATGAAGGTGGTGGCGTGACCCGATGTTTTGGCAATGTCAAGAGGCATGGAATTCCTTGGATGTAGTGATGGATGGTCAACGCGCTCAGGCGTTGGCGCTGCCGATGCGGGCGGTGACGAACCGCGCGGTGTCGTGCTGCGATTCCTGTACGTTGGTCATCTGCTGGAACAGATCCGCGACCAGGTTGTTGGTCTGCATGAAGTACTCCAGGATCTTCTGGATGAGATCGCGGAAGATCTTGCTGTCCGCCAGGCCGATCTCGAGATCCTTCAGCAGCTTGGCGGCGTCGACGTACATCTCGGCGATGATGATCGAGCCCACGCCCTGGCTGGCCTGGTTGGCGAACTGCAGGGTATGGGAGGCCTTGATGGCCTGGCCGGAGCGCACCGCCAGGGTGTCGGCATTGCTGCCTGTAACCTTGGCCATCGTCTTGCTGAGGGATTTGGCCACGTCATCCACGGTGTGGCTGACCGAGCGCGCGGCGGCCTTGATCATCTGTGGCAGGGCCTTGCTGATCGCCTCCGAAACAGCGCGGGTCACGGCCTTGGCCAGCTGCTGCACGGCAACGGTGCCGGCCAGGCGCTTGGTCAGGACCACGGCGGCGATGATCATCGCGGCCACCGCAATGACGCCCAGCACGTCCTTGATCTTGTCCACGAACGCGGACGACACGCCGAGCGAGGTGAGTACGTCGCCGATGATATTGCCCACCTGCTTCACCAGCTCCATCACCAGCTTCATGATGGGTTCCATGATCTTGCCCATCACGTCCAGGCCCAGCTCTTCACCGATGGCCAAGGCCAGGCCGACGCCGGCCAGCACCATGCTGGCGCCACCGGTGAACGGGGCAGCCACCACGGCGACCACGGTGACTACCCAGCCGACGATCTTGCCGATGCAGCCCATCTTCTTCTGGGCGGCTTCAGCCTTGGCCAGCTCATCCTGGTACTCCTGCGAGCGACGCAGGTTCTCGGCTTCACGCAGCTTCAAGACCTCCTGCAGCAGGCGGGTGTCCTCTTCCAGCTTCTTGTCGTTGGCCTTGCCGATGATTTCCTGAAGCACGGCCAGCAGCTCGCTGAGCATTGCTGCATTGGTGCGGGCCTTTTCATCGCCACGCGCACTGACACTGCCGTTCGGGTCGAGGCTGTCGGCTGCGCTCTTGAAGGCTTCCAGATCGCCCAAGGCCTTGTCGAGCACGGCCACCGCCTCTGCCAGCGCCTTGGTTGCCTCGCCCACCCGGGCCTGCTGTTCGGCGGCCTTGCTCTTGGCGGCTTCCAGCTGGGCGCGGATGGCGTCCTGCTCTTCCGGCGGGGCATCGGCCAGCGCCTGTTCCAGACGGGCCACTTCGGCCTCGGCCTGCTTCAGGGCTTCCAGGGCTGCGGCCAGTTCGCCTTCGGCAGTGCCGACCTCGCCCATTGCCGAATCGACCAGCGCCTGCGCCAGACGGATGGCTTCGGACAGCTCCGCCGCCGAAGCGGCGCGCTGGGCCAGGCGCTGCTTCACCAGCTCCAGCTGCGAGGCAAGGCTGCGCCCGTTCTCTTCGGTGATCAGCTCACTCAGCTGCATCGCCAGCAGGGTCATGGCCGCTTCCGGGGTCATGGGCGTCTGCGGGGCGCTGCTGGCGCTGGCCTGCTGCATCGCTGCACGGACGATGCGCGGCATGTCGGCCTTGCGCAATGCCGGTGCGTTGGCATGGGTTGCTTCCGCTTCGGTCGAGGTGCCGTGGCGCTCGCCTGCGGCATCGGCCAGCAGTTTCTGGACCTGGCTGTCGATCTCCTGGATGCGTTGCAGTGGCACCGAGCCAAAGCCCGCAGCAGCTTTGGCGGCGCCCTCGGCGCTTGCCGCCGGCGGGAGAGTGAAAGCCAGCGGCGTGGCGCCGGCGGAAGCAATGGTAGTCATGCGGAATCGGTTTCCTCGGTGGTATCGGGAGGGGCGTCGCCATTGCTGGCCAGCGCCTGCAGGTAGACCTTGGCCCGCGCAAGCAGGGCCGGATCGGTGGAGCGCAGCTGCACGGTTTCGAAGCAGCCCTTGGCCATGGCGAGCTTGCCCATGGCCAGGTGGCACTGGCCGACATGCAGCATCGGCCGTTCGTCGCCCTTGAGCAGCGCGTAGGCCAGCGCGTACATGTCGATGGCCTTGGCGTATTCCTTCTTCATCTGCAGCACAGCGGCCAGGCCCAGTGCGTAATCGCCGTTGTAGAAGTCGTACAGGTACAGGAAGCGGAAGAATGTTTCGGCCTCGTCCAGACGGCCGTCGGTGTAGAAGCGGTGCGCATACGCGTACACGCTTTCCAGCAGGTCATCGCTGACCCCTTTCAGATCCTTGATGGCGGCTCCGGTCTGGGCACCTTCGAACAACAGTTGGGCAAGTTCATCAAGCTGGGCCTGGTCGGTGTCGGATCCAGCGGGGGCGTCGGGGGCAAAAGTCATGGTGGGTTACCGGGTTGGTGCCAACGGCGCTGCAGGACAAGCACAGTGTGGCGGGGGTGCGAAGGAGAGGCTTTCGGGTTTCACTCATCCGGCGGGCGGACGCGGGGACGTGACGTCAAGGCCGGGTGTCGCATCCGGCGCAGAATCAGCGGAAGGATCGGAATCTGATGGCGCTTCGGCATGGTTGCGCTCGATGTCCTTCAGCCACATCAGGATCCGGGCGATGGGCGTGACCAGCTCGGCCGGCACGAACTGGTAGCGGCGCGCCTTGAAATAAACCGCGCGCGCGACCGGAATGTCGCGCACGACCGGGATGCCCAGGCGCTCGGCAAAGGCGATGACCTTGCGTGCGCGGTTGCCGCGTTCACGCAGCGACACGAACTGCAGGCCCGGGTAGTCGGGATGCACGAAGATGCCCACCGCAATGTGGGTCGGATTGGCCAGGATCATCGACGAGCCGGCAATATCGGACTGCACCTGGGCCGAGAGCTCCTCGCCGATCTGGCGGCGGCGCTGCTTGATTTCGGGATTGCCGTTGTGGTCCTTGTGCTCCTGCTTGACCTCGTGCTTTTCCATGCGCATCTCGCGGATGTAGAGCCGGTATTCGACGAACGCCGCGGCAAGCGCGATCGGCGACAGCACCGCCAGCAGCAGCGCCGTACTGCGCCAGCCCACGCTGTACCAGAGCGCGCCGGCGGCTTTGTCCGGCATCTGCACCTGGGCGAACAGGGACGGTGCGAACAGCTTCCAGGCCAGCACCGCGAAGATGATGCCTGCCAGCAGGTACAGCACCGCCGTTACCAGCCCCTTGATGGTCTTGAGCGAGAACAGGTTCTTGAACCCGGAAATCGGATTCACCCGGGCCAGGTCTATCCGGACCGCTTCGGCGGCGATCACGCCACGGCTCTGCACCAGCGAGATCAGCACGGCGGCGACGATGGCGGCAGCACCCACCGGCACCGCAATCCACAGGAAGGCCACCGTGGCCTGCCACGCGGCCTCGGCTGGGGTCAGGCTGAAGCCGCGCTCGGCCATGCCACGGTAGAAGCCGTGCAGTGCCCGGCTGGAGATCATCGTGGTCATGGCCACCATCCCGGCCACCAGCACCGTCAACCCGGCCAGGTCGCGGCTGACGAAGCTCTTGCCCTTCTTCGATTCCTTGAGCAGGCGATGCGGGGTGGGCTTTTCGGTCTTCACTTCGGCACCGCCAGCAGCAGCTGCAGGGCGTCGGTGCTGTCGCGGATCAACGGCACCTGCTGGGCCACGGTGGGCATCAGGTAGAACAGCAGCGCGATGAAGGCGATGTACGACTTCACCGCCAGCGAGATGGAGAACGGATTCATCTGCTGCGCAAAGCGCGACAGAACGCCAAGCAGCACTTCCACCAGGAACAGCAGCAGCAGCACCGGCAGCGCCATGCGCACCGCCCCGGCCAGCAGCGTGCCGGCAAAGTCCTGCACGCGCGCCAGGTCCAGCGCGAGCACGCCGCCCATGGGAATCAGCACGTAGCTGTCCTGGATGACTTCCAGCAGTACGATCATGCCGTCGGTGGCCAGGAACACCACCACGCTCATCAGCTGCAGCAGGTTGGAGGTCTCGGTCGCCTCCATGCCGCTGACCGGGTCGAGCATGGCGCCGATGCCGGCGCCGCGCTGGTTGTCGATGATGGCGCCCATGCCGTGGAAGATGTGGAACGGCAGCGCCACCACCAGCCCGATGGCGGTGCCGATCAATACTTCGCGCAGCACCACGCCGGCCATGGAGAGGATGTCGGGCGGCACCGTGGCGCCGGCGGTGGACGGCCACAGGCCGATCAGGATCATCATCGCCACCACGGTCCGGGTCATCTTCGCCGGCATGACGCCCGGCGACAGATACGGAATCCAGACCAGGCAGGCGCCGATGCGGGCCATGCCCAGCAGCGCCGGCAGGCCGTGGTCGCGGGCCAGCGCGACCAGTTCGGTGTCGAGCGCGGAAAGCTGCACTGCCCTACCCGTTCAGCGCGGTGTGCAGCGCCAGCCGGGCGAAATCCAGCATGCGCGCCGACATCCAGGTCATCAGCACCAGCAGGCAGGCGATCACCGCCAGCAGCTTGGCGCCGTAGGGAAGGGTCTGCTCCTGCAGCTGGGTCACGGTCTGGAACAGGCCGATGGCCAGGCCGACGATGGTGGCCACGGCCACCGGCGCGGCCGACAGCAGGAGGATGAGCAGCAGGCTTTTGTTGCCCATGAACATGATCGCGTCCATGGCTACATCGGCACGTCGAGGTACTGGCGCACCAGACCCTGCGAGAGCAGGCTCCAGCCATCCATCGCCACGAACAGGATCAGCTTGATCGGCGCGGAGATGGTCACCGGGCTCATCATCATCATGCCCAGCGACAGCAGCACGCTGGACACCACCAGGTCGATCACCACGAACGGCAGGTACAGGTAGAAGCCGATGCGGAACGCATCCTTCAGCTCGCTCAGCGCATAGCTGGGCATCAGCGCGAACAGCGAGCGCTCATGCGGTTCCAGGTCCGGTACCGGCATGCCGGTTTCGGCATGGCGGGCGCGCTCGAAGAACTTCACCAGCTCGGGGTCCGAGTAGGTGGCCAGGTAGACCTTATAGCCGTCCAGGCTGCTGTCGAGGAAGGTGACCACCGCCGCCACCGAATTGAGCGGGGCGTCCAGCGCCAGGTAGGCGTCGTACATGTTCTGCACGATCGGCTGCATCACGTAGAACGCCAGCATCAGCGCCAGTGCGTTGAGTACCATGTTGGAAGGCACCTGCTGCAGGCCCAGGCCGTTGCGCAGCAGCACGAACACCACGGAGAACTTCAGGTAGCAGGTGCCGGCTGCGATCAGGAACGGCAGCAACGCAGCCATCGACATGACCGCGATCAGCGAGATGTCGTTGTTGACGAAATTCATGGCAGCACGGGCGCCTGCGCCAGCTGTACGCCGAGCTGGTCACCCACCTGCACCAGCTCACCGCGGGCGATCAACTGGCCGTTGACCCGCAGCTGCAGCTGCTTCCAGGCATCGGCGGGCAGGTGGAACACGGTGCCGGGCTGCAGCCCGTCCAGTTCGCCGATGGCGTGCTGCAGCTGGCACAGCACCACGTCCACGGTTACCGGCAGGCGCTTGATGTCGATACCGGGCGCGGTGGCGGCCGTGGGTGCCGGGGCGGAAGGGGCGATCTCGGCGCTGCCGTCGTCGTCGTCGAGGAAATCGAAGGGTGTGTTCACGGAGATGGTCTCTAGGGTGAAGTCGAAGGAGTACAGGCGGCGGCCACCCGTGCGGGCGACCGGCAGCAGCTGGTCGAGGAGCAGTACCGCCCCGGGGGCCAGGCCGCGAAGACGGTGCAGCGGCAGGGAAAGACGGGCGATACCCAGATCCGTGAAAACGCGCAGCGCACGGAGCGGTGCGGCCAAGGGCGTCGCAGCGGCGCACCCGGCGTGTTCGATCCAGGCAGGCCCCTGCGCGGTGGGCAGGCAGGGCTGCGCGCCCTGCCCCATCGCAAGCGCGTTGATGGGCACCACGTCCTGCAGCGTTACCTGCGCGCCATGGAAGGGCTCAGCGGCGATGTCCAGCAGCGGTCGCTCGGGCAGCCAGCACGCCAGTGCGTTGCGGTCCACCAGCTCCGACCAGGCCAGTCCGCCCATCGCGGGCAGCATCGCCGGGCACCACTGGTCCGCGGCAAGCGCCAGACGCAGCACGCCGCCGCGCCCGCTCACGTCGAAACGCAGCATGGCGCCGCGCGTCGGCAACGGTTGCTGGTCAGGCGTAATGCCCATGCGTGCACACGCCGCGAGGTTGGCCGCCTGGGTGGCCTGGGCCGGTGTCAGCGTTGGGAAGGGCCAGGGCCGCGCGCTCATGCGTGGCCCTGGCCGCCGCGGCGGCGCCGTTCGTCGGTGGCGCTGTCGCTGCTTTCCACGGCGATCTGCAGTTCAGCGCCCGGCGGCGCCAGCGCGGAAGACAGTGCCTGCCCGACCCGTGCCGAGGACGGCTGCAGGACCAGGCGGTTACCGTCCACGCGTCCACTGACCGAGTGACCCGCACCCGCGCCCCAGCTCTTGAAGGACACGTTGAAGTGGCTGGCGGTGTCGGCGCGCTGGGCCATGGCCGTCTGCAACGCTTCGGCCTGGCGCACCGCGCGGACATGCTGGCGGGTGCCGAGGTTGGCTTCGGCACGCCGCGCGTCGGCCATTGCCTGGGCGTCGGGCGCGGCTTCGCCGGTGTGCGGTTGCGGCATCACGGTGGCACCTGCGGCAGCCGCGGCCTGCGCGAGGTCCGTCGAGGGGCGGCCGGCGGCTGGCAGCAGTTCCGGCGCTGACGGTTCGGGAGCTGCCGCAGCGACCGGGACATCCCTTGCAGGCGCCGTACGCATCATGCCGGCACTCACCGACGCACCAGGCGATGCATCACGTGCGGTCCGCTCGCCCTGCCCCGGCTGCATCCGCGAAGGCAGTGCTGATGCCGTGGTGACCGTGGCGGCCTGTGCCGAAGCGGCAGCCGGGCCGGGCTTTTCTGCGGTATCGGTCACCGCGCCACCGTTCAGGGAGGCGGCGTGCAGGTTGGCGGTGGCGTTGCTGGGCGCCGTGGCGGCCGGCGCCTTGGCGCCGGGCAGGACGCTGCCCTCCACCGCTGCTGGCAGCAGCGCCGCGGGTTCATTGCCGGGCATGATCGGGGCCGCAGGACTGGCCACCGTCGGCAGCGGCCGTGAGGTGATGGCCGGCAGCACGGGCGCTGCAGCCGCCTGCGCGTGTGCGGCCATTCCGCGCCGAGCGCGGTGGGCGATGTCCTGCCCCTCCCTGCCGCCCTCGCGTTGTACCGTCGCCAGGATGTGGACCTCACGCTGCGGCAAGGGTGCGGAATCACGCGCCCACTCCTGCTCAACGTCTCTGTCAGACTCGTCCGGCGCCCACATCGCGACGTCGCCGGGGAAAGGCGACTGCTCCGGCGCTTGTTCAGCGGTGGTTTCGGCAGTGGGTTCAGGAGCCCGCTCGGCCGCGTGCTGCGCGCTCGGCTGGGGCTGCCTGGCCTGCACGCGCTCGCTCAGGGAGACCGCGTCGACGGGGCTGGCCGCCATGACGGCAACCTGCGGTTCTTGGATCTTCAACGACATGTGTATTCCTCTTGGATCTGGCGCTCCTGGCGGCGCAGGCGCGCCTGCCGGTGCTTCTGGTCGATATGCACGCCGACGGCCTGCAGCCGGCGCGCGCGTGAGTGGTTACCGGCGGCGGCATGGCGCAGTTCCTGTTCCTGCTCGCGGGCGTCGCCGGCCTGCTCCTGCAGGTGGCCAGCACGCAGTTCGCATTCCAGGACGTGCGCCCGGGCAATGGCGACGCCGCGCAGGCGCTCGAACAGGCGCTGGCGGTCCAGCCCGTGTTCCTCGCCAAGCTGCGCGGCCTGCAGGCGCTCGTCTGCCGCGCTGCGCAGGGTCTGCGCTTCGCGGTCCCGTTGCGCAGCCTGCTCTGCCTGCGCGCGGGCGTCGCGGCGCAGGCGGTGGGCGCGATGCTCCAGCAGCGTGGCCAGCCGCACGGGGTCAGCGGGCGAGCGCATCAAGTGCCTCCACCGCCGCATCGAAGGTGACCGGCTCGTGCAGCGGCTGGCGCAGGAATGCCAGCAGGCGCGGTTCGCGGGCCACCGCATCGTCCTGCTCGGGCTGCGCACCGGGGCGGTACTCGCCGATGTCGCGCAGCAGCTGCAGGTCATCCAACCGGCCCATCACCGCGCGCACGCGGGTGGCCGCGGCGGCCTGGCGCTCGCTGGCCAGCTGCGGGTACAGCCGGCTGGCGCTGCGCAGCACGTCGATGGCCGGGAAGTGGCCGCGCTGGGCCAGGCGCGGGCTGAGGTACACGTGGCCGTCCAGCAACGATTTGACCTCCTCGCCGACCGGGTCGGGGTCGGCGTCGTCTTCCAGCAGCACGGTGTAGAACGCGGTGATGCTTCCGGCCTGTGCGTTGCCCGGGCGCTCCACCAGGCGTGGCAGTGCTTCGAACACCGACGCGGGGAAACCACGCCGTGCCGGCGGTTCGCCGGCCGACAATGCGACGTCACGCAGCGCGCGCGCGTAGCGGGTGGCCGAGTCCATGACCAGCAGCACCCGGCTGCCTTGGTCGCGGAAGTATTCGGCAATGCGGGTGGCCACCATCGCCGCGTTGACGCGGGTGGCCGGCGAGGTATCGGAGGTGGCCTGCACGATGATGGTGCGCGTGGCCGCTGGACCGTGGCGGATGGCATCGACGAAGGAGGCCACTTCACGGCCCCGCTCGCCCACCAGCGCCACCACGCGCACATCGCAGTCGGCGTTGGCCAGCAGCATCTCCACCAGGGTGGTTTTGCCGCACCCGGCTGCGGCAAAAACCCCCATGCGCTGGCCTTCGCCTACGGTGAGCAGAGCGTCCAGGGCACGGATGCCGGTGGCGAACGGGGTCTGGATGGCACGGCGCTGGCGATAGTCCAGCGGCGCAGCCTGCACCGGTGCCGATACACCGGCTACGGTCGCGTCTTCGCCATCGCGCAGCCGCTCCACCACTTCACCGAACCCGTCCAGCACGCACCCGAGCAGATGCGTGCCCAGTGCCACCTGCAGCAGGCGACCGGTGGCAGCCACCACCACGTCGGCTGCCAGCCGCACCGGGGCACCAATCAGCGCCAGCGTGGCCACGCCATGGTCGACCCGGGTCACCACGCCATGGGTGAGCACACGGTCGTCGCCCGCCGAATGGCGCACGTGGCAGTGCTCGCCCACCGCGACATCCGGCAGGGGTACCCGCAGCTCGCCGGCCCGCATCGCGACCGGCGTGGCACAAGGGCGCCAGCAGGGCGTGGCCGCTGTCACCGCAGCAGGGCCTGCAGTTCGATCACGCGCGCGTGGAACCCTTCGATGGCAGCGGCCAGCAGGCTCGATTCGTGGCGACAATCCGGCTGCAGCGCGCCGCCGACCAGGCAGCCGTCTTCAAGCTGGCGAAGCGCCAGGCAACCATTGGCGAAGTGCGCGGCCGGTGCCGACAGCGCGGTGAGCAGCTCATCGGCACGGTTGCTGAAGCGCTCGGCCGGCGAAGTATCCAGGCGGCCCCACAGGTACACCATGTCGTCCACCGGATCGAGCAGAAGCTCGCCCACGTCGGCAAAGCCCATCACCACCGAGGAGTGGGTGTCGAACTGGAACCGCGATGGGTCGCAGCCCAGTTCCTTGAGGGCGGAGTTGAGGGTATCCAGCAGGGAGGTCATAAGCTTCTCATCACATCAAGGGTGACCGTGTCGGAGATCTCGGCGAACGAGAGCACCGCGGTCGAGGGGAGGCGGGTTTCAATGAAGCGCTTGACGAAGCGGCGGATGTCCGGCGCGACCATCAGCACCACGTCGGGGCGGTGCGCGGCGACTTCGCCGACATGCAGGGCGAAGCGATCCATCAGCTCACCGGCTTCGGCCGGCTCCAGGTTGAGGTAGGCCGCACCCTGGCTCTGGCGGATGCCGGCGCGGATCTGGTCTTCAACCGGGCTGGACACCAGGATCGCGGGAATGCGCCCATCGCGGGCGAAGCGCGCGGAGATGTAGCGGGCCAGTGCGCCACGCACGTGCTCCACCAGCAGGATCACGTCCTTTTCGCGCTGGCCCCACTGGGCCAGGGTTTCCAGCACCACCTTCATGTTGCGGATGGAAACGTCCTCGCGGAGCAGGCGCTGCAGCACTTCGGCCACGCGCTGGATCGGCATGTGCCGGTAGGTTTCCTTGACCAGTTCGGGGAAGCGCTTCTCCAACGCGTCCAGGACATGCTTGGCTTCCTGGATGCCGAACAGCTCACCGATGTTGCGCTGTACCGCGCCGTGCACCAGCCGGCGCAGTTCCTCGTAGTCGCTGGAGACATCGCACCCGAGTGCGCGGACGTCTTCGTGCGCGTCGGCCAGCACCCAGCGCGCGGTGCCGCCGTCGTGCGGTACCACCAGGCCCATGTCGAGTGCTTCCAGTTCGTCCTGCCGGCCCCAGACCCGCACGTGCCCGCTGACCACGTGCGAGGACGCTGCCGGAATCTCGTTGATCAGCACCTTGACCTCGTGGTCCCTGGCCGGGGTGTGGCTGCGCAGGACCAGCGGTGCGAGCTGCATGCCGGTGTTGACGAAGGCGTCGTGACGCAGCTGCTCTTCCCATTGGCCGGCAACGCCCGCCTCATGCAGCGACGGCGGCATCAGCAGGATCAGCGGCAGGGTTTCGCTGGTGAGGCGGGCGTTGGCGGTGTCGCCCTTGGCGGCCGGCGGCGCGGCGCCGCCA
>NZ_JBNBBE010000006.1:65482-79976 GCF_050031795.1 Stenotrophomonas sp. SrG
TCCCACGGCCAGGCCGGCGAACACCGGCAGCGGGAAGCCGGGCAGCAGGCCCAGCAGCAGCACCAGTACCGCGCCGGTGCCGAGTACGACGTTGCTGTTGAACAGTTCGCCCAGGATGTTGGCGCCCAGGTTGTTGCTCTCGCCGCTGACCCGGGTGACGATGAAACCGGCGCTGATGCAGATCAGCAGTGCGGGAATCTGTGCGACCAGGCCATCGCCGATGGTCAGCAGGGTGAAGGTGTTGAGCGCCTGCGAGAACGCCATGCCATGCTGCAGCATGCCCACGGCGATACCACCGAACAGGTTGACGAACACGATCACGATGCCGGCGATGGCATCGCCTTTCACGAACTTCATGGCACCGTCGTACGAGCCATAGAGCTGGCTTTCGCGTTCCACGTCGCGGCGGCGGCGCTGTGCTTCTTGCGAGGTGATCGCTTCGGCGCGCAGGTCCGCGTCGATGCTCATCTGCTTGCCGGGCATGCCGTCGAGCGAGAAGCGCGCCACCACTTCACCGATACGCTCGGAACCCTTGGTGATCACGATGAACTGGACCAGGGTGATGATGGCGAAGATCACCGCACCCACCACCAGGTTGTCGCCCACCACGAAATCGCCGAAGGCACTGATGATGTGGCCGGCATCGGCGTCGAGCAGGATCAGCCGGCTGGTGCTGACCGACAGCGCCAGCCGCATCAGCGTGGTGAACAGCAGTACCGAGGGGAACGTGGAGAAGTTGAGGATGCGCTCGACGTAGAACGAGCTCAGGAAAATCACGATGGCCACGGCCATGTTCAGGCCGATCAGCAGGTCGACCAGGATCGTCGGCAGCGGGATGATCAGCATGGCCACGATCACGGCCATCAGCACCACCAGGGCCAGTTCCGGGCGCAGGATGCCGCGGGCACGCTGGCCCCAGCCGCCTGCGGGGTTGTGGGTCACCGTGTTCATACGGCCACCCCACCGGCGTGGCCGGCGCTCCAGCGTTCGCGTTTCATGCTTTCCACCACCACCCTCTCCAGGGACTGCGCCGCGCGTTCACGCGCGAGGTCATCGCTCCATACCGCATCAGGCAGACCGCCCAGCGCGCGCCGCAGCGCCTGCACCAGGCGCGCACGTTCGGGCGCCGACAGCGCCACCCGCGCATCGGCCAGGGGGCCGGCAAACAGCCCGGCCCAGTCCTGCAGGCCGCGCACCACATCCAGCAACCCGCCGACCACCGCTTCGGCGGTGGTGGACAGCCGTGCCAGCAGCCGGTCGCGGGTGGCTTCCTGGACCAGCAGGTGGTCGGTCGAGCGCAGCACGGCCAGGTTGCGCACCTGGCGCAGCAGCCGGCCGAACTCCAGGTGCGAGGCACTGGGGTCGAGTGAGTACATGTCCGCGCCGAGCGCCTGCTCCATGAAGTCGACCACCTGCGCGCGCCGCTCGAATCCGTACAGCGCGATCCAGCCGGCGTATTCGCCCACGCAGTCCTGGTGGTTGCCGATGAAGTCGCGGTAGCTCTGGCGCAGCGCGCGGGCCGAGAACTGGCTGCCGCGCGCGGCCAGCCGCGCCTTGATCGCCACGTTCAGGCCACCGCGCGTAGCCGCGCCGTTGCCCTGCGCTGCGTCGTCGGCGAGCAGCTGCTCCATCGACTGCTGCAACAGCTCGCGCAATTCCTCCAGTTCGTCATCGGCGATCAGCGAACGCAGCACCGCCAGCATGTCGCTGGGATCGGGGAACAGCTGCCGGAGCAGCGCCAGCAACTGCACGGGGCTGCGCAGGCCGTCGAGCAGCGCGCGCAGGTCCGTGACCTTGGCGTGCACCTCATCGTCCAGTACATGGTCGATCCACGCCTGCGATTCCACGCTGGCACCGGTCTGTTGGCCGTCCCGGCGATTGCGCAGCGAGGCTACCAGCGCGGCCAGGTCGTCCTGCATGGACATGGCCGTGGCCAGCGAACCGGGCCTGGATGGCTTGCCCAGACCGGACAGCAGGTCCTTGGCGGTGTCATCACGGTCGCCCTGCGTGCTTGCCTGCCGCGGCGTCACCGGCAGCGGCGCGGAGACGGGTCGATTAATGGCCGGCAGTGCCATGCGCGCCCTCCACCGACTTCAGATGCGGGTGCAGCGCGCGGATCTGGTCACGCACGTCGTCGCCGACCCCCGGTCCATACACCTCGGGCATGCGGTAGCCATCCACCGGGTCGCTGCCGGTCAGCAGGCGCGGCTGGATCAGGAATACGCGCACCAGGCTTTCAGCCGTACGGCTGTTGTGACCGAACAGCTTGCCCACGCCGGGAATGCGGCGCAGGCCGGGAATGCCGCTGTAGCCGTCGTCGGCCTGCGTGCGGGTGTAGCCACCCACCAGCAGGCTGAGCTCCTGCGGCACCCGCGCCACGGTGTCGATCACGGTACGGTTGACCAGGGGCAGTGCGTCCACCGAGCGGGTGCCATCGGCGGCACCGTCCTCGATCTTCAGCTGCATTTCCACGTCGTTGCCGCTGGAGATGCGGGGACGCACGCTGATCAGGGTGCCGTAGGTCACCTGTTCCAGGGAGGTCGCACGCTCGCCCACCAGCTGGGTGTAGAAGGTCTGGTTGCTGTCGAAGTACGCCGGAATGTTCTCCTGGGTCAGCAGCACCGGGCGCGAGATGATGTGCGCGTCACCCTTGCTCGCCATGGCCTGGACCGAGGCCAGGAAGCGGCTGCCATCGAGGGTGCTCACCGAGGGCGACTGGTTGATGCCGATCGCCAGGCGGTTGCCGATGTTGATGCCGCCGCTCCAGTTCACGCCAAGGCGGTCCAGCTCGGTCTTCTTGATGTCGATGATCCACAGCGACATCTCGATCTGCTTGCGGGGCACGTCCAGTTCGCCCACCAGGCGCTTGACCTGTTCGATCTGCGCCAGCGTGCCGCGCACGATCAGGCTGTTGGTTTCCGAATACGCCATCACCACTGCCGGGGTCGGGCCACTGGGCACGGTGCTGGCGACCTGGGCCACGGGCTGCGCCGCGGGGGTGGCGGGGAGTAGTTCCTCGGTGATGGTGGAGGGGTCGACCGGCAGCGACGGCTGCTTGACCACCGCGCCGAAGTCGCCCAGCTGCAGCACCCCGGCCAGCACTTCAGCGATGCCCGGCAGGCCGACTTCCGTGCTGCGGATCCCGTAGCGGCGACCATTGACGAAACTGTGCTCCAGCTTGATCACTTCCACGTGGTGCGGGCTGGCGTCGGCGCCTTCATACAGGTCGTCCAGATAGCGCGCCGCGTTCATCACGATGTCCACGTACACCGGCGGGCCGGCCACGTAGAAGGTGCCATCGGCGCCGCCGCCGCGCACCGGGTAGCGGGTATCGGACAACCGCGCCTTGCGCAGAAAGTCCGACAACGTGGCGATGGAGGTGTGCCGCAGGCGGCCCACGGCGTTTTTCTGCTCGTCGGCGTCGTAGACGTAGATGGACTGGCCGTCGCTGTACCAGACCAGGCCCAGTTCGGCGGAGACCTTGGCCAGCACGTCGAGCGGGCGGGCCAGATCGAAGCTGCCGCTCACCTTTTTCTTCAGTGCCTTGGGGCTGATCACCACGGCCTGGCGAGCACGCGCGCCGATGGCATTGAGCAGGTGGCTGGCGCTGTCGGCGCGGGAAACGAAGCCGGAGGCATGCGGCAGGTCGGCGCGATCCTGGATCGCGGTGCCTTCCAGCGGGGTCTGTGCGAAGGCGAAGGAAGGAACGGTCAGCAACAACAAGTACAACGTCAGGGAACGCATGGATCACTCGTTGGGCGTCGAGACGGCCCGGTAGACGGAAAGGGGCGAACAACCGATCAGCGATTTCACGTCGGTGCAGAAGTGCGACAGCGACGCGTAGCCGTGATCGGCGGCGAGGTAGGTGAACGAGCGCGCGCGGCCGGGATAGGCCAGCAGCGCGCGCGCGGCGCGCTGGATGCGCAGCTCGCGCTTGAGCGGGCGGCCCAGTACCTGCCGGCAGCGCCGGTGGAACTGCGCCGAAGACAGGCCATAGCGCTGGGCCAGGGCGGCCACGGAGTTTTCGCCGCCTTCGTCCAGCAGGAAACGCATCAGGCCGTAGCTTTCGCTGCGCGCCAGGTGGCGCAGCAGCTGGGTTGCTTGGCCGTCGTCAGGCTGGCCGGCACCGCGGGCGAGCTGGTCAATCAGCCAGGCAGCCGCCACATCGGGGTCTTCCAGCGCGGCCTGTGCCACCCAGCACACCGGCTGCGGCTCACCGGCCGGGCGCAGCACGTTGCTGGCATGGTCGAAGTGGGCCAGCGCCCGTGCCATGCCACTGCCGGCCAGCGCGACGGCGTTCAGCGCGCTGTTGCGCGGCAGCGGCACGCCGGCCAACAGCAGGCGGTCACCGGGCGCAAGCTGAATGACCTGCCCAGCGACGGTGAGGTCGATGGGGTCCTGCCCTGCATTGACGATGACGTGCATCCGACCACTCCCGTTCAGGCATTTGCCGAGGCGGGACGCGGTCTGCGGCCCTTCTCGATGAGGGCTGCATGTTGGAGACGGCCGGGGGGCAAGGCTCTACAAGAAGTTAGAAAGCCGGCGCGAGTTGCGGTATTTGTAGCGACCCCACTCAGACGGTTGCGCCGATGCGCCACCAGGAATCGATCCCATGACACCGCTGCTCGGCATCCACCATGTCGCTCTGATCTGTGCCGATTACGACCGTTCGCGCGACTTCTACGTCCGCGTGCTCGGCCTCACGGTCAAGGCCGAACACCACCGCGCCGCGCGCGATTCGTGGAAGCTGGACCTGGCCCTGCCTGACGGTGGCCAGCTCGAGCTGTTCTCCTTCCCGTCGCCGCCGCCGCGGCCCAGTCGCCCGGAGGCGCAGGGCCTGCGCCACCTGGCCTTCCGGGTGGCTGCACTGGAGCCAATGATTGAACGCCTCGCGGCCGAAGGCGTGCCCTGCGAGCCGATCCGCGTTGACGAGTACACCGGCCAGCGCTTCACCTTCTTCGCCGACCCCGACGGGCTGCCGCTGGAGCTGTACGAAGCCACCTGAATGCGTTGTGGCTGACCGGCGGAATGCGTTCCGTACCAGAGCGAATGGGTATACAGTCCAGCTGTCCCGGCCCCGCGCCGGCATTCACGTACATCCCTGGGAGGGGAACATGCGCAAGACCTTCAAGACCCTGCTGCTGGCACTGCCGCTGGTGATGGCCGCGATGTCGGCCTCGGCGGCCGACGGCGCGGTAGGCCGCTGGAAGACCATCGATGACAAGACCGGCAAGGTGAAGTCCATCGTGGAGATCACCCAGGCCACCAATGGCACGTTGAGCGGAAAGGTGGTGGAAGTACTGCACTCGGACAAGGGCCCGAACCCGGTCTGTGACGACTGCAGCGGCGCCAACAAGGGCAAGCCGGTAAAGGGCATGACCATCCTGTGGAACCTGAAGCAGGACAAGGGCAGCACCACCAACTGGTCCGGCGGCACCGTGCTGGACCCGGCCAACGGCAAGACCTACAAGTCCAAGCTGGAGCTGCAGCCGGGTGGCAAGAAGCTGGACATGTCCGGCTGCGTGGCGTTCATCTGCCGCGCCCAGACCTGGGTACGCGAGTAAATCCCGCCGCGTAAAGCGCTGGCAGATCAACGACATGGGGCTGGCGCGGGATGACCGCGCCGGCCCTTCGTCTTTCCGGGGAGCATGCGATAATCCCGCGTTCCCCCCGCACCCGCGCAGATCATGACCCGCACCGCTCTTGTCACCACCGCACTGCCCTACGCCAACGGCCCGCTGCACCTGGGCCATCTGGTTGGCTACATCCAGGCTGATATCTGGGTGCGCGCGCGGCGAATGAGCGGCGGCAAGACCTGGTTCGTATGCGCCGACGACACCCACGGCACCCCGATCATGCTGGCGGCCGAAAAGGCCGGCGTGACCCCGGAAGCGTTCATCGCCAACATCCAGGCCAGCCACGAGCGCGATTTCGCCGCCTTCGGCGTTGCGTTCGATCATTACGACTCGACCAACTCGGCCGGCAACAAGGCCCTGACCGAGGCGTTCTACCTCAAGCTCGAGACGGAAGGCCACATCACGCGCCGTTCCGTGGCCCAGTTCTACGACCCGGCCAAGGGCATGTTCCTGCCCGACCGCTACATCAAGGGCATCTGCCCCAACTGCGGCACGCCTGACCAGTACGGGGACAACTGCGAAGTGTGCGGCGCCACCTACGCCCCCACCGACCTGAAGGACCCGCGCTCGGTCATTTCCGGCGCCACGCCGGAAATCCGCGATTCGGAGCACTTCTTCTTCGAGGTCGGTCGGTTCGAAAGCTTCCTGCGCGAATGGCTGGCCGGCGATGTCGCCCTGCCCGGGGTGAAGGCCAAGCTGGGTGAGTGGCTCAATGCCGAAGGCGGCCTGCGCGCGTGGGACATTTCCCGCGATGCGCCCTATTTCGGCTTCCAGATCCCGGGCCACCCGGGCAAGTACTTCTACGTGTGGCTGGATGCGCCGATCGGCTACCTGTCCAGCTTCCAGGCGCTGTGCGCGAAGAACGGCGAGGATTTCGACGCGCACTTGCGCGCCGGCACCAGCACCGAACTGCACCACTTCATCGGCAAGGACATCGTCAACTTCCACGGCCTGTTCTGGCCGGCGGTGCTGCACGGCACCGGCCACCGCGCGCCGACCCGCCTGCACGTGAACGGCTACCTCACCGTGGACGGCGCGAAGATGTCCAAGTCGCGCGGTACGTTCGTCATGGCCCGCACCTTCCTGGATGCCGGGCTGGAGCCGGAAGCGCTGCGCTATTACTTCGCGGCCAAGTCGTCGGGTGGCGTGGACGATCTCGACCTGAACCTGGGCGACTTCATCGCGCGGGTCAACGCCGACCTGGTGGGCAAGTTCGTCAACCTGGCCAGCCGCTGCGCCGGTTTCATCAGCAAGCGCTTCGACGGCCGCCTGGCCGACGCGCTGCCCGATGCTGCGCAGTACGACCGCTTCGTGGCCGCGCTGGCGCCGGTGCGCGAGGCGTACGAGCGCAATGATCCGGCTGCCGCGCTGCGCCTGACGATGGCGCTGGCCGACGAGGCCAACCGTTACATCGACGAGCAGAAACCGTGGGTGATCGCCAAGCAGGAGGGCGCCGACGCGCAGCTGCAGTCGGTGTGCACCCAGGGCCTGAACCTGTTCCGCGTGCTGGTCACCGCGCTCAAGCCGGTGCTGCCGGCTACTGCCGCGCAGGCCGAAACATTCCTGGCCGCCCCGGTGCTGCGCTGGACCGACATCGCCTCGCCGCTGCTGGCCCACACCATCGCCGTGTACAGCCCGCTGTTCACCCGTATCGACCCGAAAATGATTGACGCCATGACCGACGCTTCCAAAGACACTCTCGCCGCCCCCGCACCTGCGGCCCCGGCCAAGCCCGCCAAGCCGGCGGCGCCTGCGGCCGCGCCGGCCGCCGCTCCCGCTGCGACGGCGGAAGGCCCGGCGTATATCGGTATTGAGGATTTCGCCAAGCTGGACCTGCGCATCGGCAAGGTGCTGGCCTGCGAGTTCGTCGAAGGCTCGGACAAGCTGCTGCGCTTCGAACTGGATGCCGGTGAGCTGGGCAAGCGCCAGATCTTCTCCGGTATCCGTGCCAGCTATGGCGAACCCGAAGCGCTGGTCGGCCGCAGCGTGGTGTTCATCGCCAACCTGGCCCCGCGCAAGATGCGCTTCGGCGTGAGCGAAGGCATGATCCTGTCGGCCGGCTTCGACGGTGGCGCGTTGGCGCTGCTCGATGCCGACAGCAGCGCGCTGCCGGGCATGCCGGTTCGCTGATGCCTGCCGGGAGGGCGTAGATGGAATTGGCCCTTGTCGACTTCGATCACACCGTCACCGACTGCGATACGTACGCGCGTTTCCTGCGCCGGGTGGCCACGCCGGAGCAGTTGGCCCAGGCGTGGTGGAAGGTGGGTCCGTGGCTGTTGGCCTATCGGTTGAAGTTGATTTCCGCCGAGCGCATCCGTGCGCGCGTGACCCGGTTGACCCTGCGCGACCGCCACGCCGACGATATCGCCACCCTGGCAGCCGGGTTCTCCCGCGAGGTGCTGCCCGAGGTGGTGCGCCCGCAGATGCTGGAGCAGATCCGCTGGCACCTGCAGCAGCGGCATACGGTGGTGATCGTGTCCGGTTCGCTGGACCTGTACCTGCGACCGTGGTGCGAGGCGCTGGGGCTGGACCTGATCTGCAACCGGCTGGAAAGCCAGGACGGCCGCCTGACCGGGCGTTATGCCGAGGGTGACTGCGCGCCGCACAAGGCCGACCGCATCCGTGCGCGTTATGACCTGTCACGTTACGTGCGCATCCATGCGTACGGCGACAGCCGCGAAGACCGGCCGATGCTCGCATTGGCGCAGGAACGCTGGTACCGCGGAAAGCCCCTGAAATGAAGCTCCCGCGCAGCCGACGCCACGCATGACATCGCCTTCCCTACCCCTGGTCGAACGCCTTGACCGCCTGCTGCCGCAGACCCAATGCGGTCAGTGCGGTTACGACGGCTGCCGTCCGTACGCCGAGGCGATGGCGCGTGGCGAGGCAGGCGTAGACCACTGTCCGCCCGGGGGTGATGAGGGCGCGCGCGCGCTGGCACGCGTGCTGGAAGTGCCGGCGCTGCCGTTCGACCGCAGCCGCGGCGAGCACAAGCCCGCGCAGGTCGCGCGGGTGATCGAGGCCGACTGCATCGGCTGCACCAAGTGCATCCAGGCGTGCCCGGTGGATGCGATCGTGGGCGGCGCCAAGTACATGCACGCCGTCATCGCCGATCTGTGTACCGGTTGCGAATTGTGCATTCCACCGTGTCCGGTGGACTGCATTGAACTGGTGCTTACGGCAACGCGGCCGTAATCACGATCTCCACTTTCCAGCTCGGGTCGGCCAGCTTGGCTTCCACCGTCGCACGCGCCGGGGTCATGCCGCTGACCACCCATTCGTCCCACGCCGCGTTCATGCCGGCGAAATCGCCGATGTCGGCCAGGTAGACCTCCGCGCGCAGCACGTGCTGCTTGTCGCTGGCCACCAGCGCCAGCAGCTTGTCGATCTCGGCCAGCACCTGCCGGGTCTGGCCGGTGATGTCCTGGCTGGTGTCTTCGGGGATCTGCCCGGACAGGTAAGCGACCTTGTTGTGCACGGTCATCTCGGACATGCGCGGACCGACGTCGAAACGTTCCAACATGGCGATGGCTCCTCTGTGATGGTCCAGGCATTGTCGCCGAAGCGGGGTCACGCTGTCGTTGCGGCCGATCCAAGCGGCCACAGCGCGCACAGCCACCCGGCTTGGCAAGTCCCCGGCGGAAGCGCACGATGCGCCGGCGAAGCACGCTGGCGTGCTTTGACCTCTCCATCGCCTGCCCCGGAGCACGCTGTACCGATGACCGATCCTGCACCTGCCCCCTCGTCCCGCGTCGGCTGGCGCCGCGCGGCGACCGTCGTCTTCAGCCTGGGCATCCTGGCGCTGGCCCTGCGTGGCCTGGCCAACGAATTCGACGACCACGGCTATCGCGCCATCCGTGAGGCCTTCCACCAGCTGGGCGCTGGCCAGATCGCACTGACCGTCATCCTGGGCCTGGCCAGCTACGCCTGCCTGATCGGATTTGACGCGATCGGCCTACGCCGCAGCGGCAAGCGCCTGCACCCGGCCCGGGTGGGCATCACTGCCTTCCTCGCCCACACCCTGGGGCAGACGCTGGGCTTTGCGGCACTGACCGGCGGTGCCGTGCGCCTGCGCGGCTATGGCGGCGCCGGGCTGAGCCTGGCCGAGATCGGCCAGGTGGTACTGATGAGCACGCTGGGTTTCGTGTTCGGCGCCTGGCTGCTGTTGGCGCTGGCGTTCCTGCTGGAACCGGGCGCCGCCGCACTCGCATTGCCCGTGTCGGCGCAGGCCGTACGCGTGCTCGGCGCGGCAGGCCTGCTCGCCTACGTGGGCACGGTGCTGCTGGTCGGGCGCGAGGGCCGCAGCTTCCAGATCCGCGGGCACGCGCTGTGGCTGCCCGATCGCCGCACGATGCTGGGCGTGACCGCGCTCAGCGTGGTGGAGCTGGTGCTGGCCAGCGCGGCGTTCTACGTGCTGCTGCCGATGGATACCCCGACCGGGCTGCCCGGGTTTGTCGGCCTGTATCTGGTGGCCGTGCTGGCCGGACTGATTTCCAGCGTGCCGGCCGGGTTGGGGGTGTTCGAGTGGAGCCTGCTCAAGCTGCTGCCGCAGGTGGCGCCAGCTGCGGTGCTTGCAGCGGCCCTGATCTATCGGGTCACCTACTACGTGCTGCCGTTGCTGCTGGCCACCGTGCTGGCCGTGGCGCCGGCACTTCGCCGTCCGCTACGCGTGGGTGCCGGCGCTACCCGCGCGGGTTGGACCGCGCTGCGGCCCTGGCTGCCGCAGATCATCGCGCTGGCGGTGTTCAGCGTGGGCGCCGCGCTGGTGATCGACGGCACCCTGCCCACCCCGCGCCGGCACCTGCTGCACGCTTCGCTGCCGATCCTGGAGACCTCGCACCTGCTCGGCAGCCTGGCCGGCGTGGTGCTGCTGCTGATCGGCCAGGGTCTGCAGCGGCGCAGCCATGCGGCCTGGATGCTGGCATTGGCGATCTGCGTGATCGCGCCGCTGCCGATCTGGCTGCGCGGCGGGCAGGTGCTGATCGCGCTGGCCTCGGTGTTGGTGGCGATGGCGCTGTGGGCGTCGCGTCGCGAGTTCTACCGGCAGGGCGCGCTGCTCGACGAAGCGTGGTCGTGGCCGTGGATCCGCAACCTGGGTCTGGTGCTGGTGGCGGTGATCTGGCTGCTGTTCTTCGTCTACAGCCATGTCGAATACCAGAACGAGCTGTGGTGGCAGTTCGCCGCGCAGGGCAACGCACCGCGTGCGTTGCGCGCACTGCTGGTGGTGGCAATCGCGTTGGCCATCTTCGGCCTGGCGCGGCTGCTGCACAGCACCCGCACGCCCCTGCCGGCAGCCGACCCGGCCACGCTCGACGCGCTGGCGCCGATCCTGCAGGCGGCGCAGGACACCCAGGCCTGCCTGGTGCTCACCGCCGACAAGGCCGTACTGCGCGACGATGCCGGGCGCGGCTTCGTGATGATGCAGCGCTACGGCGGTTCGCTGATCGCGATGGGCGATCCGGTCGGGCCCCCCGACGTCGCACGCGCCTTGATCTGGCGCTTCCGCGAGGAGGCGGATCGCCTTGGCCTGCGCCCGGTGTTCTATCAGGTCGGCGAAGCGTACTGGCAGACCTATCTGGACCTTGGGCTGACCCTGGTGAAACTGGGCGAGGAAGCGATGGTGCCGCTGCAGGACTTCGGGCTGGAGGGACGCGAACGCGCCGACCTGCGCCAGGCCTGGAACCGGGGCAAGCGCGGCGGCCTCAGCTTCCGCGTTGCACCGCCCGGCGAGGTTGCCGCGTTGATTCCCGCGCTGGCCGCGGTATCGCAGCAGTGGCTGGACGACAAGGCCGGCGACGAGAAAGGCTTCTCACTGGGCAGTTTCGATCCGGATTACCTGGTGCGCTTCCCGGTGGCCGTGGTCGAGGCCGAGGGCCGCATCGTCGCCTTCGCCAACCTGTGGCAGGCACCGGCCGGGCACGAGCTGTCAGTGGACCTGATGCGGCACGTCGACGATGCACCGAAAGGCACGATGGATTTCCTGTTCATCGAACTGTTCCTGTGGGGGCGTGCGCAGGGCTTCCACCGTTTCTCGCTGGGCATGGCGCCCTTGTCGGGGCTTGCCCAGCACCGCCTGGCCGGCCGCTGGAACCGCTTTGCCAACGTGGTCGCACGGCACGGCGAGCGCTTCTACGGCTTCAGCGGGCTGCGCCGCTTCAAATCCAAGTTCGCGCCGCAGTGGCGCGCACGTTATCTGGCGGCGCCGGGCGGCATGCACCTGCCGGCGGCGCTGCTGGATGCGACACGGTTGATCTCACTGGCACCGCGTAAGACGTAACGCCGCAGTCAGGACCCGGGCTTCATCTGCGCGAACGCCGCAGTGAAGCCGGCAATGCTCTCGCTGCCGTGCACGGCGTTCAGCGCCTGCTCGGCCAAGGCACGCTCCTCCCATATCCACGCGAGCTTGGGGTCTTCCCCCAGTTCGCGCCAAACGGACTCGAGTCCCTCGATGGAAGGTTGCGCGCCGTCGAACAAGGCCTGCGCGTAATCCAGGCTCGCCGGGCGCCAGGTGAGGTAGGCCACTGCACGCTGCGACAGCGGGATGCCGGTAACCGCGTCGGGCAGGAAGTAACGCGCGCTGGCAGGCCAGGTGGGCTGCACGTCCGGCGCATCCCCTGGCGCTGCCGCCAGCCGCTGGAGCGACTCACCGCTGACCTGCAGCACCTGCGGCTTGCCCTTTTCGCCGGCCGCCGCCGAACGCTTGTCGCTGCCGAGGATGAACGCGTACGCCCTGTCCTGCTGCGCGCGGGCGGCCATTTCCACCACCGCGTTGCGGAGCTTCAGGCAATCCGCGCCGATCGCGGTCGCGCCACCGGCCTTGGTTTCACCCACCAGCACCACGTCGTTGCCGTGCATCAGCAGGAAATCGAGCTCTCCCTTGACGTGCCTGCTCTCCGCCGGGCGCAGCGCAGGCGGGACGTTGGCACCACGGACGATGCGATAGCCCGGATCCTCACTGGAAGCGGTCGCCTCGTTCATTGCGTTGCAGAGCTGTGTCAGTGCGGTGCCGACGCGATCTTCCACGTCCCGCCCGCGCGCGCCGCCACCGCTTCGGGACTGATGCGGTGCCCGCTGCGCCAGATATTCGATCACGCTGGCGTCCCGTTCCAGTTCCTGCTTTTCGGCCAGCACGTCCGCATGCGGCGCGAAGTCGGCCGCGATTTTTTCGCCCAGCGCGCAGGCGCCGGCCGTCACCCTGGCCCAGTCGCCCCTGCCTGCCCGGGCATCGTCCACGGCGGCGGCGAGCGCTTCCAGGTGTGTCTTTCTGGCTGGATCCGGTTCGCGCTCGATGCGCGCAGGATGCGCGAGGTTCCTCAACTTCTTCGCGGCCTGCAGCGCGGCCTCGCATTTCGGGGAAGCGACAAGCAGGCGATAGTCCTTCACCTTGGGAAAACGATGCTGCAGGATCGCCTTGCGCAGGTCGACGTCATTGTCCCTGACCAACCGCTCCAGCGTTTCCTTCAAGCCTGCGCAGAACTGCTCGCGGGTGGAGGCATTACGGTCGCCCGCGCGCCAGAGCGACAGGGCGTCGGCCATCTTCTGCGCGGAAGACCCATCTCCCGCCCGGGGCGCGGAGCGGTCATCGGCCATCAGCGCGTACAAGCGCCGTTCGATGGGCGCATTGGGGATCATCGCCGGCGCCTGCAGGGGTTCGACCGCACCATCAACGCGCCGGCAGGTGCTCAAGCAGCGTCTTTGCCAAGCGGTCGTAGTCGCCCTTGAAATGGTGGTCGCCCGGCAGCGCAATCACCGTGGCGCCGCCCTTCGGCAGCTCCGGGCACAGTGCATCGCCATCGTCCTCGCCGTACAGGCACACCGTCCGGTCCGCCGGCAACCGGGCGATCTCAGGCGCAATGGGCAGGCCATCCGCGCCGCCGCCCAGCCAGTTGCTGACATGGAATTCGTAATCCGCCTTGCGCCCTACCGACATCAGGCCGATCAATGCGATCGACCCGCGCGTGGCCGGGTCGAGCTGGTTGATGGCGGCCGGCAGGACATCGGCGCCCTGCGAGAAGCCCACCAGCAGCAGCCGCTTGCGCTGCCACTGGCTGCCGTAATGGCGTGCGATGCGTTCCAGATCGCGGGCGAAGCCTTCGGGCGTGCGCGCCGTCCAGAAATAGCGCAGCGAATCCAGGCCGACCACCGAAATGCCGTTCTCGCTGAGCGCGGCGGCGACATCCTTGTCCAGCCCCGCCCAGCCGCCGTCGCCGGAAACGAAGATGGCCAGGGTGTCGCCGCCCTTCTGCGCGGGCACTTCCACGACCGGCAAGCCGTTGAGGCCATCCGGCGGCGGCGCCAGGCTGACACCCTTCTGCGCACCGATGACCTGGGCGGCCGCCAACAGGCCTGGCAGGTCATCGCCACGCGCGGTGCGTTGGAACTGCCGCCCCATCTCCACCTTGTGCACGAACGCTGTGGCGTCACCTGCCGCGCACTTGCGGTCACCGGCGGCGTTCAGCCACGGAAACGCCAACTCCGCCGGCTGCAGGCGGCCATGGCTGACACCGGCGCCGCACACCGCGCGCTCGCGCGCCTGGTCGGGACAGAACCCGGTGGTGATCAAGCCGGCGAAGACCTGCGTATCGGCCTGCGCCGCCACTGCATAGGCCAGCTCGGCGCCGCTGCCATCGCCGCCGATCAGCGGCAGGTGGTAACCGGGCACGTGCAGGTACGCCTGGAACCAGCGCGAGAAATTCTCCACGTCGCCTGCGCCAAAGCTGCACTTGCCGCCCCCTTCGTGGGCCAGACCGGTGCGCAGCCGGGCCACATCGACCTGGGCCACCAGGGCGCCCTGCGCGCGCAGGGCCTCGATGCGCTCGCGCGTGCGCTGGGGTTCACTGCCACCATCGAACCAGACA
>NZ_JBNBBE010000006.1:79986-126945 GCF_050031795.1 Stenotrophomonas sp. SrG
GCCCGTGACTGACCTGCTGCGGCGCCGCCGGGGCCGCTGCGGCCCCCCTCATCGCCACCAGGCCCAGCACCACTCCCAGTCCCCTGCCCACACTGGCTCGCCGCATCGTCACGCATCCCGGAAAAGTCGCCCCACGATACGCCTTTTTATTTTCGTGCAGCCTCTTCACGTCGCGCCTGCCGCCACAGCTGCAGCGCAGCCACGAACAACCACAGCACCACCGCGGCAATCACCAGCTTCTGCCCGGCACCGCGCGGTGGGCCCCGCCACAGCACGTGCAGCCACAGCAGCGCGAAACACAGCCAGGCCCACCACCACGCGGCGCTGGCCCAGCGCGCCCACTGCGGGTCGGCACGCAGGTACCAGCTCTGCAGCAGCATCGCCACGCTCACGCACAGGAACGCGGTGTTGGCCGCCAGGCCATGGACCAACGGGGCCAGCAGCGGCGCCTGCCCGGGCAGCCAGCTGTCGCCGATGGCCACGCCCATCAGCCCCAGTCCCGCCACGCAGAACAGCAGCGGCGCCGCCGCGCTGCGCCGCGGCGAGCGGCTGGCGGCGTGCAGCGACCAGGCCAGCAGCATGATCGCTACGGCCAGTACGCAGTAGGCGGTCCGCAGCGCAAGGCCCCACGGGCCATGCAGGTACAGGCTCAGCGTGGCCTGCACCCAGTCAAGGTCGTGGCGTGCCCATTGGGTCCACAAGGCGGTCAGCACGAACCCGGCCAGCGCCAGCAGCGCCAGGCCGGCCACATGGGCGTGGGCAGGAAGTTTCATCGCAGGCAGTGCTCAGGGCGCGGCGTCGGGGTGGCGCAGCCGCCAGGCCGCGAGGGCGGCGCGATAGCGCTGCAGCTCATCGCTGTACAGGTCCAGCACGCACAGCGGACAGCCGCTGCCGCAGCACTCGTTGGGGCCGGGTTCTTCCGGCGGTTGCGGGCGCGGATCTGGATCGGGCGTGGCGGATGGGAGGGGAACGGGCATGGCGTGAGCGACGGATTTCAACCGGTGCAGTGTAATCGACCGCTGTCAGTACCCGAGTCGCCGCCGCAGGTTGGCCCGCGCCGGCGCATCCAGGCGCTGGTGGAAGAACTCGCTGAGGAAGATGCGCGGGCTGCGCAGCAGGTGCTTGAGGAACCGCCGCCGGTTGAGCCGGAACAGGAAGCCGGGCACATGCCCGGCGTATTCCTCCGCGATGCCACGGTCGTAGGCATCGAACACGTCGGGCGGCGCGCCCAGGATGGCCATGTCGCAATCCAGGAACAAGGCCGCTTCGGGGTCAACGTCGGCGGTGCCCAGGGTGCCATGGCGCGCGGTCAGCAGGATCAGCTGTTCGATCCGGGCCACATCCACGCCGGCGCCCGGCAGCCAGCGCTCCACCTGCGCACGTGCCAGCGCGGCCGAGCGGGCTTCGTTGTCGTTTCGCCCGGCCTCGTAGATCGCATCGTGGTACAGCGCGGCGAGCTGCACTTCGCGCGGGTGCACCCAGCCAGGGCCGTCGGCCACCGCCTGGCAGTGCAGCAGCACCGCGCGCACGTGGGGGTAGCCGTGATAGGCCCGCGGGGGCGTGGCGTAGGCGGCTTCCAGGTCGGCCTGCATGGCCGCCGGCATTGAAAGCGGGGAGAAGGTCATGACGGCATCATTGGCCGGTCCCGCGGCGGATGGCAAGGGCGCTGGCTGGTGAAACAGGCCGACAAGCGGTGCGCCGGCTGCCAGGCGTCGGCCTAGACTGCAGCAACGAAGGCTTCGTCATGCCCGCGAGGTGACCGCGATGAACGGCTGGAAATCCCTTGCCCTGTTGGCCCTGTTGGCCGCCGCACCGACGCCGGTGCTGGCCGCGCCTGCGGATACCGCTGCCGCGCAGGCCCCGGCCGTCGACCCCATTCCCTCTCCCCAGCAGATCCTGGCCATTCCGCCGGATCTTCGCGCGTTGCTGCAGGAACGGGTGATCGCCCCGGTCAGTTCGCGCGAACAACGGCTGGTGCGCTTGGTGCACCTGATCTTCGACGAAGACGCGATGCACCTGGAGTACGACCCGTATGCCACCCACACCCTGGCCGAAACGTGGAAGACGCACCGCGCCAACTGCCTGTCCTTCACCCTGATGTTCGTCACCCTGGCGCGCGCGGCGGGCATCGATGCCCGGGTACAGGAGGTGGCGCAGGTGGTCACCTGGCACCAGGACCAGGGCGTGATCTACAACGTGGGCCACGTCAACGTGGGGCTCAACCTCAACGGTCGCACCGCCGTGGTCGATCTGGACCGCAACGTGCTGTATGACCGCTACGGGCCGCGCCCGATCACCGAGCAGCGCGCCCTGGCGCACTTCTACAACAACCGCGGCGCCGAACACATGGCCGAGGGAGACACCGCGCAGGCGCGCGCGTACCTGGACGCCGCGCTGGCGATGGCACCGGCCTTCCCTGCCGGCTGGAACAACCTGGGCGTGCTTGATACCCGCGAAGGCCGCCTGGACCAGGCCCGGAAAGATTACGAGCAGGCCCTGCAGCTGCAACCGCGGCATGCGGCGGCGCTGACCAATGCCAGCGCGTTGTATCGCAGGCTGGGCGATGCGCGCCGCGCTGACGTGCTGGCCAAGCGGCTGGAACAGGTGCAGAAAAGCGATCCCTTCGCGCAGTTCCGGTTCGGCAACGAAGCCGAACAGCGTCACGACTATGCGCAGGCCATCCAGTACTACCAGCAGGCGGTGCGCCTGTACAGCAGTGCGCACCAGTTCCATTTCGGGCTGGCACGCGCCTACTTCCTGGCCGGCAACACCCGCCGCGCCTCGCTTGAAATGCTGCGCGCCCGCGACCTGGCCGGCGAAGATGCCGACGTGCTGCGGGCGACCTACCAGGCCAAGCTGGACAGCCTGCAGAAATGGCGGGAACGCACGGCCAGCAATTGAATGGCGGCATGCCGCCGCTGATGCGTAACGACCAACGGTCGTTACCTACGCCTTTTTCAAAAAACAGGTCTTCAGGACCAGGCCCTTGATCTTGTCCGAGTTGCCTTCGATGTGCTCGGCATCGTCTTCGACCAGGCGGATGTTGCGGATCACGGTGCCCTGCTTGAGCGGGATCGACGAGCCCTTGACCTTCAGGTCCTTGATCACGGTGACGGTGTCGCCGCTGGCCAGCGTGTTGCCGTTGCTGTCACGCACGACCAGGCCCTGGCCACCTTCATCGCCGGCCGCCCACTCATGGCCGCAGTCGGCGCAGATCCACAGCGCGCCATCGGCATAGGTGTTTTCCAGGGTGCATTGCGGGCAGGCGGGTGCGGCGGACATGATGAAGCCTTCAGGTTCGGAACAACCCCCATTGTAACCGCCCGGCCCGGGCAGGCCTTGCACCGGCGGCCCGCTTGCCGCACAGTGCGCGCCCCCTGACCTCCGGCCCGGCCCCGCATGAAAATCGGCATCGACTTTGGCACCAGCAACTCCGCCGCCGCCGCCGTGGTGGACGGCCGGGTCGTGCCGATCCGGTTTGGCGAGGCCGAACAGTTCCGCACCACGGTGTACTTCCCCGAGGTGATGCGCGATCCGAACGACTTCGAACTGACCCCGGCGCTGGAGCACGAACTGGCCCGGTTGATCGACGCGGCCGCGCGCGACGCCCGCGCCGCCGGGCAGGAACGCGCGCCGGATGCGCTGCGCCGCGAGGCCCTGCGCGTGGTGCGCCGGCAGTGGATGGAAGAGCAGATGCGCGCGCCGCTGAGCTCGACCAAGCTGCTGCAGAACGCGGTGTACGGGGACGAGGCGCTGGAAGCCTACTTCGAGGAGAACGAAGGCAACCTGGTGCAGAGCCCGAAATCGATGCTGGGCTACAACCTGCACCCGCGCGCGCGCCAGACCATCACCGGTATCGCCACGCACATCCTGGAGCACATCCGGCTGACCGCGTCGCGCCAGCTCGACGCGCCGGTGCGCACCGCCACGCTGGGCCGCCCGGTGCAGTTCCGCAGCTCGATCGGCGCGGCCGGCAACGACCAGGCGCTGGACATCCTGCACACCGCCGCGATCGCCGCGGGTTTCGACAGCGTCGATTTCCTTGAGGAGCCGGCTGCCGCAGCCATGCACTACCACGCCGAGAGCGCGCAGGAACATGACGCGGTGGTGGTCGACATCGGCGGCGGCACCACCGATGTGGCGCATGCGCGGGTGGGCGGCGTACAGGCCCCGAAGATCCATCGCGCATGGGGTATCGCGCGCGGTGGTACCGATATCGACCTGGCCTTGAGCCTCGGCGCCTACATGCCGCTGTTCGGCCGCGGCCACAGCCGCGTGCCGGCGCACCACTACGTAGAGGCCGCGATGGTGCAGGACATGACCCGCCAGCGCGATTTCCGCCAGCACAACTACCGCGAGGCCGAGGCGCCGTGGGGCGCGCGCCTGCAGGCGCTGCAGGACACCGGCAACACCGCACGCCTGTACCGCGAGGTGGAGCGCTGCAAGATCGCCCTGAGCAGCGCGCCAGAGCACACCAGTGCGCTGGACTTCATCGAACGCGGCCTGGGGGTGGACGTCGACCCGTCCCGGCTGGAAGCGGCGGCCGGCAGCTACCTGGGCGAACTGACCGGGTTGCTGGAACAGGTCCGCGCCGATATCGGGCACGACCCGGCGGCGATCTTCCTGACCGGCGGCATGTCACGCGCGGGCTATCTGCAGGCGGCGGTGGCCGCAGCCTTCCCCGGCTCGACGCTGGTGCGCGGCAACCCCTCGTTCGGCGTGGTGCACGGCCTGGCGTGGGCCGCCGCAGGCTGAGCCTGAGGGCGCGAAGCCCCGTGGGACAAGGGTTTCCGGCCGTGAAACCCTCGCATTAACAAAACGTTACGCCGAAAGCGCTATCATCTTTCGGCTTCGATGCGCAATGCGCATGTCGTACCCAGCCTCGAAGAGGCCACCATCCTCGCCGATACCGCCGCCGTCCGGATCCGTCCGCGGCGCTGGGATCGTCTATCGCTGTGATCCGGCTCGTTCCCAGCATGCAGCACCCCCTGAGCCGCCAAGAGAGATTCGATTGGGCGAAATCGCCAAGGCCGACCCCATCGACTGCCGCCGCTGCGACGCAGTCTGTTGCCGGCTGTCGGTCACCGTCATGCCTGACGACGCGGTACCCGGCTACCTGCTGGATACCGACGAAGCGGGCCGCACCGTGATGGCGCGCAACGACGAAGGTTGGTGCGCCGCGATCGACCCCTATCACCTGCGCTGCACCATTTATTCGCAGCGTCCCGCGATCTGCCGCCAATTTGCGATGGGCGGCGATGACTGCCGCCTCGTGCGGCAGGACTACCGTCGACAACAGCACGATGCGTCGACGATTTTTTCCACGCTACACCCATGACAGGAGCATCCATGGCCCGTTCGCCAAAGACCTCCCCCAAGGCAGGCAACACCGTTCGCGTTGACCGCAAGCAGGGTTCCAACACCGCACTGAGCAGCGCCAGCATCGCTGCCGATCTGGCTGCGTTCCGCAAGAGCGGCGGCAAGATCGAAGTACTGGGCAACACCCTGGCGCTGAAAAAGGCCGGCTGACGCCGCTGCCGTCCGCACCGGCCCCCGGCCGGTGCGGGGGCCGCACTCAGCGGCCGCCCAGCGAGACCCGCACGTTGCCCGAATGGGCATTGATCGAAATATCGCCGTCACCGCCGCCCAGGCGCGTGTCCAGGCTGCGACCCGGGCCATAACGCGGCCGTTCCACCTGGCCGGCATCGGACTGGATGTCGCCACTGAAGGTCTTCACGGCCAGCTGCGCCGAGACCTTGGCCGGCAGGCGCAGGGCGATCGACCCGCTCACCGTCTGCAACGTCACCTTGCCACCCGGCGCCAGGCCGGACGCTGCCACAGTGAGGTTGCCGGAGACCGCTTCGGCGGCCAGGCGCTGCACCTGCGCCGTGTCCAGGCGGATGCTGCCCGATACCGTTTCCGCCGAGACCTCACCGCCCATGCCGCCGCCGGCCTGGATCGAACCGCTGACCGCACGCAGGGCCATGCGCTGGCTCTGTACCTGCGCGCGGATATCGCCGCTGACGGTACTCAGGCTGGCTTCGGCCGTGCGCCCGGCGGCCGAGACATCGCCACTTACCGCATTGGCCTGCAGGCGGCGCAGGTCGACCTCGGCCACGTCGATGTCGGCACTTACCGTGCCCAGCTGCACTTCCACCGAGCGCGGCACCCGCAGCTCCAGCGTGGCGCCGCCATTGTTGCCGTTGCGCGGGTAGATCACTTCCCAGCGCACCCGGTTGGTGCTCTTGTCCTGCTGCAGGCGCAGGCCATCGGCCATGCTGCCGGTCAACGCCACTTCATTGCGATCCCAGCCCCGCACGGTGACCTTGCCGGCGATGTTGCTCACTTCCACGCGCCCGCCCGCGGCCAGCGGATGGCGCTCATCGACGCGGGTGGCGGCCTGCGCGGCCAGGGGCAGCAGCACGGCCAAGGCTGCGGTGAAACGCAGGGTGTTTCGCATGGGACTCTCCTTCAGGATGGCAGGCCAGCGGCGTTGACGGCCTGCTGGGTAAGTTCAAGGCGCAGCGCGTAGGTGCGCTGCAGCTGGGTAAGCAGGTAACCCGAGCGCGGGTTTTCGGCGATGGCCGCGCGGATGTACACGGCACTGGTATCCAGTTCGTGCAGCGCCGGCTGCCAGTCCGCGCCGATCGGGGCCGCTGGCAGCGTGGCCATCGCCTGCTGGTACTCGGCGGCGATCACGTCGGCCTGCCGTTGCAGGGGCGACGGGCGCGGCGTGGGCGGCGTGGAGGTGGGTGCCACCATCAGCACCGCCAGCGCGGCGGCCAGGCCCAGGCCGACGCGCAGCGACCAACGGCGCGCACGCGGTGCCGGCGCAGCGGCTGGCAGCGCAGCCACGCGCGGCGGAAGCTGCGCAGCGATGCGCTGCCAGGCATCCGCCGGCGGCAGTCGTTCGGCGGGCAGCGCGCGCAGGCGCGACTGCAGATCGGAATCGAGGTCGTGGTTGTCGTTCATGCCGGTTCTCCCAGACGCGCGCGCAACAGGCCGCGCGCGCGGTGCAACTGTGCCTTGGAACTGCCCACCGCCATCTGCAGCTGGTCGGCAATCTCCTGGTGTTTCCATCCTTCGATATCGTGCAGTACCAGCACCGCCCGGGCGCGCGGCGGCAGGGTCTCCAGCGCGCGCTCCAGGTCCAGGCTGGTCCCCGCGCAGCGATCCACTGCCGGCACTGCCGCCAGCAGGTCCCAGCCTTCTTCGCCGCTGTCGCCCGCGTCGCGGGCGGCATTGGCGCGAAGCTCCATCAGCGCCGCATTTACCCCCAGCCGGTGCAGCCAGGTACCCAGGCTGCTGTCGAAGCGGAACCCCGGCAGTGCGCGCCAGGCCTGCAGGAACGCCTCCTGGAGCGCATCCTCGGCACGCGCGGCATGACCGCCGCACAGCCGCCACAACACCGCATACAGGCGCGGCGCGTGCCGATGGTAGATGCGCTCGTAGGCGGCGGTGTCGCCGGCCACCGCCGCCCGCACCCACGCGCACTCGTCGGTGGAATCGGCGTCGTTGGCAGCGCGGAGGGCGGGCATGGTCGTATCGAGCATATCCCTTGGATGCGGGGTCGATCGAAAAGGTTTAAACCTTTCCGGCACCCGCGGCATCCAATCTCCTGTCACCACGCCGGGCGTGGTCCCAGGAGTTGCCCATGTCCCCCAGTTGCCTTGCCCTTCTGCTGTCGCTGGCCAGCGCGTGCACCCTGCCGGGAAGCCCGGTGACGCTGCGGGTGGCACTGCCGCCGCAACCGGACCTGTGCGTGCAGTACCAGGACCATGCACCGCTCTGCGTTTCAAGGCTGGTCGGTGTGCTCTCGCAGCCGCGCAGGGCCCGGCGCTACCGCGCGGGGTAAACTGACGCACCCACGTCGAACCCCGGTTTCCATGAAAGAACACCTGCCCACCTGGACCCATGAGTGGCTGCAGTACGGGGCGCCTGCCCTGAAGATCCTGCTGACCCTGCTGGTGGCGTGGCTGCTGCGGCTGATCGCGCGCCGGCTGCTGCGCCGCGTGGGCGAGCACTACACGCTGCCACCGGAGATGGTGATGGGCGCGCGCCGGGTGTTCACGTTCGTGGTGTATTTCACCGTGCTGCTGGTGGTGCTGCAGATCATCGGCGTGCAGGCCAGCGTGCTGTGGACCGCGTTCACCGGCTTTGCCGCAGTGGGCGCGGTGGCCTTCTTTGCCGCGTGGAGCGTGCTCTCCAACATCTTCTGCACCCTGCTGATCTTCACCACCCGCCCGTTCCGGCTGCACGACTACATCGAGGTGCTGGAGAACGGCGAGAAGCCCGGACTGAAGGGCCGCGTCATCGACGTCAACCTGATCTACACCACCCTGCAGGAAAACAGCGGCGGCCACGAAGGCACGGTGCTGCAGATTCCCAACAACATGTTCTTCCAGCGCACGGTGCGCCGCTGGCGTGATCCGTCGCAGGCGCCGGGCGGCATCCAGGGCGACGGTTGATCCGGCGTCAGCGCAGCTGGCTGTCCTTGCTGCCCCGCCGGTTGTACATGCCTGCATCCTGCTGCGCGGCATCCTCGGCCTCCTGGCAGCGCACGCACAGGCGCACGCCGGGCACGGCTCGGCGCCGCGCTTCGGGGATGGGCGCTTCGCATTCCTCGCAATGGGTCAGCCCGGGACCGTGGCGCAGCTGCGCGCGGGCGCGCTGGATCGCGTCATCCACGGTCGCGTCGATCTGGTCCTGGACGGCGCCGTCGCCTGCCCACCCTGTGGCCATGCCGCATCTCCCATACCGTTGCCGGAGCGCCAGCATAGATCCGGCCGGGCGACGTCGGTTTACGGCCGGCTGAACATGCCCCGCTTCCAGTGAATCGTTCAGCCCGGCATCACCAGATCAGGTCGTCGGGCACCTGGAACTGCGCGTAGTAGGCATCGTCCTCGGCATTGCCGGTGCTGGGCTCGGCGGACGCGGCGCGATCCTTGCCGTTGTCGAGCACGATCACGGCCGGATCGCGTTCGCGGATCTTGTCGGCGGCCGCACGCGGCACCAGCTCGAAGCCCTCACCCAGCCGCACGATCACCAGGCTGCCCGTGGCCAGCTGGCGGCGCAGCATCTCGTTGACCAGCAGCGTGCGGATCAGGGTGCCGTCGTTGAAGCGGTACTCGCTTTCGCCTTCGCGCTTGACCCGGTTGCTTTCGATGATCTGGCGCACCTGGGCCTGCAGCTCCTGCAGGCGGTTCTTTTCCTTGCGCTCGGCTTCCAGCGCGCGGTCGCGCTCGGCTTTTTCCGCCCGCAGGCGCTCGGCCTCGCGCTGGCTGTCGGTGGGCGCCACCGGGGCCTTGCCGTGGCGGGCCTTCACCTGCTCGCGTGCGGCCTGGGACACCTGGGATTTCTTGACCAGCCCGGCCTTGAGCAGCTGTTCCTGCAGGGGATTTGCCTTCGCCATTGCCTTTGCATCTGTTGGTGCGGGATTCCAGCCGTCATCATAGCGGCATGACCGCCCTGAAGTACCTTGCCGGCTACCCCGACGCCCTGCAGCAGCAGGTGCGCGAGCTGATCGCGGCCGATCGGCTGGGCCCCTGGCTGGAGCGCCGCTATGCCGAGCTGCACACGGTGCGCAACGACCGTCAGCTGTATGACTACACCCAGGCCCTGAAGGAGCGCTACCTGCGCCAGTCGGTGCCGTTGTCCAAGGTGATCTACGACAGCCGCCTGCAGGTGCTCAAGCATGCACTGGGCACCCATACCACCGTCTCGCGGGTGCAGGGCAGCCGGCTCAAGGCCAGCCGCGAGATCCGCATCGC
Source organism: Stenotrophomonas sp. SrG (assembly GCF_050031795.1). Lineage (NCBI taxonomy): Bacteria > Pseudomonadati > Pseudomonadota > Gammaproteobacteria > Lysobacterales > Lysobacteraceae > Stenotrophomonas > Stenotrophomonas sp. SrG. Next base: position 89,757 of record NZ_JBNBBE010000006.1, read on the forward strand.
CAGCGTGTTCCGCGAGGCACCTGCCCCGTTCCTGAAGATGATCGTGGTGCACGAACTGGCGCACCTGAAGGAATCGGACCACAACAAGGCGTTCTACCAGCTGTGCACCCACATGGAAGCGGACTACCACCAGTTGGAGTTCGACCTGCGCCTGTACCTGACCCACCTGGAGCGCGCCAGCGGCTGACGCTCAGCCGATACCGGCCCAGCGCAGCGCGGCGGCGGCCGCCGCACCCAGCACCACCACCGCCAGGAACGGCAGGCGCAGCAGCAACGCCACGGCCGCCACGGCCAGCGCGGCCAGGCGGGCATCCAGCGCCACCGACGCACCGGCAGCCACCGCATTCATGGCGGTCAGCGACGCCAGCAGGCCGATCGTGAGCGTGCCGGCCACCCGGGTCATGCGCGGTGACTCCAGCCAGCGCGCCGGCACCAGCCACCCGGCCAGCTTGATCGCATAGGCCGCCACGCAGCCCAGCAGCAACCATGCCCACAGGCTCATACGTGCTCCCCGGACGAACGCGGCTCAACGTCCGGCTCCAGCCCTTCATCGCGTGGACCGGGTACGAACGCGCCCCACGCTGCCGCCACTGTTGCCGCCAGCAGGATCGGAATGCCCGGTGGCACCCACGGCAACGCCAGCACCGTGACCAGCGCGGCCACGACGGCGATGGCCACCGCATCACGCTGGCGCAGCCGGGGCCACAGCAACGCCAGGAACGCCGCCACTGCGGCACCGTCCAGGCCCCACCGGCGCGGATCACCCAGCGCGTCGCCGGCGATGGCGCCGACGGCGGTGAACAGGTTCCAGAGCAGGAACACGCCGACGCCGGCGGTCCAGAACCCGCGCCGCTGCTCCAGCGCCACGGTCTGGCTGGACGCGGTGGCGGCCGATTCGTCGATGGTGATCTGCGCACCCACCCCGCGCCGCCAGCCGCGCAGCCCGAGCATCCGGTTCATCTGCATGCCGTATACAGCGTTGCGCACGCCGAGCAGCGTGGCGGCGGTGAACGCGGCGGAACCGGCACCGCCGCCCGCGATCACGCCGATGAACGCAAACTGCGAGCCGCCGGTGAACATCAACAGGCTCAGCGCCTGCGCCTGCCACGGGCTCAGCCCGGCCGCCACCGCCAGCGCACCAAAGGAAATGCCATACAGGCCGGTAGCCACGGCAATGGAAAGGCCGACTTTCACGGCAGGGGACGCGCGCCAGTTCATCATCGGATCATGCCAGCAGCGGCGCGGGGCCGCAGCCCTGTCACGCGCAGCCCCGGCCCCGAGCCAGTACACTCCCCGCCCGCGTCCCGCTTTGTGCTGCCTGCCTGATGACCGATCCGATCCGACTCGACAAACACCTGACCCGCCTGATCGGCTGCTCGCGGGGCGACGCCCAGCGCTTCATCGAGGGAGGCTGGGTGACCGTCAACGGTGTGGTGGTCGAACAACCGCAGGCGATGGTCACCGATGAAGTGGTGGTGCTGCGCGAGAACGCCGAGGCGACCCGCGCCGAGACGGTCAGCATGCTGCTGCACAAACCAGCCGGGATGCGCGCTGATGCACTGTGCGCACTGGTCACGCCGGAGACCCGCAGCGAACTGGACGCCACCGGCGTGGCCCTGCTGCAGCGGCACTTCCACGCGCTGCAGCTGGTGATGCCGCTGGCCGATGAGGACAGCGGCCTGGTGGTGGTCAGCCAGGACGGCCGCGTGGTGTCGCATCTGAAGGACCGCGGCGCGACGCTGGAGCAGGAATACCTGGTCGAGGTCAGCGGCGAGCTGGTGCCCTACGGCATGAAGCGGCTTGCGCACGGCCTGAGCTTCCGCAACTGGCCGTTGCCGCCGTGCAAGGTCAGCTGGCAGAACGAAACCCGTCTGCGCTTTGCGATCAAGCCGGTGGCCCCCGGCCAGCTGCGCGACATGTGCCGGCAGGTCGGGCTGGAGGTCATCAGCGTGCGTCGCCTGCGCATCGGCCGGGTGGCGATGGGCAAGCTGGCCCCGGGCCAGTGGCGCTACCTGGCGCCGGACGAACGCTTCTGAGCCGCGCACGCAACCCGCAGAAGCCACTGTGGCGCCGCGTGCTGCGCGGCGCGGGCATCCTGCTGGCGATCGTGACCCTGCTGGTGCTCAGCGGGCTGCTGCTGGGCGACCACCTCACGCCCAAGGCGATGGGACCGCGCAGCACCGTGCTGCCGCTGCAGCCGGCACAGAGCGCGATCGATCGCGAGGTGGTGCGCCTGCAGGCCGAGCACCCGGACCAGTCCGGCGTGGCGTTCCTGTCCGAAGGGCTGGATGCGTACGCCGCGCGCGCGGTGATCACCCGCCATGCCGCCCGCAGCCTGGACCTGCAGTACTACATCTGGAAGGACGACCTGATCGGCCACCTGATGGCGCAGGAGCTGTACCAGGCCGCCGAACGTGGCGTACGCGTGCGCCTGCTGCTGGATGACATGAACGCGCAGGACAAGGATGCATTGATGATGGCGCTCGATGAGCACCCCAACATCGAGATCCGCCTCTACAACCCGTTCCGCAACCGCGATGGACTGTGGCGGCTGGTGGAGATGGTGCAGCGCTTCTTCAGCGTCAACCACCGCATGCACAACAAACAGTGGATCGCCGATGGCCGGGTCGCCATCGTCGGCGGACGCAACATCGGCGAGGAATACTTCAGCGCGCGCAGCGATGTGAACTTCCGCGACCTGGACCTGATCGTGGCCGGCAAGGCGGTGCAGCAGGCCAACACGATCTTCGATGCGTACTGGAACAGCGACGCGGCGGTCCCCGTGGCCGCCCTCGCCTTCCACACCCCGGCCCAGCTGCGCCTGCTGATGCTTGAATCGGCACACGAGGCCAGGCTGGCGGCCGCCCGACCCTATCTTGAGCGCGTCGAGCGTTCGCCGGCAGCGCGTTCGTTCTACACCGATGCGGTAGACCTGCACTGGTCGCCGGGCGTGGAGATCGTGTCCGATCCGGCGATGAAGCACCGCCGCGACGACCCCGCCAACTGGCTGGTCACCCGGCTGGTGCGCGAACTTGAGGCCACCCGCCACAAGGCGCTGTTGATCTCGCCCTACTTCGTGCCGGGCGAGGAAGGCACGCGCGGGATGGCCGCGATGGTGCAGCGCGGCGCCTACGTGGGCGTGGTCACCAACTCACTGGCCGCCAATGACGTGGCGGCCGTGCACAGCGGCTACATGCATTACCGCGCACCGCTGCTGCGCGATGGCGTGCACCTGTACGAACTGCGATCGCGCGGCGCGGGTGGCGGCAGCGGCGGCCTGTTCGGCAGCAGCGGCGCCAGCCTGCATACCAAGGCCTTCATGATCGATGACCAGCGTGGCTTCGTCGGCTCGTTCAACCTGGACCCGCGTTCTGCCTACCTCAACACGGAGATGGGGGTGCTGTTTGATGATCGGGAACTGGCCGCGCAGTTGCGCGCGGAATACCTGCGCCTGGCCGATCCGAAGCAGAGCTATTGGGTGACGCTGGGTGCCGATGACCAGGTGCGTTGGCTGGATCGGGCTGAACAGCCCCCGCAATTGCTGGATCGAGAGCCCGACACCTCGTTCTGGCAGCGCGCCAGCGCCCGCGCCATCAGCTGGCTGCCCTTGGAATCCCAACTTTAGGAGCAGCCACGCGGGGCGTGGCGCTACGCGTCGGCCGACTCGTCCGCCTCCAGCGTTTCCACCGCGCGACCATGCAGGCGGCGCCAGATCCACTGCAATGCATGCGCCGGGGTGTCATGCAGCTGCTCCAGCAGCGCCAGCGCCTGGGCCTGGCTGATCCGGCCATGCCGGCACAGCAGGCTGGCCGATGCCCCGGCACGCGCGAAGTGCAGGCTGGCCGCCAGCCCACCGCCTGTCGCATCGGCGTCGCGCAGCAGCGCCTGGTGCACCGAGGGCGGCAGTTCCCAGGCCGCCGCGATGCGGCTGGCCACCGGCAGGGTCCAGGCATCCAGCAGGGTGCCGGCCAGCTGCGGTGACGGCAGCACAGCCTGTTCACGGGCAACGTCCAGCAGGTGTCGCATCACCAGGGCCGCGCCAAGGCCTTGGGTCAGCCCCATCCACTGCGCGGCGAAGCCGTCTTCATGGGTCACCAGGCGGGCGTGATCGGCTGCGGCCCGCGAAGCCAGCAGCGCGTGCTCCCAGACCACGGTTCCGAACTGCGGAAAGGCGTCGCTGTGCAGTTGCATCACCGGTTGCACCAGCACCGCGCTGATGATCTGGCGGATGCCCTCGGTACCGACCAGCGTGACCGCCCGCTGCAGGCTGTCCACCGGCTTGGCCTGCAGCCGGTAGACCGGGCTGTTGGCGATGCGCAGCAGGTTGCCGGTCAGCACCGCATCCTGGCTGATGATCGAGGCCATGCTGCGCGCCGAGGCATCGCTGTCGTTCACGGTCTGGATCAGCTGTGGCAGCAGCTGCGGCCGGCGCGGCAGGTGCCGGGCCGACCAGTCCTGCGCCTCCAGCGCTGCCGCCACCGCCGCCAGCAGGGCCGCGTCCTGCGCGGCGGTGGCCGGCGCGCTGCCGCTGCCCGGCCGCAACGCCAGTGCGTGCAGGCCGGCCTGCAGCACCTGGTCCGCATCGCCACTGCAGGGCTCAGTCGGCCTCTGCGGCTGTTGCTGCGCACGGGTCCGGCCGCCGGTACTACCCGGCGCCGGTCCCGCCTCCGCCGGGCGGCGATACCAGCCCCACCCCAGAAATGCCACGACCAGCACGCCGGCCCCCGCCAGGATCACCATCATCGGGCCGCGCCCCTGCCGGTGCGGCACCGCACCCGAATTGTCGCCACTGCACCCACGTGATCCGTCCTGGCTTGCCGGTACTGCGCACCGTTGCCACGGCATCGGCCCGGAACGGGGCAACTTTAGCGGGCGATGGTCACCCCGCCCTGACAACACCGTCCGGCGGAATGCACTAGAATGGCGCCGCGCGACCCGTCCTGCCCAACCGACGACGTCGCTTTTTTTGTTTTACACCCACCTTTTGCTGGTGCGTTCGCCGGCGTTTGCCGTCGTTCGCAGCATCGGAGTCACCATGTTATTTGAAACCCTCGAAACGTCCGGCCATGAACAGGTGGTGTTCTGCCACAGCCGCGATGCCGGTCTGAGGGCCATCATCGCCATCCACAACACCACGCTGGGTCCGGCGCTGGGCGGTGTGCGCATGCGCCCCTACGCCAGCACGGACGACGCGCTGGCCGACGCGCTGCGGCTCAGCCGTACGATGACCTACAAGAACGCGCTGGCGGGCTTGAATGTCGGGGGTGGCAAAGCGGTGATCATCGGCGACCCGCGCAAGGACAAGACCGAGGTGCTGTTCCGCGCGTTCGGCCGCTACGTGGATTCGCTCGGCGGGCGCTACATCACCGCCGAGGACGTCGGTACCGACGTCAATGACATGGAAAACATCTACCTGGAAAGCGAGTACGTCACCGGCGTGCACCAGGTACACGGGGGCTCGGGCGACCCGGCCCCGTTCACCGCCTACGGTGCGCTGCAGGCGCTGATGGCGGCCATGCAGCACAAGCTCGGCCACGAGGAAGTGGGCAAGGTCAGCATCGCGGTGCAGGGCCTGGGCCATATCGGCATGGAACTGGTGAAGCTGTTGCGGGATCGCGGCGCCAAGCTGTTCGTCACCGATCTGGACCCTGTGCTGGTGGAGCGCGCGGTGACCGAGTACGGCGCCGAGGCGGTCAAGGCCGATGACATCTATGACGTCAACGCCGATGTGTTCGCGCCCTGCGCGCTGGAAGGGGCGATCAATGCGCAGACCCTGCCGCGCCTGAAGTGCAAGATCGTCTGCGGCACCGCCAACAACCAGCTCTCCACGCCCGAGATCGGCGATGAGCTGCATGCCCGCGGCATCCTGTATGCCCCGGACTATGCGGTGAATGCGGGCGGGGTGATGAATGTGTCGCTGGAAATCGACGGTTACAACCGCGAACGCGCGATGCGTCTGATCCGCAGCATCTACCACAACCTGGGCCGCATCTTCGCGCTGTCCCAGCAGGAAGGCATTGCGCCGCAGCGCGCCGCCGACCGCATCGCCGAAACCCGCATCCAGTCGATCGGCAAGCTGAAGATGCCGCTGGGTCGTGCGCGCCCGCGACTGGGCACGCTGCGCGGCGGGTGATCCCAACGGGCAGATGAAAAAAAAGGGCGCGATCAACTCGCGCCCTTTTTTGTTGCCTGTCGCGCCTGGATCAGAACGCGGCGGAGTACCGCAGCGCGACCTGGCTGAGGTCGCCTCGCGGGCCGAAGCGCTGGTCGTAGCCGAACGAGAGCTGCGAGTTGCGCGTCAGCCAGGACTGCACCGACAGGCCGAACAGGCCGCCGGAGCGGGCCGGCTGCAGCCCGGCCACCGGCGCCCAGGCATCCACGCCCACGAAGCTGGCATCGAAGGCCAGGCCATCGCTGGACAGCGTCTGCTGCCACTCGGCATAGCCGCGCAGCGACCAGCCACGCAGACGCGTTTCCGCTCGCAGGCCGGCCAGCGCCTGGCTGCGGCTCGACGCGCGGCTGTCCGCACGCAGGCCGAAGCCGAAGCCGCCGTCTTCGCTGAAGCTGTCGCTGTCCAGGCGCGCGTAGTCCGCACCGAGGTACGGCGTCAACGATGCCCCGGCACCGCCGAAGCGGTAGCCCGATTCCACGCTGGCGGTGCTGAAGTTGCCGCCGTAACGGGCATTGACCCCGTACTGCCCCGCGCCCAGCAACAGCTGGCGGTCGATCTCGCGGGTGAACTGGCCGGCGCCCAGCTGCGCCAGGGTGTAGGCCGCACCACTGTTCCAACCCGCGTACAGCTGGGCCTGCGACTGGCGGTCACGACCGCTGTCGCCGCCCCACTCGCGGCTGCTGTTGCTGCGCGTTTCGCCAAAGGCAAAGCCCATCACGCCGTTGCTGCCCAGCGCCATGTCCTGGCCCATCATCCAGCCCTGGGTCTGGAAGCCGCTGCCGGCGAAGCTGCCCTGCCCGGCCTCGCCCAACGCACTCTGCCAGGCGCCGCGCAGGCGCGGTGCGGCGGACACCGCATCGAAGCGCGTCGACAAGGCGCGGCGATTCATGTCGAGGTTGTCGAAGGTCATGCCGTTGGCCAGGCTGTGCGCCTTGCCCGACAGGCTTTCCAGGCTGGCCTCCAGGCCGGCCGCGCCCTGCACCCGCTGCAGCTCGCCGGCCGCATCGGCAAAGCCCGGCGTGCCAGGACCGGTGCCGGTATCGAGCAGGTCGAACGCCTGTTCCACGCGCAGGGCCGAGGCGGCCGAAATGGCACCCAATCCGGCCGACGCCGCAGCGCCGGAAACGCTAACGCGGTTGATGTTCAACCCGGCCGAGTAGTGGTCATAGGTGAACGTCGCATCCAGCAGCACGACGTTGCCGAGCGCGGTGTAGCGATCGAACGTGCCGGTCAGGCCCTGGGCGGCGGTAATCAGCTCCTGCCGGACACCCGTCCGCGGCACATAGCCTTCCACCGCGCGGTCGATCAGTACCGTACCGCCGTTGAGCTGGGCGGTGCCGGTCACCTTCAACGCCTGCGCACCCAGCGCGGTCGAGAACACGCCGGTGGCCTCGTGGGTGTAGTTGCCCTGGATCACGGCGGTAACGCCGGCCTCGAACAGGTACAGCGTGCCGCGGTTGACCACGTTGCCGGTAACCCCGGTGGTACCGGCGCGGAACTGCAGGCCGCCGGCCTGCAGGACCTGGACGTCGGAACCCAGCGACGCGCCGTCGGCCAGCGAGAGCGCGCCCGAGCGGACGATGGTGCCGCCGGTGTAGGTGTTCTTGCCGCCGAGGATCAGCGTTCCCGCGCCGGACTTGTCCAGTCCGCCGGCACCGCCGATGTTGTTGCTCCAGGTGCTGAAGTTGGACGAACCCGGCAGGTCGACCACCATGGTGCCCCAGTCGAACCGGCCGGGGCCGTTGATCGCCTTGCCCACGTTGAGCAGGCCGTAGCCGAACACGCTGTCCACGCCGGCCGCGCCCAGGTCGGTGGCGGTGCCGAGCAGGGTCTGCCGCACCTGGTCGTTGCTGAAGTACGGGTACTTCTGCCAGACCAACGCCGCCGTACCCGAGACCAGCGGGGCCGCGTAGGAGGTACCGCCGCCCCAGAGGTAGCTGGGGGTACTGCCCGTGGTGCTTGCGGGGTCGACAAACACCGCTTCGCCGGGCGCGGCCAGGCAGTAATTGGCCGCCACGCCACAGGCGTTGGCGTAGGACGCCAGGGTGTCGGGCTGGTTGGAATTGACCGCGGTGACTGCCAGCCAGCCGCGCTCCAGGTCCGCGGCCGGGCGGGTATTGTTCGGGCCGGCCTGGCTCGGCAGTGCGGCCATGTTGGACGGGTCCGCCTTGCTTTCGTTGCCGGTGGCAAACACCACCAGGCCGTTGTTGGTGGTGATGAAGGGCCGGTACTCGGCCGCGATGGCAGCGGTCGCAGCCGGGTTGGTCCAGTACAGCCCGCCCCAGGAGTTGTTCATGATCTTCACGCCGTCGGCGATCAGATCCTGGTGCACGGTGGCCAGCCCCAGCGCGCCATCCACCTGGTTGCCGTTGCCGGTGCCGTCATCGACCGGCGCCTTGTCGGCGATGATGCGCGCCGACACGATCTGCGCCCCCGGGGCGACCCCGCCCGGCCAGTCGCCGTATGCGGCGCCAGCGGCCAGCGACGCCACGGTCGTGCCATGACCGACCACATCGTCCACCGCCAGGTTGTTGGCGCGCGGATCCACGTAGTTGTGGCTGGCAACGACCCGGCCGGCAAGCGTGGGATGGGCACGGTTCACGCCGGAATCGACCACGCCGATCCGGATCCCGGCACCGGTCAGGTCCTGCCGGTCCTTGCCGTTGATGATGGCAAGGTGCGCGTCGATGGCCGGCTGGGTCGGCTTGACCGGCGGCGGCGTCACCGGCGGCACCACCACGACTGGTGGCGTGACCGGCGGCACGACCGGCGCTACCGGCAGGTCCCCCTTGCTGTTGCCGCTGCCGCCACCGCACGCGCTCAAGGCCACGGCCAGCGCGGCGGCCAGCACGTTCCTGCTGAAAACTACCTGATTCATCCCTGCTCCCCAAAACGTAATTGAAACCACGCGTGGCGTCCCGCCTGTCCGGCCGACACCGGTGGTAAATGCTGACCCTCTATACTGGGCCACCCCCACGCAGTCTGCCGGGAAACGCGCCGCCATACCATGCCCTGCGTTCCCTTTTCGTAAATCGCTCACGCAATAACGAGATTGCCATGCCCAACATTGTCATCGCCGCTGCCAAGCGGACCGCCATCGGTTCCTTCCTCGGCCAGTTCAACGGCGTGCCCACCCCCACCCTGGGCGCCACTGCCATCGCCGCCGCCCTGGAACAGTCCGGCGTGCCGGCGGCGGATGTCTCCGAAGTGATCATGGGCTGCGTGCTGCCGGCCAACCTGGGCCAAGCCCCGGCCCGCCAGGCCGCCGTGGCCGCAGGCATCCCCTACGCCACCGGCGCAACCACCCTGAACAAGGTCTGCGGGTCGGGCATGAAGGCCATCATGCTGGGCCACGACCTGATCAAGGCCGGCTCGGCCAGCATCGTGGTCGCCGGCGGCATGGAATCGATGTCCAACGCGCCGCACCTGCTGCCCAATTCGCGCACCGGCAACCGCTTCGGCAACTTCCAGGCGGTCGACCACATGGCCCACGACGGCCTGGTCAATGCGTACGACGGCAAGGCCATGGGCGAATTCGCCGAATGCGCGGTGGACAAGTTCCAGTTCAGCCGCGAGGAACAGGACGCCTATGCGATCGAATCGGTGCGCCGCGCGCAGGCCGCGCAGGCTGCCGGCGCGTTCGATGATGAAATCGTGGCCGTGAAGGTCGCGGGTCGCAAGGGCGAGGTGGAGTACAGCCAGGACGAACAGCCCGGCCGTTCGGATATCGCCAAGATCCCGACCCTGCGCCCGGCGTTCAAGAAAGACGGCACGGTGACCGCCGCAAGCTCGTCGAGCATTTCCGACGGCGCTGCTGCCGTCGTACTGCTGTCCGAAGACGATGCGGCCGCCCGCGGCGTGCGGCCGCTGGCCCGGATCGTGGCCCACGCCACCCACTCGCAGGAACCGGAGTGGTTCACCACCGCGCCGATCGGCGCCATCCACAAAGTGCTTGAAAAGGCCGGCTGGAGCCTGGACCAGGTGGACCTGTTCGAGATCAACGAGGCGTTCGCCGTGGTGGCCATGGCGCCCATCCGCGAACTGGGCATAGACCCGGCGAAGGTCAACGTCAACGGCGGCGCCTGCGCACTGGGCCACCCGATTGGTGCCTCGGGCGCCCGGCTGGTGGTGACGTTGGTCAATGCCTTGCGCAAGCGTGATGCAAAGCGCGGAATTGCTACACTGTGCATTGGTGGCGGGGAAGCAACCGCCATCGCCATCGAATTGATTTGATTGGTTTTAACACCCGTTTCGCAAAACTGAATGCGGGATCGCTTGACAGCCCAACGTGGCTTGTCATCATGTTGCCGGGCGCGCAATAGCGCGTTGCCTAATCTAACGACGAGGATTCACACAAATGAGCATCAACAAGCTGCTGATCGCAATGGCCCTGGGCCTGGCTCTGACCGCCTGCTCGAAGCAGGAGCAGGCTGCTGACGCCGCCGCTTCGGCCAACGAAGCTGCTGCCGACGCCCAGGTCGCTGCCGACCAGGCCGCTGCTGCTGGCGCCCAGACCGCCGACGCTGCCCAGGCTGCCGCCGACACCGCCACCACCGCTGCTGACGCTTCGGCTGATGCCGCTGCCCAGGCTGGCGCTGCTGCCACCGACGCTGCTGCCGACGCTGCTGCCGACGCTGCCAAGGCCGGTGAAGCCACCGCCGAGCAGGCCAAGGACGCTGCTGAAGAAGCCAAGAAGTAATAACTTCTTTCTTCAAGCAAGTCTGAAGAAGCCGCTGGTTCGCCAGCGGCTTTTTCTTTGGCTTCACGGCAGGGTGAATAGGATCAGCGTCCCTGAAACCTGACGGAGAACGCCATGAAGATTCGTTCGATCACCACCCCGCTGATGGCCGCCTCCCTGCTGCTGGCCCTGGTGGCCTGCAAGGGGCCGGAAGCCGAACAGGCGCGTGCCGATGCCGCGCAGGCGGCCGACAGCACCGGCGAAGCGGCACGTGTCGCCGTGGACAAGGCTGCGGCATCCACCCGCAATGCCGCCGATGAAGCGGCTGCCGCCTCCGAACGCGCCGCGGCCGATGTACAGCCGGCCTTGGACCGTGCCGCCGACGCCAGTGCAGCGGCTGCTGCCGATGCCAAGGTTGCCGCGCGCGATGCAGCGGCGCATGCCAGCGAGGCGACCGCCGATGCCGCCGAGAAGGTGGCCGACAAGGCCCGTGACGTGGCCGAAGACGCCAAGCAGAACGCAGACGCCGCCAAACGCTGATGCGACATGTCACGCCGGCCACCGGCCGGCGTGACCTCCAGCGGTAGTGCCAGGTCCGGCCTGGCAATCGATCAAGGCAACGCCCGCGCCATCACCGCGCCGACGTCCACCTCATCAGGCAGCGTCCCGAATGCCGCTCCATGCGCCCCGCCCAACCGCGAGCGCACGAACGCAGGGGCCATCGGGCTGCCCGCACGCAGCAGTACGGCGGCCTGCAGCAGCAGCGCCAGCCGTTCGGTCACCACCCGTGCCTGCGCTTCCGATGGCGTAGCGGCCAACAGCTCCCGCAACGACGCCAACGCGCGGTCATAGTCCGCATCCCGCCCGGCCACCGCGTCCAGCTCCGCATCCAGCACCGGCAGCACCTGCGGCTCGCGCGCCAACGCACGCAGCACGTCCAGGCACTGGATGTTGCCGCTGCCTTCCCAGATGGAATTCAGCGGTGCCTGCCGGTACAGCCGCGGCAGGATCGATTCCTCCACGTAGCCCGCGCCGCCCAGGCATTCCTGCGCTTCGTTGACGAACACCGCCGCGCGCTTGCAGACCCAGTACTTGCCCACCGCCGTTGCAACGCGTGCGAACGCGGCCTCCTGCGCATCCTGCGGCGCCTGGTCCACCGCGCGTGCCACGCGCATGGCGAAGGTGGTTGCCGCTTCGGATTCGATGGCCAGGTCGGCCAGCACGTTGGCCATCAGCGGGTGGTCGCACAGGCGGCGTCCGAAGCTGCTGCGGTGACGGGTGTGGTGCAGCGCCTGCGCCAGGGCCATGCGCATTTCCGCCGCCGCGCCCAGCATGCAGTCCAGCCGGGTCATCATCACCATGCCGATGATGGTTGCCACGCCCCGCCCTTCGGCACCGACCCGGCGGGCCCAGGCGCCGCACAGCTCGATCTCGCTGGAGGCATTGGACCAGTCGCCCAGCTTGTCCTTCAGCCGCATCAGGCGGAACGCGTTGCGGTTGCCATCAGCCAGCCGGCGTGGCATCAGGAAGCAGGTCAGTCCTCCCGCCGCCTGCGCCAGCACCAGGAATGCATCGGACATCGGTGCGGAGAAGAACCACTTGTGCCCCACCAGCGCGTAGCTGCCATCGTCGCGAAGTTCGGCGCGGGTGGTGTTGCTGCGCACGTCAGAGCCGCCCTGCTTCTCGGTCATGCCCATGCCCAGCGTGATGCCGGCCTTGTCGGCCATCGGCACGTCGCGCGGATCGTAGACCGGTGCGGCGGCTTTTTCGGCCCACTCGGCCAGCAACGGGTCCTGGCGCAGCACCGCCACCGCGGCGTGGGTCATGGTCAGCGGGCAACTGGTACCGGCATCGGCCTGGTGGTGCAGGAAACTCAGTGCGGCGCGGGCCACGTGCGCGCCGGGGCCGCCCTCGTGCCACGACAGTCCCGCCACTCCGTGGCGCTTGGCCAGCTCCATCAGCTGGTGGTAGGCCGGATGGAACTCCACGGTGTCGATGCGGTGCCCCTGCGGGTCGTGCGTGCGCAGCCGCGGGCGGTCGCGGTTGGCGTCGAAACCGAGCCGGTAGAGGGTGTCGCCCGCAATGGCGCCATAGGTCTGCAGCGTATCGATGAACGCGGCACCACCCTCGCGCTGCACCGCCTCGCTCAATGCCACGTCGTCGGCCCACAGGTTGCGGCCGCCGAACGGGGGCGGCTGGTTGGCCACTTCATGGGTCTCGAATACAGGCAATACGGACGTCATCGTGCGGGCCTCCTGGCGGACCCGATGATTCTGCCGCATCCACATGCCGGCTGCTGTTCAGGCGGATTCTCACCTCGTGCACGAACCCGTCGGCACAGTGCAGGCATGACGACGCACGCGGCAAACAGCGACCTGGTAGTACTGCGCCCCGAGGGCCTGTACTGCCCAGCAGGCGATTTCCATATCGACCCGTGGCGACCGGTGCCGCGCGCGGTCATCACCCACGGCCACGGCGACCATGCGCGCAGCGGCATGGGCCGCTACTACTGCAGTACCGGCAGCGTGCCGATACTGCGCTGGCGGCTGGGCGATGTGACCCTGGAAGCACATGACTACGGTGAACGCTTCACGTTGGGCGGCGTGCAGGTGTCGCTGCATTCGGCCGGGCATGTACTGGGGTCGGCGCAGGTGCGCATCGATGACGGCCAGCAGGTGTGGGTGGCGTCGGGCGACTACAAGCGCCAACCGGACCCGACCTGCGCACCGTTCGAGGTGGTGCCCTGCGATGTGTTCATCACCGAGGCGACGTTCGCATTGCCGATCTACCGCTGGCAGGACACGCGCGAGGTCGCCGCCGAGATCGTGGCCTGGCGGCGCGAATGCGAACAGCGCGGCGAAGCGGCGATCCTGCTGTGTTACGCGCTGGGCAAGGCGCAGCGGGTGCTGGCCGAACTGCTGCCGCTGGATGATCAACCGGCCTGGCTGCACGGCGCCATCGCCAATGGGGTGGCGGTGTATCGCGAGGCTGGCATCGCCATGTTGGAAACCCACACGGTGGCCGAGCAGGGCCGCGAACCCGACGCGGCCGGCAAGTTGATCCTGGCGCCGCCTTCTGCCGCGGGCACCACCTGGCTGCGCCGCTTCGGCAAGCACCAACTGGGCTTCGCCTCCGGTTGGATGCGGCTGCGCGGCAACCGGCGCCGACGCAATTACGACCGTGGCTTCGTGGTGTCCGACCATGCCGACTGGCCGGCGTTGCTGCAGACCATTGAACAGACCGGCGCGCGCCGGGTGATCGCCACCCACGGCAACACCGATGCGCTGATTCCGTTCCTGCGCGAACGTGGTGTTGCCGCCGAAGCCTTCCGCACCGATTTCGGGAGCGAGGAATGAAGGCGTTTGCCGCGCTGTACCAGCGCCTGGACCGCAGCACCGCCACGTCGGACAAACGCGCCGCGCTCGTGGCCTACTTCCGCGACGCACGCCCGCATGACGCAGCGTGGGCGCTGTACCTGCTCAGCGGCGGCAAGGTCGGTGGCGCACGCCGCAAGATCGCGGCCAGCGGCGAGCTGCGCGCGTGGATCGCCGAGGCATCGGGTCTGCCCGCGTGGCTGGTGGCCGACAGCTACGACCAGGTCGGCGACCTGGCCGAAACCCTGACCCTGCTGTTGGATGATCCTGCGGAAGGCGCGCAGGACCGCCCCCTTGCCGACTGGATCGAAGGCCACCTGCTGGCCGTGGCGAACCAGCCGGAACCGGTACGTCGTGCTGCGGTGGAGGCAGGCTGGAGGCAGCTGCCTGCCGCCGAACGGCTGGTATTCAACAAGCTGCTGACCGGGGCGTTGCGCGTAGGCGTCTCCCAGCGGCTGGTCCAGCAGGCGCTGGCGGAACTGTCGGGGATCGACATCGCCCGCATCGCGCAGCGCATGCTGGGCGAGTGGGTGCCCTCGCCGGGGCTGCTCGCCAACCTGCTCAGCGCCGAAGAACGGCCTGAAGACCGCCAGCAGCCGTATCCGTTCTTCCTGGCCTCGCCATTGGAAGCCGAGGCCGACAGCCTGGGCCCGATCGACGAGTGGACGCTGGAATGGAAGTGGGATGGCATCCGCCTGCAGGTGCTGCGTCGCAAAGGCGAAGTCGCCCTGTGGTCGCGCGGCGAAGAGCGGCTGGATGGGCGCTTTCCGGAAATCGAAGCAGCCGCGATGGCGTTGCCGGATGGCACCGTGATCGATGGCGAGCTTCTCGCCTGGCGCGATGACGAGGCACAGCCGCTGCCTTTCACCGCACTGCAGACCCGGATCCAACGGCGCAGACCCGGCCCGAAGACATTGCGCGATACGCCGGTGCGCGTGCTTGCCTACGACCTGCTCGAACTGGACGGTAACGATCTGCGCCAGCAGCCGCTGGGCGAACGGCGCACCCTGCTCGCCGGATTGCTTGCCACGCTCGGCGATACGCGCATGGTGCTGTCGCCCACGCTCGATGCCACGGACTGGCAGGACGCCGCCGCTCAGCGGGCATTGGCGCGCGAACGCGGCGTGGAAGGGCTGATGCTCAAGCGCAGCACGTCGGTCTACCAGGGCGGGCGCCGCCGTGGCGACTGGTGGAAGTGGAAGATAGAACCGCTGACCATCGATGCGGTGATGATCTACGCGCAGGCCGGGCATGGCCGGCGCAGCACGCTGTACACCGACTACACCTTCGGGGTGTGGGACGGCGAGCGGCTGGTGCCGGTGGCCAAGGCGTATTCGGGGCTGGACGACAAGGAAATCCTGGCCCTGGACCGCTGGATCCGGGCCAACACGATCGAACGCTTCGGGCCGGTGCGCAGCGTCCGCGGCGAGCAGGTGTTCGAACTCGGCTTTGAAGCGGTCAACCGCAGCAGCCGGCACAAGTCGGGCATCGCAGTGCGCTTCCCGCGCATCCTGCGCTGGCGCCATGACAAGCCGGCCGGCGAAGCCGACACGCTGGCCCAGCTGCAGGCGCTGGCGCGGTGACCCGACGCGACGCGATGGCGCGGCTGGCCGCGTGGTTCGCCAGCCGTGGCTGGTCGCCGCTGGCGTTCCAGAAGACGATGTGGCGGCACTACCTGGCCGGCGAATCCGGGCTGCTGCACACCCCTACCGGCAGCGGCAAGACGCTGGCGATGTTCGGCGGGCCGCTGCTGCAGGCGCTGGTCGATCCGCTTCCGCGCGCACCCGGTGTGCGCGCCGGCAAGACCGTGCCGGCGCTGCAGGTGCTGTGGATCACCCCGTTGCGCGCGCTGGCCAGCGATACCGCACGCGCACTGCGTGAACCGCTGGCGGCGCTTGGGCTGGACTGGCAGGTGGGGCTGCGCACCGGCGATGCCAGCGCGCGCGACAAACGCCTGGCCCGCGAAGGCCGGGTGGATGTACTGGTGACCACGCCCGAATCGCTGGCGCTGCTGCTGAGCTACCCCGATACGCTGGAGCGCATGCGCCGGCTGCGCTGCGTGGTGGTGGATGAGTGGCATGAGCTGCTGGGCAACAAGCGCGGCGTGCTGCTGCAGTTGAATCTGCGCCGCCTGCGCGATGCGCTGCCGGCGCTGCAGGTGTGGGGCCTGTCGGCCACGCTCGGCAACCTGGACGAAGCGCGCGAGGTGTTGCTGCCGGATGTTCCCGACGCGCCGCTGGTGTCGGGGGCGCGGCCACGCCCGGTAAAGGTGGAAACGCTGTTGCCCGCGCACGGCGAGCGCTTTCCATGGGCGGGCCACCTCGGCCTGTCGCAGCTGCAGCGGGTGCAGCAGAAGCTGTTCGCGGTCGGCACCAGCCTGCTGTTCACCAATACCCGCGCGCAAGCCGAACTGTGGCACCAGGCGCTGTCGGCGGTGTGGCCCGAAGACCCGGCCACGCTGGGCCTGCACCACGGCTCGCTGGACCCGGTGCAGCGCCGCATCGTCGAGCAGGGCCTGCGCGACGGGGCACTGCGCTGCGTGGTGGCCACCTCCAGCCTCGACCTGGGGGTGGATTTCCCGGCCGTCGACCAGGTCCTGCAGATCGGCAGCCCGAAAGGCATCGCGCGGCTGGTGCAGCGCGCCGGGCGCGCGCGGCATCGCCCGGGGGAATCGGGCCACATCGTCTGCGTGCCGTCGCACGCGCTGGAGCTGGTGGAATACGCAGCCGCGCGGCGTGCACTGGCCGCTGGCGTGATCGAAGCGCGGCGCCCGCTGCGGTTGTCGCTGGATGTGCTGGCCCAGCACTGCGTGAGCTGCGCGCTGGGGGGCGGCTTCCGCGCCGACGAGCTGCTGGCCCAGGTCCGGCGCACGCACGCGTTCGCATCGCTGGAGCTGGCGCAGTGGCAGGGCGTCCTGGACTTCATCGTGCAGGGCGGCCAGGCGCTTGCGCAGTACCCGGACTTCCACAAGGTGGTGCGCGACGACGACGGCATCTACCGCGTGAACGACCGCCGCGTGGCGCTGCGCCACCGGCTGTCGATCGGCACCATCACCAGCGATGGCAGCGTCATGGTGCAGTTCCTGCGCGGCGGCCGGCTCGGCAGCGTGGAAGAACAGTTCGTCGGTCGCCTGCGCCCCGGCGACCGCTTCCAGTTCGCCGGCCGGCTGCTGGAGCTGGTACGGCTGGAGAACCTCACCGCTTACGTCAGGATGGCGCGTGGCGGCGATGGCGTGGTGCCGCGCTGGCAGGGGGGCCGCCTGCCGCTGTCGGAGGCGCTGGGCCACGAAATGGAAAGCGTGCTCGCGGCCGCGCCGGACAGCCCCGAAATGCACTGGCTTGCACCGCTGCTGCGCCTGCAGGCACGCGTATCCGCGCTGCCCGGCCCGTCACTGCTGCTGGTGGAAAGCGTGCGCCGCCGTGAAGGACAGTTCGTGTTCGTGTATCCCTTCGCCGGGCGCCAGGTCAACGAGGGGCTGGCGGCGCTGATGGCGATGCGCTGGACGCGCCTGCAGGCCAATACCTTCGGCTACGCCGCCAACAACTACGGCTTCGTGCTGGCACCGGCGCGCGCGGTGGAGGTGGATGCGGCGCAGGTAGCGGCGCTGCTGCAGCCGGAGGGTCTGTTCGAGGACCTGCGCGACAGCCTCAACCTGGGCGAGCTGGCACGCCGCCAGTTCCGCGATATCGCGCGTGTGTCCGGGCTGTTGATCCCCGCGTTGCCAGGCCGCACGCCACGCAGCCTGCGCCAGCTGCAGGCGTCGGCCGGCCTGCTGTATGACGTGCTGCGCCAGCATGATCCCGGGCACATCCTGCTCGGCCTGGCCGAACGTGAGGTACTGCATGAGCAGCTCGACCTGACCTGCCTGGCCGAAACGCTGCGCCGCTGCCAGGGCCGCACGTTATGCGTGCAGCACCCGGCAACGCTGGGGCCCTTGTCTTTCCCGCTGTGGGCCGAGCGCCTGCGCGGGCAGCTCAGCAATGAAGACTGGAAGACGCGCGTGCTGCGCGCCGTGGGCCAACTGGAGAAACGCCATGCCGACTGACGTCGTGACCGAGATCGCGGGCGAGCAGGTCCGCCTGCTTGGCGCGCGCGCGCTGTACTGGCCGGCGCGCGAAGCGCTGCTGATTGCCGACCTCCACCTTGGCAAGGCCGATCTGTTCCGGCGCGCGGGCATCGGGTTGCCCAGCGGCGGCACCGGTGACGATCTGGCGCGGCTGTCGGCGCTGGTGGCCGACCACCCCGTCCGCACGATATGGATCCTGGGCGACGTGCTGCATGGCCCCGCGCATCGGGCCGCGTGGTATCGGCAATGGCAGGCATGGCGGGAGCAGCATCCGCGACTGGAGATCGGCGCAGTGGCCGGCAACCATGACCGCGTGCTGCCCAAGGCCGACCTGGGCATCACCCTGCTCGGCGAACGCGTCCAGGAGGGGCCATTCCTGCTGCGCCATGATCCACAACCGCATCCCAGCCTGCATGTGCTGTGTGGCCACCTGCATCCACTGGCCCGCCTGCCGGGCATGCAACGACGCTGGCCGGCCTTCTGGCTGCGCGAACGCTTGACCGTGCTGCCGGCTTACTCGCGCTTCACCGCCGGCATCGCACCGGTCGTGGGCGCCGGCGAGCGACTGGTCGCGTGCGTCGACGACGACGCGATCGCGCTGCCGGCACGTTGATGCCGGCACGCGCGGGTACAGCGGCCTACGCTGCCGAAGGCAGCGCTTCCATCAGCAGGATCTGCGGGGCATCGGGATTGCGCCGCACGGGACAGCGCTGCACCTCGACCAGCATGGAACGCGCTGCGGCGCGGATGCGGGCGTGGTGTTCGGGGGCGGCATGGGTGATCAGACTGGTGACATGGAAGTCGAACACATCTTCCATCACATCCGGCTGATCCTCGTGGAGCATCTGCAGCAACCCGCGCAGTTTGCGGATTTCAGAATCGAGAACGTCGGCCGGAAACAGCATGTCTTTCTCCTTGGGGGCAACAACACAGCATTCTTCTTGTGCCACAAGGCAAGTGACCCTGCCGTCAACGGCCGCCATTCATGTGCTCATCGCCTCGATGAAACCCGGCGACAATCCCAGCGTGCCCCACCAGCCGCGCTGGGTGCCGCTGAGCACGCGCAGCATGTGGCCGCGACCACCCGGCAGCCGACCCATCGGCTGGAACAGCACATCGCGTGCGTGCGCGAGCAGGTCGCGCTCGGACTGGAACACCGGGGTCAGCCACCGGCTCCAGAACTGGTAGATGCCCACGTGTGCACTGCGCTGCGCCTGGTAGGCCTGCAGCGCGGCATCGGCAGCGTCGTGCGCGCGCAGCGCATCGCGCAGCGCCAGCGCGTCCATCAGCGCCATGTTCACGCCCTGCCCCAGCTGCGGGCTCATGGCATGCGCCGAATCCCCGGCCAGCACCAGCCGGCCGCGGTGCCAGCGCGTCATGACGGCATCGCGGTAGCCGGCACGCGCCAGCTGCACGCCGTCACGCAGGTCCTTCAGCCGCAGGTGGGCCTGCGGCCACAGCGCGGCGATCTCCTCCAGCCAGCGCTGCATGCCATCCCGTTCCCACTGCTCGAACTGCGCGCGCGGCAGGCTCCAGAAGAAGCTCAGGCGCGGCTGCGCATCATCGGGGCGGGTGCCGACCGGCAAAAGCCCGATCATCTTGCGCGCCGCCACGTAGCGCTGCCGCAGCTCGTCGTGGTGCGGCCAGTCGCCGCGCGGCAACAGGCACCACAGCGCACCCCACGGGTATTCGCGGTCAAGCCGCGTGCCCTGCACCAGCGTGCGCAGCGACGAGGCCGACCCATCGGCGGCGATCACCAGGTCATACGGGCCGTGCCAGTGCCCGCGCGCGTCGCGCACGCGGCCATTTTCGGTATCCACATCGACGATGGCGGTGTCGGCCTGCAGGTTGCCCGGGTGCTCCCAGGCCTGGGCCAGCAGCGAGAACAGCGCGCCGCGCTGCATGCCGATGCCGTGCAGGTGCGCATGCAGCGCCGCATAGCGCATGTCCATCACCGCGCGCCCGCACGGCGTTTCACCGTACAGCCGGCGCACCGGCGCGCCGTGCCGCAGCACCTCTGGCAGCAGGTCCATCTGCCACAGCACGTCCAGACCGCTCGGCTGCAGCAGGAACCCCGCGCCTACCGGACCGGGCTTGGGCGCGCGCTCGAACACGTGCACATCGTGATGGTCGCGTGAAAGGAGAATCGAGAGCGCCTGGCCCGCCGTTCCGTAGCCAACGATGGCAATCGTACGTTTTTTCATCTGACGTCCTGTCCGGCATCAAAAAAAACCCCGCCGAAGCGGGGTTTTCCTTGCGCTGCGGTGGAGTTACTCCGCCGGCGCGATGTTCGAAGCCTGGGCGCCCTTCGGACCCTGGCTCACTTCATAAGTGACCTTCTGGCCTTCCTGCAGGCTGCGGAAGCCCTTGGAGTTGATCGCGGAGAAGTGCGCGAAGACATCAGCGCTGCCGTCATCCGGCGAGATAAAGCCAAATCCCTTGGCGTCGTTGAACCACTTGACGGTACCGTTCGGCATGGTAATGCGAGACCTTCTTCAATGAATGGGTGGTGTACGCTCAACCAGCGCACTGGCGGAGTATGCAAAGCTTGTCATGCAATGACAATCATCCGCGTGCCAATTCGCCAATCAGTTCCGGCAATCCGGCCGAAGCCGCGTCAACATTGGCCAGTACTTCGGCCATCGTGATCTCGTCGCCATCGCCACAGCCGGCCGCCCAGTTGGCCACGATCGCCAGGCAGGCGTAGTCCAGGCCCAGCTCGCGGGCCAGGCCGGCTTCGGGCATCCCGGTCATGCCGACCAGGTCGCAGCCATCACGGCGCATGCGCGCGATTTCCGCATTGGTTTCCAGCCGCGGCCCCTGCGTGGCGCCGTAGCAGCCGCCGTCCTGCAGGCGCACCCCGGTGACCTTGGCCGCCGCCAGCACCTTGCTGCGCAGCATCGGCGTGTACGGGTGGCCGAAGTCCACATGCAGCACCTCGGTGCCCGGCTCCTCGCTGAGCGTGGAGATGCGGCCCCACGTGTAATCGATCAGCTGGTCCGGACAGGCCAGCACGCGCGGACCGAACTGCTCGGTGATGCCGCCGACGGTGTTGAGCGCGAGCACGCGGGTGGCACCGATCTGCTGCAATGCAGCAAGATTTGCGCGGTAATTGATCTTGTGCGGCGGCAGTGAATGGCCTTCGCCATGCCGGGCCAGGAACGCCACGCGCTGGCCGAGCAGCGTGCCGACCCGGATCGGGCCGGACGGCGTGCCGTAACGGGTTTCGACCACGTGGCTGTTCACGTCATCGAGCTGGGCCAGCTTGTACACACCGGTGCCGCCGATGACGGCCAGGGCAATAGGGTCCATGGGCGCTGATTATTCCTTCATCGCGTAGATGGCCGGCACGCCGCGCAGCGCTTCGTTGACGTCCATGCCGAAGCCGAACACGTAACGGTCCGGCAGTTCGACACCGGCGTAGTCCGCCTTGACGTCGGGCAGCGCGCGGTCGTGCTTCTTCACCGTCATCGCGGCGATGCGCACATCGGTGGCGCCCTGCTCCAGGCACCAGGTGCGCACGCCCTGCAGGGTGAAGCCTTCGTCCAGGATATCGTCGACCAGCAGCACGCGGCGGCCGAACAGCGAGGTGGCCGGCTTGTGCTTCCAGACCAGCTCGCCGCCGGTGGTTTCACCGCGGTAGCGGGTGGCGTGCAGGTAATCGAACTGCAGGTCCTGGCCGCGCGCGCCCAGCTCCAGCGCCAGCTGGCCGGCGAACGGCAGCGCGCCGTGCATGATCGACAGGAACAGCGGGACCTCGCCCTTGTAATCCGCCGCGATGGCATCGGCGATGGCCGCGATGGCCGCATCGATGGTGGGGCGGTCGACCAGCAGGTCGGCCTGGGCCAGGGCCTGGGAAATGGTGAGGTTGGGCATCAGACGATTCTTCCAAGGGTGTCGAGCAAACGGGATTGGGAGGTGCCATGGCGGGCATCGGCCAGCAGGCCGTCCCAGCCAAGCGCGCCCCGGCCGATCAGGCCGAGCAGCGCAGCAGTATTGAGGGGGCGGCCGTCGACCGCGCGCAGCGCCTCGTCGACCAGTTCCGGGTGGCAGACCAGCACCACGTCGCAGCCGGCATCCAGGTGCGCATGCACGCGCGCCTGCACGCCCCCGGCGGAGAACGAGGCGGCCATGCCGATGTCGTCGGAGAACACCACGCCACGGAAGCCCATTTCCCCGCGCAGGATCTGCTGGATCCAGCGCGACGAGTAACCGGCCGGTTCCGGTGCGACCTGCGGGTAGACCACGTGGGCCATCATCACCGCGTCGGCACCGGCATCGATGCCGGCGACGAACGGCACCAGGTCCAGCGCCCGCAGCGCGTCGAGATCACGCGGATCGCTGGCGACCGCCACGTGGGTGTCTTCCAGCACGCTGCCGTGGCCGGGGAAATGCTTGAGGGTGGCGGCCATGCCGACGCTGTGCATGCCACGCACGTAGGCGCGGGTGAAAGCGGCAACGACCTCCGGGTCGGCACTGAAGGCACGGTCGCCGATGGCGCGGTTGACACGGCCCAGGTCGACCACGGGGGCGAAGCTGAGGTCCACGCCGCTGGCGCGCACTTCGCTGGCCATCAGCCAGGCGTGCTGTTCGGCAAGGGCCAGGGCTGCCTCGGGATCCTGTGCGTACAGGGAGTCGAAGCCCTGCAGCGGCGGCAGCGCGCTGAACCCGTCGCGGAAGCGCTGCACACGGCCGCCTTCCTGGTCCACGCAGATCAGCAGAGGCCGCGGCGCGGCGGCGCGGATCGCGGCCGACAGCTCGGCGATCTGCTGGCGCGAGGCGAAATTGCGCTTGAACAGGATGACGCCGGACACGGCGTCGTGCTGCAGCCAATCGCGTTCCTGGGCGGTAAGTTCGGTCCCGGCAACGCCGATCACGAGCATGGGTCGATCTCCAAAGCGGGGCGCCATGATGGCGCACTGCCGCATTGTCGCAGAAGGCGTGTCCCCGAGGCCACGGGCGCGGCGGGCGTATTCAGGGCCAGCGGCTGTAAGGGTTCGAGGCCAGGGCGAGGTTGTAATACCGGACCTGGTCGGTCACTTCCTCCCCGACCCAGGACGGCAGGTCGATGGCCTGGTCGGCCTGCTCCAGTTCGACCTCGGCCACCACCAGCCCGGCGTTGTCGCCCAGGAACTCGTCCACTTCCCACAGCAGCCCGCCGTGGTGGACCAGGTGCCGGCGCTTGTCGATCAGGCCGCCCACGCACAGCGCCAGCAGCGCGCGGGCGTCCTCCACCGGGATCGGGTAATCGAATTCCTGGCGGGTGTGCCCGATCTCGCGCGACTTCATGTTGAGAAATGCCTCATCGCCCTGGATGCGCACCCGCACCGAGGCCTTCTGGGCGCCGCTGTCGATCGAGGCGGTGTCGTTGAGGTAGCCCTGTGCCATCGGAATGACCGCGTGCGCGGCGGCGCGCCAGTCATCGCCGGTGACCAGGAACTTGCGCTCGATCTCGATGCCCATCTCAACGCTTCTCGAAGACGGCGATGCTTTCCACGTGCGCGGTGTGCGGGAACATGTCCATCGCACCGGCCGACACCAGGGTGAAGCCCTGATCGTTGACCAGATAGCCGGCGTCGCGCGCCAGCGAGCCGGGGTGGCAGCTGACGTAGACGATGCGCTTGAACTGCTTGAGCGGCAACTGCTGCAGGACTTCGATCGCGCCCGAGCGCGGCGGGTCCAGCAGCAGCTTGTCGAAGCCTTGGCGCATCCACGGGGTCTGGCGCTGGTCCTGGGTCAGGTCGGCGGCGAAGAACTGCGCGTTGTCCAGGCCGTTGCGCGCGGCGTTTTCCCTGGCCCGCGCCACCAGCCCGGCTTCGCCTTCCACGCCCACCACTTCGCGGACGGTGCGCGCCAGCGGCAGGGTGAAGTTGCCCAGGCCACAGAACAGATCGAGCACGCGCTCGTCCGGGCCGGCGTCGAGCAGCTCGAGCGCCAGCGCGATCATCTTTTCATTGAGCTTGGCGTTGACCTGGATGAAATCCAGCGGGCGGAACGCCAGCTCCACGTTCCACGGCGCCAGCCGGAACGACAGCGGCACCTCGCCAGGCAGCAGCGGGTGCACCGATTCAACACCGCCGGGCTGCAGGAAGATCGCAAACCCGTGCTCAGCCCCGAACGCGGCCCAGGCCGCCTTGTCCGCATCGCTGAGCGGCAGCATGTGGCGGATGGTCAGCACGATCGCATCGTCGCCGGCAATGAACTCCACCTGGGGGATGTCGCGCTTGCCATCCAGGGATTCGATGAACGCCGACAGTGCCGCCACCTTCAGGCCGATTTCCGGGATCACGGTCAGGCACTGGCTCAGGTCCGCCACGAAGCGCGGGTCCTGTTCACGGAAGCCGACCAGGGTCTTGTCCTTCTTTTCCACCCGGCGCACGGAGAAGCGCCCCTTGCGGCGGTAGCCCCAGCTTTCGCCGACCAGCGGTGGCAGCACGGTGCCCGGGCTGACATGGCCGATCCGGGTCAGGTTGTCGAGCAGCACGCGCTGCTTGGCCACGATCTGCTGACCTTCTTCCAGGTGCTGCAGCACGCAGCCGGCACAGACGCCGAAGTGCGGGCAGCGCGGGGTGACCCGCTGCGGCGAGGGCTGCAGGACCTCCACGGTCCGCGCCTCGTCGAAATGGCGATTGCGGGCAGTGGGCTCGGCGCGCACCACTTCGCCCGGCAGGGCGCCGGAGATGAAGGTGACCTTGCCGCCCTCGCCTTCACGGCGGGCAACGCCCCGGCCATCATGGCTGAGGTCGAGGATGTCGGTCTGGAACGGCGTCTTGTCGAGGCGGGAACGGGATCGGGCCACGTGGCAACAGGCTGCGGGCAAAAAGGGTGCGTATTGTCGCAGATACGCACCGCGAGCTGCCGGATGACCCCATCGGGAGGCTTGCAGGACACCATATCGTGTTTAATATGGGCATAGCTGACATGGAGGCAGCCCCAATGCAGATGACCCCGAGGGCTCCCATGCCCCGACTCCTGCTCGTCGAGGACGACACCATCAGTCGCGGCTTTTTCCGGGCCGCGCTGGAAACCCTGCCCGCGCAGGTGGAAACCGCCGATTCGCTGGTCACTGCCCTGGAACGGGGCCGCAACAGCGAGCACGATCTGTGGCTGATCGATGTGAACCTGCCCGACGGCAATGGCAGCCAGCTGCTGAGCGCCTTGCGGCTGACGCGTCCGGACACGCCCGCCCTGGCCCACACGGCCGATGGCGACACCAGCATCCATGCCCGTCTGCGGGATGACGGATTCAGCGAAACCCTGGTCAAACCGTTGAGCCGTGAGCAGCTGCTGCAGGCCGTGCGCCGTGCGCTGGTCAACAGCCCCGGCAGCGCCGCCCGGGCCGTCGCCGCTGGCGGCAGCGAGGTCGAACGCGAGGACTGGGACGAAATCACCGCGCTGGCGGCCCTGAATGGGCAGCGCCATCACCTGATCGCCCTGCGCGAGCTGTTCCTGGCCGAGCTGCCCGGGGTCCGCGACGCGGTGGCCCAGGCGGTACAGCAACACGATGTAGGCACCTTGAAGGGCCAGCTGCACCGGCTGCAGGCCAGCTGCGGCTTCGTCGGCGCCGCGCGCCTCGCGCGCGCGGTACGCCAGCTGCACCAGGCCCCGGAATCCAACGGCGCCCACACCCAGTTCAAGGCGGCCGTAGAGTCCCTGTTGCATTAGGCACCCCGCAGACACGCATGGCGTGTCCCTACGGATGCCCCCAACGTTCGACCCCAAACCCAAGCGACCAAGGGTCGTAGTGACACGCCATGCGTGTCAAAGCCATGCCCCTGCGCACGTAAACCGCCCTCCGCACCAGCCAAGCCCCCCCCCGAGCACGCACCTCACCGCCTGCGCGCCAGATCCTCAAGCATTTCCCACGATTTCAGACCACGCCCACCCAGGTGGTGCAGCAGCACCGCGCGCATGCCCCGGCGCAGGCTGGCCAGGTCATCCGGCCCGGGCAGGACGTCATTCGCCAACGCCAGCAACGCACTCCCGGTCGCCGTCCCCCGCCTCGGATCCACCCCGCGCTCGCTGAGCAACCGTCGCGGCCCTTCCAGCGGGTCCAGCTCATAACGCGCGGCCGGGTCGACCGGCTCGCCATCGCTGCCATGGGTCAGGTCGAAGCCAAACCCCAGTGCCTCCAGCAGGTCGCGCTCGAACCGCCGCAGCGTCCAGGCCAACGGCTCGGCGGCTGCCAGCCGCTGGCGCACCTGCCCGTAGTGGTCGTAGAGCTCGGGCAGCGGGTCCTGGCGGGGCGCCAGCCGCATCACCAGTTCATTGACATAGAAGCCGGCCAGCATGGCATCGCCGCTCAGCCGCGGCGCGGCGTCCAGGGCATCGGCCCCACGCAACTGGGCCAGCTCGCCGCGCTGCACGGCGGCCAGGCGGATCCATTGCAGGGGCTGGAGGGCGGCGCGCAGCGCCTGGCTGCGCGGGCTGCTCACGCCGCGCGCCAGCAGTCCGATCCGGCCATGCTGCTCGGTCAGGACCTCGACCAGCAGGCTGGTCTCCCGCCAAGGGCGGGCATGCAGCACGAAGGCCGGTTCGTCGTCGATGCGCATGGCCGGGGGCGGTGAGCGGCAACCCTGCCGGGTTTACTCGTAGCCGAAGGCCTTCAGTGCAGCTTCGTCGTCCGACCAGCCTTCGCGCACGCGCACCCAGGTTTCCAGGAAGACCTTGGCGTCGAACAGGCGCTCCATCTGCATGCGCGACTTGGCGCCGATGTCCTTCAGGCGGCTGCCACCCTTGCCGATCACGATGGCCTTCTGGCCTTCGCGTTCGACCCAGATCACCGCTCCGATACGCAGCAGGTTGCCATCTTCGACGAAGCGCTCGATTTCCACCGTGGTGGCGTACGGCAGCTCTTCACCGAGCTGGCGCATCAGCTGCTCACGAACCAGTTCGCCGGCCAGGAAGCGCTGGCTGCGGTCGGTGATTTCATCTTCGCCGAACATCGGCGGGGCTTCGGGCAGCAGCTTCAGGAGGTCGCGCACCAGCGCTTCCAGGCCGTTGCGCTTCTGCGCGGAGATGGGGTGCACGGAGGCGAACGTACGGCCTTCGGTGACCTGCTGCAGGAACGGCAGCAGGGCCGCCTTGTCCTTCAGTCGATCGACCTTGTTCACCACCAGCACCACCGGAATGCCGGCGTCGCTGAGCACGTTGAACGCCAGGGTGTCTTCTTCGTCCCAGCGGCCAGCCTCGATCACCAGCATGCCGGCATCCACGCCCTCGAGCGAGCCGCGCGCGGCGCGGTTCATCACCCGGTTCATGGCCCGCTTCTGCACGCGGTGCAGGCCGGGGGTGTCGACCAGGACCAGCTGGCCTTCCGGATAGCTGGCAATGCCCAGCAGCCGGTGGCGGGTGGTCTGCGGCCGGTTGGAGACGATGCTGACCTTGGCGCCCACCAGGGCGTTGGTCAGGGTCGACTTGCCGACGTTGGGGCGGCCGATGACGGCCACGCTGCCGCAATGATGGGGGGTTGCTTCGCTCACTTGGAATCCAGTTGCTCGAGGGCGGCAGCTGCCGCCTGTTGTTCGGCCAGCCGTCGCGAGGCACCTTCGCCTTCGGTGCTGACAGCAGGATCGGCTACGCCGCAGCGTACCCGGAAGGTCTTGGCGTGATCGTCGCCTGATTCTGACACCAATTCGTACAGCGGCAATGCCTTCTGTCGGCCCTGCAGCCATTCCTGGAGCCGGGTCTTGGGGTCTTTTTCAGGCTTGCCGGTGGCCGGCAGCGCCTCCATGGAGGGGCCAAACCAGGGCAGGACCACTGCCTGGCACGCGGCGAAGCCGGCGTCCAGGTAGATGGCGGCCACCACGGCCTCCAGCGCGTCGGCCAGGATCGAGTCCCGCCGGTGGCCGCCGGATTTCATCTCGCCCGGCCCGAGCGTGAGCCGCTCGCCCAGATGCAGGGTGCGGGCAATGACCGCCAGCGCGCCTTCGCGCACCAGCTCGGCCCGCGCCCGGGTCAAGGCGCCCTCGTCTGCCTTCGGCCAGCGCTGGTAGAGCGCCTGGGCCACCATCATGTTGACGATGCTGTCACCGAGGAATTCCAGTCGCTCGTTGTTCGGCGTGCCGGCACTGCGATGCGTCAGGGCCTGCTGGAGCAGGCCCGGATCCTGGAAGGCGTGACCGATCTGGTCACCACGTTGATAGGTTTTAGTCGGCACCGCTGAGGGTCAATTCCTGGTGTGCATCAAATTTTCCAACCACGTCGAGGTTGCCCACCAGCGGGCGACGCACTTCGTAGTTGACCTTCATGTTCCAACCGCCACTGACGCGTTCGAACTTGACGTTGGCCGGCTTGACGCTCTCCGAATAGCTGATGTCCAGCCGGCGGAAGAACATTTCCTGCACCTTGCCCGGTTCCATGTTGGCCACGCCCGGTTCCTTGGCCACGCCCTTGAGCGCGGTCTTCACTGCGTAGAACTCGGAGTACATCGGGAACAGCTTCATGCCGATGTACAGGCCGAACCCCACGATGCACAGCACGACCAGGAACGAGGTCAGGGTCATGCCACGCTGCGTCTTCATCGTCTTCATTGCGTTCTCCCCAGATACGCGGTTGGAATCAGTTGATGCCGGTGCCGATGCGGGACGGTTCAAAACCATCCTTGCAGAACCAGCCCGAGCAGTTCAGCCAGATCAGGAACGCCTTGCCGCGAAGGTTCTCTTCCGGCAGCAGGCCCCAGAAACGGCCGTCATCGCTGTTGTCGCGGTTGTCGCCCATGACCAGGTACTTGCCCGGCGGCACGGTCCACTGGCCTTCGCCACGCGGATAATCGGTCTCCAGCACGGTATGGGTGCGGCCCGGCAGGTGCTCCACCAGCAACGAGGCGCCCTCCCCCTGGCCACGGTGCCCAGCATACAACCCCTTGCTGTCGTACTTGAGCGGGGTGCCGTTGAGGATGACCCCATCGCCCTGGAAGGCGATTTCGTCGCCCGGGACGCCGATTACGCGCTTGATGAAGTTCTCGCCCTTGTTCGGGTCGTTGTCCGAATGGCCCGGGAAGTGGAACACCACCACGTCACCGCGCGCCGGCTCGCCGATCGGGACGACCTTGGCGTTGTTCAGCGGCAGGCGCAGGCCATAGGCGAACTTGTTGACCAGGATGAAATCGCCGATCAGCAGGTTCGGCATCATTGAACTGGACGGGATTTTGTAAGGCTCTGCAATGAAGCTGCGCACCACCAGCACGATGGCCAGCACCGGGAAGAACGCCCGGGAGTAATCCACCAGTACCGGCTCGCTGTCCAGCAGACCGGCCCGCGCCGCGCGGCGCTTGGCGAAGTACAGCTTGTCGGCCAGCAGGATCAGGCCCGAGGCCAGCGTCAGTACGACCAGCAGGATTTCAAACAGTTTCATGCAGTGTCCTTGGGAACGGGAGCCTTACTTGTCCATCTGCAGCACGGCGAGGAAGGCTTCCTGCGGAATCTCCACGCGGCCGACCTGCTTCATGCGCTTCTTGCCTTCCTTCTGCTTCTCCAGCAGCTTCTTCTTGCGCGAAACGTCGCCACCATAGCACTTGGCCAGCACGTTCTTGCGCATGGCCTTGACCGTGGTGCGGGAGATGATCTGCGAGCCGACGGCGGCCTGGATCGCCACGTCGAACATCTGCCGCGGGATCAGCTCCTTCATCTTTTCGCACAGCTCGCGGCCGCGCCGGTCGGCATGGCTGCGGTGCACGATCAGCGACAGCGCATCGACCTTGTCGCCGTTGATCAGCACGTCCACGCGGACGAACGGACCGGCGTCGAACCGCACGAACTGGTAATCCAGCGAGGCGTAGCCGCGGCTGACCGACTTGAGCTTGTCGAAGAAGTCCAGCACCACCTCGGCCATCGGCAGCTCGTAGCTGATCTGCACCTGGCTGCCCAGGTAGTTGATGCCGATCTGGCTGCCGCGCTTTTCCTCGCACAGCTTGATGATGTTGCCGATGTACTCCTCGGGGGTAAGCACGTTGGCACGGATGATCGGCTCGCGGATCTCGCTCACCATGTTCACCGGCGGCAGCTTGGCCGGGTTGTCCATGTTGATGATCGTGCCGTCGGTCTTCAGGACTTCATAGATGACGGTCGGCGCGGTGCTGATCAGGTCGAGGTTGTACTCGCGCTCCAGCCGCTCCTGCACGATTTCCATGTG
Organism: Stenotrophomonas sp. SrG; assembly: GCF_050031795.1. Taxonomy (NCBI): domain Bacteria; kingdom Pseudomonadati; phylum Pseudomonadota; class Gammaproteobacteria; order Lysobacterales; family Lysobacteraceae; genus Stenotrophomonas; species Stenotrophomonas sp. SrG. The sequence continues at coordinate 120,179 of NZ_JBNBBE010000006.1, forward strand.
CAGCATGCCCAGGAAGCCGCAGCGGAAGCCGAAGCCCATCGCTTCGGAGCTTTCCGGCTCGAAGCGCAGCGCCGCATCGTTCAGGCGCAGCTTGTCCAGCGCTTCGCGCAGGTCCGGGTAGTCTTCGGCATCGACCGGGAACAGGCCGGCGAACACGCGCGGCTGCATTTCCTGGAAGCCGGGCAATGCCGACGGCGCCGGGTCGGCGGCCAGGGTCAGGGTGTCGCCCACCGGGGCACCATGCACGTCCTTGATGCTGGCCGTGACCCAGCCCACCTCGCCCGCGCGCAGGGCCGGCAGCACCTTGCGCTTGGGGGTGAACACGCCGACGTTGTCGACCTGGTGGTTGCGGCCGGTGGACATCACCTGCAGCTTGTCACCGGCCTTGATCTGGCCCTGCATCACGCGCACCAGCGAGACAACGCCCAGGTAGTTGTCGAACCAGGAGTCGATGATCAGCGCCTGCAGCTTGTCGGTATCGCGCGGCTGCGGGGCCGGGATGCGATGCACGATGGCTTCCAGCACGTCCACCACGTTCAGGCCGGTCTTGGCACTGACCGGCACCGCGTCGCTGGCATCGATGCCGATCACGGCTTCGATTTCGGCCTTGGCGCGCTCGATGTCGGCGGTGGGCAGGTCGATCTTGTTGATCACCGGCACCACTTCCAGGCCCTGCTCCACGGCGGTGTAGCAGTTGGCGACCGACTGCGCTTCCACGCCCTGGGCCGCATCCACCACCAGCAGCGCGCCTTCGCAGGCGGCCAGCGAGCGGCTGACTTCATAGGAGAAGTCGACGTGCCCGGGGGTGTCGATGAAATTCAGGTGGTAGGTCTGGCCATCTTTGGCCACGTACGGCAGCGACACCGACTGGGCCTTGATGGTGATGCCGCGCTCGCGCTCGATCGGATTGGAGTCGAGCACCTGCGCCTCCATCTCGCGGGCCTGGAGGCCGCCGCAAAGCTGGATGATGCGGTCGGCCAGCGTGGACTTGCCGTGGTCGACGTGGGCGATGATGGAGAAGTTGCGGATGTTCCGCATCGAATCAGAGGACATAGGTGGCGGCGGCGCGGCGCGTCGTCAGGATAACGGCACATTATCGCATGGCCGACCCCTCCCCGCGTGCCGGGGCGCCAAATACGACCGGGCCCGCCGAAGCGGGCCCGGAAACGCAGCAGGGACGGGGTTTACTGCCCGGTTTTGACCGCCACGAAGGCGCTGTTGCTGCCCGCGCGCACCAGCAGCATCACCACATCGCCCTTCTTGTAGCCGCCCAGCGCCTTGTTCAGCGCCGCCACGCTGCCGACCGGGGTGCGCCCGACCTGCAGGATCACCATGCCCGGCGACAACCGGGCATCACGGGCAGCCTGGCCCTTGACGTTGGTGATGCGCACGCCTTCGCCCGCGTCCAGCCCCAGCTGCTGGCGCTGCGGGGCGGTCAGGTCGGCCACGTCCAGGCCCAGCAGGGCGTTGGCACCCACCTGCGGCGACGCGTCGGCGGCAGCCGGACCGGCGGTGCCGCGGGCGGCATCCTCGGCCAGCTCGGTCAGGGTCGCGGTGATCTCACGCTCCTTCCCTTCGCGCAGCACGCCCAGGCGGACCTTGCTGCCCGGCGCCTGGGCGCCGATCAGCGGCGGCAGATCGCTGAAGGTGTTGATCGGGGTGCCGTTGACCGAGCGGATCACATCGCCGACTTCCAGCCCGGACTTGGCCGCGGCACTGCCCGGTACCAGTTCGTTGACCAGCGCGCCACGGCTGTCGGGCAGGTTGAAGCCCTGCGCCACGTCGCCGGTGATGGCGCCCACGATCGCGCCCAGCTGGCCACGGCTCACGCGCCCGTTCTTCTTGATCTGCTCGACCGCACCCATGGCCAGGTCGATCGGGATCGCGAAGCTGATGCCCATGTAGCCGCCCGAAGCGGAGAAGATCTGCGAGTTGATGCCGACCACTTCACCGCGGGTATTGAGCAGCGGGCCGCCCGAGTTGCCCTGGTTGATCGCCACGTCGGTCTGGATGAACGGCACGTAGCGCTGGTCCTGGCCGCCGGTGCTGCGCCCGACCGCACTGACCACGCCGGCGGTGACCGAGTGGTCCAGGCCGAACGGCGAGCCGATCGCGACCACCCACTGGCCGGGCTTGAGCGTGTTGGAATCGCCCACGCGCACGGTCGGCAGGTTCTTCGCATCGATCTTGAGCAGGGCCACGTCGTACTGCTGGTCGCTGCCGATCACCTTGGCGGTGAACTCGCGGCGGTCGCCCAGCTTGACCTTCACTTCGCCGGCGTCGGCCACCACATGGTGGTTGGTCAGCACGTAGCCGTCGGGCGAGATGATGAAGCCCGAGCCCATGCCGCGGCCGCGGATGCTGGGACCTTCATCGTCGCCACCGGGCTGGCCCGGCATCTGGAAGTCCGGGCCGAAGAAGCGGCGGAAGAACTCCGGCATCTCGTCATCGCCCGGACCGGGGCCGGCGCCGCGCGCCTGGCGGTTGCTGCGCACGATGGTGGTTTCAATGTTGACCACGCCCGGACCGACCTGCTCCACCAGGTTGGTGAAGTCCGGCAGGCCACTGACCAGCGGCGCGGCCGGCGCACGCGGGGCGGCGGCCACCTGCGCCGCAGGCGCGGTTGGGCTGGGCGACTGGGCACAGGCCACCAGCGGAAGGGTGATGGCCAGCAGGGCCATGGCGTGCGTGCGGATACGGGCGGTCATCAGACTCGAGCCTCCGGGTCAGGGATGTTCAGGGGAAGGGGTGGCGCTGCACGTAGCGTGCAGCGCCTGGATGTCGGGAATGGAGGCAAAGGTCAGTCGCGCTGGCGACGCACCTGCGGCGCGCCGGACGCGTCATCCTGCAGGCGCGGCTCGAACGGATAGAACGCCGCCTGGGGCTCCTGCGTGGAGAAGCTGGCATTGAGCGCCCCGCTGCTGCCCACCGTCGAACGCGGCCACGGCCGGGCCTGCAGGTTGCCGACCTCACCAAACGGCAGGGTCCGGGCATCGGTGGCTGGCATCGACGGGGCCGGCGCAGGCTGGCTGGCCACCGCACGCACCGGTTCGGCGCTGCGGCCGGCCACGCTGCGCGCGGCGGCCTGCTGGGTGCGGGTGGCACTGCTACGCCGGGCATTGACGGCTGCGGCCGGCACGGCGGCCACGGCCAGGGCGGCATCGGCCACCACGGCGGCATTGAGCGGCGCGCGCGGCGGTGCCGGCGGCAGCTGCGCCTGGCTGGCGATGATCGTGGTCGGCTGTTCCAGCGGGGCCTGCCCGGGCAACTGCTCGCGGCTCATGAACAGCGCGATGGCGGCCACCGAGGCGGCCAGCGCGGCACCGCCACCCCAGCGCAGCAGACCGCCGCGGCGCTGGCGCGGCGCCGGCGTTGCGGCGACCACCGTGACCGGCTCGGCCGCGACAGCGGCCTGGATCCGGTCGGCAAAGCCCTGCGGCGCCGGCGCACAGGCCTGCCCGCGCAGCACATCGCCCAGCAGCTGCCAGCGTTCCTGGCAGCGCGACAGGTCTTCATCGTGTTCCAGGCGGCGCAGCAGGAACCGCGCCTCTTCCAGCGGCAGCTCTCCATCGACCAGTGCAGAAAGCTGCTGGCGGTGGTGGGCATCGAATTTGTCAGGCATCTGGTGGCTCATACGCGGCTCTTCTCGCGGGTGGCGCTGCCGACATCCAGCAGCGGCCGAAGTTCAGTGTCGATCGCCTCGCGGGCACGGAAAATCCGCGACCGCACGGTGCCGATCGGGCACCCCATCTTCTGCGCGATTTCTTCGTAACTCAGGCCCTCAACCTCGCGCAGGGTGATGGCCGATCTCAACTCTTCCGGCAACGCCGACACCGCCTTCATCACCGTCTTCTCCAGCTCCTGGCGCATCAACTCGCGTTCGGGCGTGTCGGTATCGCGCAGGCGGGTGCCGCTGTCGAACTGTTCGGCGTCCCCGATCTCGATGTCATCGGTGGGCGGGCGGCGGTTGTGGGCGGCTAGATGGTTTTTGGCAGTATTCACGGCGATCCGGTGCAACCAGGTATAGAACTGGGCATCGCCGCGGAAACTGCCGATCGCGCGGTAAGCGCGGACGAACGTATCCTGGGCAACGTCCTGACATTCACTCCAGTCGGCGATGTAGCGCCCGATCAAGGCGACGATCCGATGCTGGTACTTGCGCACCAGCACATCGAACGCCGCACTTTCGCCGCGCTGCACGCGCCGGACCAGCTCCAGGTCCAGCTCCTGTGGTGTTTCAACCTCGGCCATGGGGGGCCGCACTCCTGTCAGCCCAACCGACGTCGGGCAATGAGACTGCCAATCCCGGGAAAAGTTCAGCGCCGATCACCGCGCGCCGTACCAGCTTTTAACCACCGTTCCGTTAAGGTTCCAGATCACCGCCATGAACCGGGTGTTCCTCCCCCCCAGCTATAGGGATTTGACGGGGAGGAAACAACCTCTGGATCATAGCCCCCTTCTCCATACACAACCGGATGGAACGCCTCCATGCTCTCAGGCTTCGATGGGCTCCGCTTCTCACATTGGCACCCCGAGATCCGTGACGATGGTGTCGTGGTGCTCAGCCTCGACCGCCACGACAGCAGCGTCAATGCGATGTCGCAGGACGTGTTGCTGGAACTGGGCGACCTGGTCGAACGCCTGGCGCTGGACCCGCCCAAGGCAGTGGTGGTGCAGTCGATCAAGCCGGCCGGCTTCATCGCCGGTGCGGACCTGAAGGAATTCCAGGAGTTCGATCGCCGCGGCACCGTCAACGACGCCATCCGCCGTGGCCAGACCACCTACCAGAAGCTGTCCGAGCTGCCCTGCCCGACCGTGGCCGCCATCCATGGCCACTGCCTGGGCGGCGGCACCGAGCTGGCGCTGGCCTGCCGCTACCGCGTGGCCTCCAACGATCCCTCCACCCGGATCGGCCTGCCCGAAACCCAGCTCGGCATCTTCCCCGGTTGGGGTGGCAGCGCCCGCCTGCCGCAGCTGGTCGGCGCCCCCGCCGCCATGGACATGATGCTGACCGGCCGCAACCTGTCGGCATCGGCCGCCCGCAACATCGGCCTGGTCGACAAGGTCGTCGCCCCGGCGGTGCTGCTCGACACCGCCGTCGCACTGGGCCTGTCCGGCACCACCCGCCCGTTCAAACAGCGCCTGACCGCCTGGGCCTCCAACACCTGGCTGGCGCGCAGGCTGCTCGCCCCGCAGATGGCCAAGCAGGTCGCGCGCAAGGCCAGGAAAGACCACTACCCTGCCCCGTATGCCCTGATCAACACCTGGGCACGCACCGGCGGCAGCGGCATCCAGGCTCGCCTGGACGCCGAACGCCGCGCCGTGGTCAAGCTGGCCGGCACCCCGACCGCGCGCAACCTGATCCGCATCTTCTTCCTGACCGAGCGCCTCAAGGCACTGGGCGGAAAGGACCACGGCATCCGCCACGTGCACGTGGTCGGCGCCGGCGTGATGGGCGGCGACATCGCCGCGTGGTCTGCCTACAAGGGCTTCGAGGTCACCCTGCAGGACCGCGAACAGCGCTTCATCGACCCGGCCATCGAACGCGCCCAGGCCCTGTTCGCCAAGAAAGTGCGTGACGAGAGCAAGCGCCCCGCCGTCGCCGCCCGCCTCAAGGCCGACCTCGCCGGTGACGGCGTTGCCGTGGCCGACCTGGTGATCGAAGCCATCATCGAAGATGCCGAAGCCAAGCGTGGCCTGTACCAGACGCTCGAGCCGAAGATGAAGGCCGACGCCCTGCTGACCACCAACACCTCCTCCATCCCGCTGGTGGAACTGCGCGACCACATCCAGCGCCCGGCCCAGTTCGCCGGCCTGCACTACTTCAATCCCGTCGCCCAGATGCCGCTGGTGGAAATCATCCACCACGACGGCATGGCCGCGGAAACCGAACGCCGCCTGGCCTCGTTCTGCAAGGCCCTGGGCAAGTTCCCCGTGCCCGTCGCCGGCACCCCCGGCTTCCTGGTCAACCGCGTTCTGTTCCCCTACATGCTCGAAGCGGCCACCGCCTACGCCGAAGGCGTGCCCGGCCCGGTCATCGACAAGGCCGCCGTCAAGTTCGGCATGCCCATGGGCCCGATCGAACTGCTCGACACCGTCGGTTTGGACGTCGCCGCCGGCGTCGGCAAGGAACTGGCCCCGTTCCTGGGCCTGCAGATCCCCGCTGCCCTGCAGACCGTCGAACCGGGCAAGCGCGGCAAGAAGGATGGCCAGGGCATCTACAAGTGGGACAACGGCCGCGCCCAGAAGCCGGACGTACCGGCCAATTACCAGGCGCCGGAGGACCTGGAGGACCGCCTGATCCTGCCGCTGCTCAACGAAGCGGTCGCCTGCCTGCACGACGGCGTGGTGGCTGACGCCGACCTGCTCGATGCCGGTGTCATCTTCGGTACCGGCTTCGCCCCGTTCCGCGGCGGCCCGATCCAGTACATCCGCGCCACCGGCGCCGATGCGCTGGTGGAGCGCCTGAAGGTATTGCAGCAGCGCCATGGCGATCGTTTCGCCCCGCGACCGGGTTGGGACGCGGCCGTGTTGCGTGAGCCGGTAATTTAGAGAATCGATTGATCGAAGCAGAAACGCCACCGAAAGGTGGCGTTTTTTTGTGCAGCTGCAGTACCGACCAACGGTCGGTACCTACCGCTTTTTCGTTGGCCGCCGACCAAGTATCGAAGGGTCGGCGGGGGGGGGGGGGGGGGGGGGGGGGGGGCCGCGGGGGGGGGGCCCCCCCCCCCCCCAGCAGGGGTATAGGGGGCGCCCCCCCCCCCCCC
>NZ_JBNBBE010000006.1:126955-213736 GCF_050031795.1 Stenotrophomonas sp. SrG
GGGGGTGTGCGCCGCATGGATGCGGCGACCAAGCCCCCATGGTTGGGTTTACGGCGTCCCCCGCCAACCCACCCCCGCCGGCCCAAAACAGTGAAGCCTGCAAACGAGGGCTTTGGAAACGAAACAACCTGTTACCCGAACGGGCCATGCAGCAGATGAAACACCGTGCAATGCTTCCAACCTGTCCCCCGCCAGCGAGAAAGCCCGCATGACGACCATCATCGCCCCGCGCGTCCATGACATCGGCGGCCTCGAAGTCCGCCGCGCCGTGCCCAGCATCCAGGCGCGCAGCGTCGGACCGTTCGTGTTCGTCGACCAGATGGGCCCCGCCGTCATGGGCGCCGGTGCCGGCATCGACGTCCGCCCGCACCCGCACATCGGCCTGGCCACCGTCACCTTCCTCTGGTCCGGCGCCATCGGCCACCGCGACACCCTCGGCTCCGACCAGGTGATCCGCCCCGGCGACGTCAACTGGATGACCGCCGGCCGCGGCATCGCCCACTCCGAACGCACCCCGCCGGTCGAACGCGAACACGACCATCCCATCCACGGCATGCAGACCTGGGTCGCACTGCCGAAGGCGTATGAAGAAACCGCGCCCGCCTTCTACCACCACGCCGCCGCCACCCTGCCCGAGCAGCGCCGCAACGGCGCCTGGCTGCGCGTCATCGCCGGTCGCGCCTACGGCGAAGAATCCCCCGTGAAAGTCTTTGCCGACACCCTCAACGTCGCCATCGACCTGGACCCCGGTGCCGAACTCGACCTCGATACCGGCCACGTCGAACGCGCGCTCTACATCCTCGAAGGCGAGGCCCAGCTCGACGGCGTCGATCTGCCCGCCCAGCATCTCATCATTCCCGAAACCGGCGCCCGTGGCCGGTTGCGTGCCAAGACGCCGTTGAAGGCCATGCTGCTTGGTGGTGAACCGCTGGACGGACCGCGCCACCTCTGGTGGAACTTCGTGTCCAGTTCCAAGGAACGCATCGAGCAGGCCAAGCACGATTGGGAATCGGGGGCTTTCGGCAACATTCCCGGCGACGACAAGGAATTCATTCCACTGCCGGCGTAATGCGCGCCCGTTGCATCATCCGATTTCCGACGTGATTCCCCTTGGGCATCCGTGGAGATCTTCAATGAGCATGGGCAAGCGTCTGGCCGCCGAATTCCTCGGCACCTTCTGGCTGGTTCTCGGCGGCTGTGGCAGCGCCGTCCTCGCAGCGAAATTCGGCGGTGACGGCAACCCGCTGGGCATCGGCTTCCTCGGCGTCGCACTGGCCTTCGGCCTCACCGTACTGACCGGCGCCTACGCGTTCGGCCACATCTCCGGCGCCCACTTCAACCCCGCTGTCAGCGTCGGCCTGTGGGTCGGCGGGCGCTTCCCGGCGCGCGACCTGCTGCCCTACATCGTCGCCCAGGTGCTGGGCGGCCTGCTGGCCGGCTTCATCCTGCTGCAGATCGCCTCCGGCGCACCCGGCTTCCAGATCGACGGCAGCCAGGCCGGCGCCTTCGCCAGCAACGGTTACGGCGCACTCTCGCCCGGTGGCTACAGCGTCGCCGCCGCCTTCCTGTGCGAAGTGGTGCTCACCGCCCTGTTCCTGGTGGTCATCATGGGTGCCACCCACGGCCGTGCCCCGGCGGGCTTCGCCCCGATCGCCATCGGCCTGGCCCTGACCCTGATCCACCTGATCAGCATCCCGGTCACCAACACCTCCGTGAACCCGGCCCGCTCCACCGCCGTGGCGGTGTTCGCCGGCAGCGGCGCGCTGGGCCAGCTGTGGCTGTTCTGGCTGGCCCCGCTGCTGGGCGGGCTGATCGGCGGCATCGCCTACAAATGGATCGGTGCCGATGGCCCACCCCGCTAACCGGGTTCAGAATCATTTGAAACGGTTATTTGAAGAACCGGTCACATTCCGTTAAGGTCGAAATCACCAGACCGTCACCTGACGGGTCCTTCCGGTACGCGCATGGGGCATGCGCAGCACATCGGCCAGGGAACGCTTGGCCACCGGAAGCGCCCGCAGGGGACGACACGGCTACTTGCACACTTGGGGGAACGCATGAAGATCCTGCACGCCTTGATATTCCTTGGCCTTTCACTGACGGCCGGCATCGCCTCGGCGCAATCGGCCGCCAAATGCCCGGCACTGCCCGAATCCAGCGGCCTGCAATGGCAGGAACAGTCTGCGGCCACCTACGTGCTCTGCAAGGCCACTGCGGCAGACGGGCGCGAGGTCATGACCATGATGCTCACCGGGCGCGACCCGGATATTCCGCTGCCCCGCCCGCTGCGCCAGGAAAAGGGCAACTTCGCCGGTGAGTCGCTGTACTGGTACCAGCCTGACCTGGGCGGACAGCAGCCGCCGGGGTATGCCACCCGCCGCATGACCGTGGTCAAGTTCGACAAGAACCGCTACGCGCAGATTTCGCTGTATCCCAGCGACGCCAGCGAGCTGCGCGCGCTGCAGACGTTGTCGCAGGGCATGAACCTCAATCCGTCGGCGGTCGCCGCGGAGCGCTGACACCCGGTAGCGCCGGCCGTTGGCCGGCGCTGGCTTGTTTCAGAAGCGGCCTTCCTGGAAATCCACGAAGGCCTGCATCAGTTCCTGCCTGGTGTTCATCACGAACGGGCCATGGCGCATCACCGGCTCCCGCAACGGCCGCCCGGCGACCAGGATCAATCGCGCTCCACCGGCGCCCGCGCGCAGCTGCAGCAGTTCGCCGCCATCGAGCACCGCCATTTCCTGCCGGTCGACCGGACGCGCGTCATCGCCGTCGCCAATCGTCAGCCCGCCTTCGAACACATAGGCGAACGCGTTATGCCCTTCAGGCAGCACGTAATCCCAGGCCGTGCCTGCATCCAGCTGCACATCCAGGTACAACGGATCGGTGGCCGGCTGCACGATCGGGCCGACCGTGTCGCCCACCTGCCCGGCGATCACCTTGACCTGCACGCCCGGCGCCGGCTGCGCCAGCGGGATGCGGTCCGGCGCGAACTCCTGGTACTTGGGATCGGTCATCTTGTCGCGCGCCGGCAGGTTCACCCACAACTGGAAGCCGCGCATCTGCCCCGATTCCTGCTCGGGCATTTCCGAATGCACCAGGCCGCGGCCGGCGGTCATCCACTGCACGCTGCCCGGGGTGAGCAGGCCCTCGTTGCCGTGGTTGTCCTTGTGCCGCATGCGCCCGTCGAGCATGTAGGTCACGGTCTCGAAGCCGCGATGCGGGTGGCTGGGGAAGCCTGCGATGTAGTCCTCGGCGCGATCGGTGCCGAATTCATCCAGCAGCAGGAACGGGTCAAGGTCCGGCAGCGAGGGGCCGCCGATGACCCGGGTCAGGCGCACGCCGGCCCCGTCGGAGGTGGCCATGCCACGGATGGTGCGCTGCACGCGCACCGGGGTTGGGCTGCTCATGTTGACTCCGGCGAAAGGAAGATGGATACAAGATGGGCGCAGCCCCCGGAGGCGCCAACCGTCATGCCCGCAACCGATTGTTCCAAGCGTGGTGTTCTGTACCCGTGTACGACCAAAGTACTAGCGGCAAGCCTCCGCAGGCGCATTGACCCGGTCACTGCCAGGGCGGACCCTTACGGAGTTCTTCAGGGAGACGCAATCTCATGAAAGGTTTTTCCAAGCTGGGTTGGGCGGCGCTCGCGCTGCTCGGCGCATTCTGTCTTGGCACCGTCGCATTGCGGCGGGGCGAACACATCAACGCGCTGTGGATCGTGGTCGCCGCAGTCTCCATCTATCTCATTGCCTATCGCTTCTACAGCCTGTTCATCGCCGACAAGGTGATGCAGCTCGATCCCACCCGGGCCACGCCCGCGGTGATCAACAACGATGGCCTGGATTACGTGCCCACCAACAAGCACGTGCTGTTCGGCCACCACTTCGCGGCCATCGCCGGTGCGGGGCCGCTGGTGGGCCCGGTGCTGGCGGCGCAGATGGGCTACCTGCCCGGCCTGCTGTGGCTGGTGGTGGGCGTGGTGCTGGCCGGCGCGGTGCAGGACTTCATGATCCTGTTCATTTCCAGCCGCCGCAACGGGCGTTCACTGGGTGACCTGGTGCGCGAGGAAATGGGCCAGGTGCCTGGCACCATCGCGTTGTTCGGCGCATTCCTGATCATGATCATCATCCTGGCGGTGCTGGCGATGGTGGTGGTGAAGGCACTGGCGGAAAGCCCGTGGGGCATGTTCACGGTGATTGCGACGATGCCCATCGCGATCCTGATGGGCATCTACATGCGCTACATCCGCCCGGGCAAGATCGGCGAAATTTCGGTGGTGGGGTTGATCCTGCTGCTGCTGGCGATCTGGTACGGCGGCAAGGTGGCGGCGGACCCGGTCTGGGGCCCGGCCTTCACCTTCACCGGGATCCAGATCACCTGGATGCTGATCGGTTACGGCTTCGTGGCGTCGGTGCTGCCGGTGTGGCTGCTGCTGGCCCCGCGCGATTACCTGTCGACGTTCCTGAAGATCGGCACGATCGTGGCGCTGGCCATCGGCATCCTGATCGTGATGCCGGAGCTGAAGATGCCGGCGCTGACGCAGTTCGCGGCAAGCGGCGATGGTCCGGTGTGGAAGGGCGGCATGTTCCCGTTCCTGTTCATCACCATTGCGTGCGGTGCGGTGTCGGGCTTCCATGCGTTGATCGCGTCGGGTACGACGCCGAAGCTGCTGGCCAATGAGCGCCACATGCGCTACATCGGTTACGGCGGCATGCTGATGGAATCGTTCGTGGCGGTGATGGCGCTGGTGGCGGCATCGATCATCGATCCGGGCATCTACTTTGCGATGAACAGCCCGGCGGCGGTGATCGGTGCCGATGCGGTCTCGGCGGCACACTACATCACCACGACGTGGGGCTTCACGATCACGCCGGAGCAGCTGGAGGCGACGGCGGCGGCGATTGGCGAGCCGACGATCCTGCACCGTGCGGGTGGCGCGCCGACGCTGGCGGTGGGTATCGCGCAGATCCTGCACCAGGCGATCCCGAGTGGCAGCAACGCGATGATGGCGTTCTGGTACCACTTCGCGATCCTGTTCGAGGCACTGTTCATCCTGACGGCGGTGGATGCGGGTACGCGCGCGGGCCGCTTCATGCTGCAGGACCTGCTGGGCAACTTCATCCCGGCGCTGAAGAAGACCGAGTCGTGGACGGCGAACATCATCGCGACGGCGGGCTGCGTGGCGCTGTGGGGCTATCTGCTGTACACGGGCGTGGTGGATCCGTTCGGTGGCATCCAGACGCTGTGGCCGCTGTTCGGCATCTCGAACCAGATGCTGGCGGGTATCGCGCTGATGCTGGGTACGGTGGTGCTGTTCAAGATGAAGCGTGACCGCTATGCGTGGGTGACGGCGGTGCCGGCGGTATGGCTGCTGATCTGCACGACGTATGCGGGGCTGATCAAGATCTTCGACAGCAATCCGGCGCAGGGCTTCCTGGCGCAGGCGCACAAGTTCCAGGATGCGATTGCGAGCGGGACGATCACGGCACCGGCCAAGACGGTGGGGCAGATGCAGCAGATCGTGGTGAACGCGTACGTCAACACGGGGCTGACGGTGCTGTTCCTGTTCGTGGTGTTCGCGATCCTGGCCTATGCGATCAAGACGATCGTGGTGGCACGCCGTACGCCGCAGCGCACGGACCGTGAGACGGAATACGTGGCGCTGCAGCCGCACCAGATGGCGGACCTGTGATGAGCACGGGTCTGGTTCCGGTCGGGCAGTACCAGGCGCACCGCCGCATCTGGCGGCGCCTGGTGCAGACGGCACGTCTGTGCTGCGGGATTCCCGATTACGACAACTACGTGCGGCACGTGCTGGAGAAGCATCCGGACCGCACGCCGATGGACTACAAGACGTTCTTCCGCGAGCGCCAGGAAGCGCGTTACGGCGGCCGCAATGGGGGTCGCTGCTGCTGACATTGGCGCTATCGCGCCGTTGACCGGTAGGTCTCGACCGTTGGTCGAGACGGCTTCTAGAACCGAAAAGGCGGCGCACCTGCGCCGCCTTTTCTCTGGGCTCTGATTTGATATCGGCCATGGCGGGGCGCCGGTAAGGGTGCGGGACACGCCGTAAACCCATCCCTGGGGGCTGGTAGAAAACATCCATGTTTTCTACAGTCCCGCACCCCCACCGCCGCCCCGCCATCCACAGATGGCAGATGACGGAACCTAGAGCAGGTAGCGCCAGCCGTTGGCTGGCCTTCCCGATGCTGATGGTGTCGTTACGCTCCGGCCATCCATTTAAGGATCAAGCCGGTTACGTATGCCAGACCGGTTCCCGTGGCGTATCCGACTGTTCCGAGGAGCACCCCCACCGGCGCCAGGCTGGGATGGAATGCCGCTGCCACCACAGGTGCCGATGCCGCTGCGCCGATGTTGCCCATCGAGCCGATGCCGAAGAAGAACAACGGCGCTTTGACCATCTTGGCGACGGTCCACAGGACGAGAATGTGGGTCAGCATCCAGATCACGCCGAGCAGGAACAGCCACGGGCGGTCCAGCAGGGACAGCAGGTTCATCTGCATGCCGATGCAGGCGATCAGGAAGTACAGGAACACGGTGCCCAGGCGGGATGCGCCTGCCGATTCGAGCCGGCGTGCGCGGGTGAAGCTCAGGCCGAGGCCGAGCAACGTGGAGAGCAGGACCACCCAGACGAAGGCACTGTCGAGGCTGAACTGGCTGGCCCAGCTGATGTGGGCTTTGAACCAGGCGCTCAGGGGGGCGGCGATGGCGTGGGCCAGGCCGACGCCGCCGAGGGCGACGCCGACGATCAGCATGAGGTCGGTGAGGCTGGGAATGCGGGCGTTCTGGGCCTCATAGGCACTGATGCGCGCTTTCATTTCGTCGATGGCGCGGGTGTCAGCGCCGTTGCGGGTGTCGATCTGGGTGGCGCGGTTGGCCAGGAACAGCAGGACGGCCATCCACAGGCTGGCGCAGGCGACGTCGACGACGGCGAACTGGCCGAAGGTGGTGGCGTCGGTGCCGAATACTTCGCGCATGGCGACCATGTTGGCGCCGCCACCGATCCAGCTGCCGGCCAGTGCGGCCATGCCGGCCCAGGTGTCGCCGGCGACGGTTTCCGGGTGGATCCAGGACATCAGCTGGAACGACACCACGGCGCCGAGCATGATGCCGAAGGTGCCGGCGCAGAACACGATGAGCAGCTTGGGGCCGAGCTTGAGGATGCCCTTGAGGTCGATGGAAAGGGTGAGCAGCACCAGGGCGGCGGGCAGCAGCACGTCGCGGGCGATGGGGTTGTAGAGGGCGGTGTCGTGGCCGTCGATGAGGCCTGCGGTGTTGTAGATGGCCGGGATGAAGTAGCACAGCAGCAGGGCGGGCACCCAGGCGAAGATTTTCTTCAGCAGGGGGGTCGGGCCGCTGGCGGCCCAGAAAATCAGGGCCAGGGTGGCCGCGATCAGGCCAAGGCCAACGATATCGTTGGTGATGAGGGCAGTAATGGGTTCGGTCGGCATGCGATCCTCTGTCGATCGAAAGGGCAAAAAAAAGCGCCGCATGATGCGACGCCTTTTTGAGCTTAACACTGTCTTCACCACATGCCACGTTGCGCTGCCGCGAACTGCCACGGCTACCCTGGCAACGATGCGCTCAGGTCGAGGATGACGCGGGTACCGCGCGGTTCGCTCTGTTCGATGGTGAGTGCCCAGCCGAGGTGTTCGCACAGGCGGGCGATCAGTTCGAGGCCGATGCCGCTCTGTCCGTTGCGATCACCGCGGGCCATGCGCGCGTAGACCGCGGCAATTTCTTCAGGGCTCATGCCTTCGCCGGGATCCTGCAGGGTGACCACGGCACGGTCGGATACGTTGATGGTGATGGTGCCGCGGCCACTGTTTTCGATGGCGTTGCGCAGCAGGTTGCCGATCGCGGCCTGGACCACGCCGAGCGGCGCGATGATGTCCACGTTGGCCAGGCCCTGCACGGCGATCTGCAGGTCCTTGTCGCCCATCAGGTGGCGATGGTCTTCGATGATGTCCGGCACCAGCTGGTCCAGCGGGATGCGTTCCTTCAACGCGGCCAGGCGCGCCGGTTCGCGCGCGAGTACCAGCAGCAGCTGGATAAGCTGCTCCACGCCCTGGGCGGTGCGGTGCACGCGCTGCATCTGCTGGCGCGCACGGTCGGGCAGCGCGGGCTGCTCCAGCGCCAGTTCGGCGGCGCCGGTGATCACCGCGATGGGGGTGCGCAGTTCGTGGCTGGCGGTGCTGATGAACACCCGTTCGCGTTCCACGAACTGTTCGTTGCGGGCCAGGTAGTCGTTGAGCGCGGCGGCGATGACGTACAGCTCGGAGCTGCCGCGCGGGTCGACTTCGACGCGCTGGCCAGCCATGCCGGGCTTGAGGCCGTCGATATGCCGGGCCAGTGAGCGCAGCGGGCTGACCAGGCGGCTGACGCCGAACGAGGCCATCACTACCGTCACTACGATCATCACCACGCTGGCCAGCATCACCCAGCGGGTGGCGAATTCTTCCAGGTCGTGGAAGTCGTTGATGTCCAGCACCAGTGCAAGCCGGCCCTGCCCGGCGGTGTCGCGCACCATCACCGCGCTGGCGCGGCCGGCGATTTCCACGCCGTCGTGCAGGCCCGGATGCAGGGTGCGCAGGATCGGCGGAACACCGGGACTGTCATCGACGGTGAACAGGCGCAACGTGTCCGAGTCCTGCCAGCGGTAGTGCGGTTCGTGTTCGATGTGGCTGACGATGCTGTCCAGTTCGGAGTTCAACAGTGCGCGCCACGCCGAATGCTCGGCATGCTCGTGCACGTAGTTGCCCACGCTGAACACCGCCAGCGAGATCAAAGCCAGGTAGCCCAGCAGCCACCAGACCAGCCGCCGGTGCAGCGGCGCGGGCTTACGCAGTTTCATCGTGGCCTTCGGTGGCCGGCGCACCCAGGCGATACCCCACGCGCGGCAGGGTATGGATGAGCTTGTGCTGGAACGGACCGTCCACGCTGCGGCGCAGTTCGTAGATGTGGGAACGCAGCAGGTCGCCGTCGGGCAGCTCATCGCCCCACAGCGCGAACTCCAGCTGCTGGCGGGTGACCGCCGCCGGGCTGGCGCGCATCAGCACTTCCAGCAGCTTGCGGCAGGCCGGGTACAGGTGCAGGGCCTGGCCGTCGCGCTGCGCTTCCAGCGTGGCCAGGTCCAGGGTGAGATCGGCTACTTCCAGCACCTTGCGCGGGTTGCGCCCCTGCGCGCGCACGCGCAGCGCTTCCAGCCGGACTTCCAGTTCCGGCAGGGCGAACGGCTTGGTCAGGTAGTCGTCGGCGCCGGCGCGGAAGCCGGCGATCTTGTCGGGCAGTTCGTCGCGCGCGGTGAGCATGATCACCGGCACTTCCGAGCCGTGCTCGACGCGTAGGCGGCGCAGCACGTCGGGGCCTTCCATGCGCGGCAGCATCCAGTCCAGGATCAGCGCGTCGTAGCTCTGGGTGGCGGCCAGGTGCAGGCCGGTGACGCCATCGGGGGCGACGTCGAGGACATGGCCACGCGCTTCGAAATACTCGAACAGGTTAGCGACCAGTTGGCGGTTGTCTTCAATGACCAGGAGCCGCATGCGTCGGGAACTCGGGAGTGATACCGCCATGGTAGCCCGTGGAATGTCGGAATCCGGTCGCAATCGCCCCGGTTCGACGCCTTTCTTACATCGGCTGGGCGACAGTGCGGGCTTTCCAACCGATCCCTTGCCCTTGCAGACGATCCTGACCCGCCATCGGTGGCGACTGCTGACCTGCCTCGCCCTGCTGTTGGCCCTTGCCGCAGGGATCGGACTGCGCGCCCCTACCCCGCCGGATGAGCCCCGTTTCGTGCTGGCCGCCCGGGCCATGGTCGAGACCGGCCAGTGGCTGCTGCCCCACCGGGGCAGCGAACTGTACGCCGAAAAGCCGCCGGTGTTCATGTGGATCCAGGCGGCGACCTACCAGGTCATCGGGAACTGGAACCTGGCCTTCCTGCTGCCCTCGCTGCTGGCCGGGCTGGCCACGTTGTGGCTGAGCTGGGACCTGGCGCGGCGTCTGTGGAACCGGCGCATCGCCTGGTGGGCGCTGCTGGCGCTGGCCAGCTGCCTGCAGTTCGGGCTGATGGCCAAGCGTGCACAGATCGACATGGTGCTGGTCGCGCTCACCACCCTGTCGTTGTGGGCGCTGCTGCGCCACCTGCTGGAACGGCCGAACACGCGGTTGCTGTGGGTGGCCGGGTTCGCCGCGGGTCTCGGCACGGTCACCAAGGGCGTGGGCTTCCTGCCGCTGCTGGTGCTGCTGCCGTGGGCGCTGTGGCGCTGGAAAGGCCAGCCGCGGCCTGGCGCTGCCCTGCCCCGCGCGCGTTCACTGCTGTGGCTGATACCGGCATTCCTGCTCGGCACCGCCGTATGGCTGGGCCCACTTGGGATCGCGCTGCTCAATGACCCCTCGCCGGAGCTGCAGGGCTATGCGCGCGAACTACTGTTCAAGCAGACTGGCACCCGCTATGCCAATGCCTGGCACCACGTGCAGCCGGCCTGGTACTACCTGCAGGTGATCGCCACGCTGTGGCTGCCCGGCAGCCTGCTGCTGCCCGCGCTGGTTCCCGCGTGGTGGAGGCGCCTCAAGCGCCTGGATGGGCGCTACTGGCTGCTGCTCGGCTGGGCGCTGCTGGTGCTGCTGTTCTTCAGTGCCAGCCCCGGCAAGCGCGAGGTCTACATCTTCCCGATGCTGCCGGCGCTGTGCGTGGCCGCCGCCCCGCTGCTGCCCGGCCTGCTGCGCCGGCCTGGTCCGCGCTGGCTGCTGCTGGCCTACGTGCTGGTGCTGGGCGCGGCGGCTCTGGGGATCGGCGCGCAGTTGCTGGGCGACGGTGCCTGGGCGCATGCGCAGCTGGCCAAGCGCGGCATGCCAGAAACCCTGCTGCCGGTACTCGGGGCGTGGCTGCTTGGCTTCGGCATTGTGGTGCTGCTGCTGGCCGCCTGGCTTCGCCAGCGGCGTGCCGGCATGCTT
The DNA here is from genome assembly GCF_050031795.1 of Stenotrophomonas sp. SrG. Taxonomy (NCBI): domain Bacteria; kingdom Pseudomonadati; phylum Pseudomonadota; class Gammaproteobacteria; order Lysobacterales; family Lysobacteraceae; genus Stenotrophomonas; species Stenotrophomonas sp. SrG. Next base: position 137,933 of record NZ_JBNBBE010000006.1, read on the forward strand.
GCTGTGTTGACTGCGGTGCTGTTGTGGAACCTGCACGGCTGGGGCCTGATGCCTGCATTGGGTCCGTACAGTTCTTCGTCGGCATTGATGCAGCAGGTCGGCGAGCGGATCGGCCCGTCGGCCGAGCTGGGCGCGCTGGCCTGGCGCGAGCAGAACCTGCTGCAGGCCGACCGGCCGGTGACCGACTTCGGGTTCAAGCGCCCCTGGGACGAACAGTGGCATGACGCTGGCCCGTGGCTGGCGCAGGCGCCGCACGAGCGCTGGCTGCTGGTGCTGGAGCAGGCGATCAGTCCGTGCGTGGATCGCGCGCAGGCGGTAATGATCGGCAGTGCCAACCGCAACCGCTGGTGGCTGGTACCCGGCACGGCATGGAATGCAGCCTGCCACGCGGAACTGTCCAAGGATGCAGCCGCCGGCGTGGACGACGGTGACTGAATCGCGGATGCACGGCGCGGCCGATTAACGCGCGGGGAACATCGCTCCGACCGGTCTCCGACACGCCGCTGACGACCATGGCGCCGGTTTCCCCGCCGGCCCTGCCTGATGCTTCCTGCTTCCCCTGCACTTGTCCCGCTCGCTTCCGACGCGCCCGCGCAGGCGTCCGGGTTCCTGCGCCGCCATCTCGGTTGGCCGCTGCTGGCCGTGCTGGCCGCCAGTGCCGCACTGATGGCGGGCGGGGGTGACCAGTGGCTTGCGGACCAGCTGTACCGCATGGAAGGCCATCACTGGCTCCTGCAGAACGCATGGGCGACGAGCCAGTTGATCCACAAGGGTGGCAAGTGGCTGAGCGCAGCGGCAACGCTGCTGACCCTCGTGCTGTGCTTCCACGCCTGGCGCCACGAACGCGCGGCCGCATGGCGCTGGCCGCTGCTGTACCTGGTAATGGCCGTCGCGCTGGGCACCGGCGTGGTGTCGCTGCTGAAGTCCCTCACCAACATGGATTGCCCGTGGGACCTGGCGCGCTACGGCGGCCTGCGCGAATACGTGGGCCTGTTCGCCACCCGCCCGCACGGCATGCCGCGCGGGGTGTGCTTTCCGGCCGGGCATTCCAGCGCCGGGTTTGCCTGGGTGAGCCTGTACTTCTTCGCGCTGCTGGTGCGCCCGGCATGGCGATGGCGTGGCCTTGCCGTGGGGCTGGTCGCCGGCGGCGTGTTCGGTGCCGCGCAGCAGCTGCGCGGCGCGCATTTCCTGTCGCATGACCTGTGGACGCTGGCGACCTGCTGGACGGTGTCGCTGCTGTTGTTCCTGCTGGTACGCCGCATGGCAGGAGCACGCGCGTGAATGCCATCGCCTCGCGCATGCCGCGCCTTGCTTCGCTGTCAGCCCTGCGCCACTGGCGCCCCACCTGGTCCACCGAAACCCTCATCGCGCTCACCAGCATGTTCTTCGCGCTGGCCTGCAACGGCCTGTTCTGGCACAGCGCGATGGCCACCCATCCGGGCAGCCTGCGCTTCGGCCTTTCGCTGCTGTTGCTGCTGGTCGGCGCGCACAGCCTGCTGATGGGCCTGCTGGTGTGGCGCTGGAACGCAAAGGTGATGATCGGCGTGCTGCTGCTGGGCACAGCGATGGCCGCGCATTACATGGGCAGCTACCACATCTACCTGGATGCGGACATGCTGCGCAACGTGCTGGCGACCGACCACAAGGAAAGCCGCGAGCTCATCACTCCCAGCCTGATCGCCCCGCTGGTGCTGCTGGCGGCGCTGCCGATGGTCGTGCTGTGGCGCGTGCAGCTGCTGCGCCGCAGCTGGGGCAAGGCACTGCTGTGGCGTGGCGGCTTCCTGCTGCTGTCGGCCGCCGTGGCACTGGGCGGTTCGCTGCTGTCGTTCCAGGAAATGTCGGCGCTGATGCGCAACCAGCGCGAGGTGCGCTACCTGGCCACGCCGGGCAACTACCTGCTGGGCCTGCCCAAGGCGCTGCGCGGCGACAACCCGATCCAGCGCGCACCGAAGCTGCCGATCGGGCTGGATGCCAAGGCCACCCCGCGCGCGGCCGACAGCAGGCCGCGGCTGCTGGTGATCGTGATGGGTGAAACCGCGCGTGCGCAGAACTGGGGCTTGAACGGCTACGCCCGGCAGACCACGCCGCAGCTGGCGCAGACCAGCGCGATCAACTTCCCGGACATGCATTCGTGCGGCACCAGCACCGAAGTGTCGCTGCCCTGCCTGTTCTCGCCCTATGGCCGCCACGATTACGATGAGAAGAAGATCCGCGCGCACCAGTCGCTGCTGCACGTGCTCGACCACGCCGGCATCGGCACGCTGTGGCGCGACAACCAGTCCGGCTGCAAGGGCGTGTGCGAAGGGCTGCCGATGCAGGCACTGGACGATGCAACGCATCCCACCCTGTGCGCCAACGGCCGTTGCAGGGACGAGATCCTGATCGACAACCTCGCCGAGCAGGTCCGTGCAACGCCGGGCGACCGGGTGGTGGTGCTGCACCAGCTGGGCAACCACGGCCCGAGCTACTTCGAGCGCTACCCCACCCGCTTCCGCCACTTCACCCCGACCTGCGACACCCCGGACCTGGGCAAGTGCAGCCGCGAGGAAATCACCAACAGCTACGACAACGCGCTGCTGTATACCGACCAGCTGCTGGCCCACACCATCGGCACGCTGCAGGGCATGCAGGACTACGACACGGCGATGATCTATCTGTCCGACCATGGCGAATCGCTCGGCGAGAAGGGCCTGTACCTGCACGGGGTGCCGTACGCGATCGCCCCGCAGGAACAGACCCGGGTGCCGATGACCATGTGGTTCTCGCCCGGCTTCGCCGCCAGCCGTGGGCTGGACCTGGCCTGCGTGCGCCGGCGCGCCACCCAGTACACGGACCATGACAACGTGTTCCCGTCGGTACTGGGCCTGATGCAGGTGAAGACCGCGCTGTACGAGCGCGACCGCGACCTGTTCGCCGGCTGCGGGCGCTGACGGGACCTGTGGCCCTTGCGGTGCGGCGGCGGCCCCACTAGCCTTCGCCGGTCTGTCACCACCCAAGGATGTCCCCGTGAACCACCGCCCGCTCCTGCTGGCCCTGGCTGTCGGTGCTGCCGCACTGACGCTGGCGGCCTGCCAGAAGGACCCGTCCCCGGCCGATGCACCGGCCGCAGGCACCGCCGCGCCGACCGAAACCGCGGACCAGTTCATCGCCCGCGTCAACGCCGAGTACAAGGCGCTGTACCCGGAAATGACCTCGGCCCAGTGGCTGTCCTCGACCTACATCAATGACGATTCCGAGCGCGTGGCGGCCAAGGCCAACGAACGCTGGCTGACCATCCTCAACGGCTGGATCGCCCAGGCTGGCAAGTACGACGGCCAGCCGATGAGCGAGGACACCAAGCGCCAGATCCACCTGCTCAAGCTGATGACCGCCATGCCGGCCCCGCGCGACCCGGCCAAGCTGGGCGAGCTGACCCGCATCGCCAGCCGCATGGAAGGCGCGTACGGCTCGGGCAAGTACTGCACCGACGAGGCCAACCCGGCCACCTGCCGCCAGCTGGGCGACCTGGAAGAAGTGCTGGCCAGCAGCCGCGACTATGACAAGCAGCTGGACGCCTGGCAGGGTTGGCACGCCACCACCAAGCCGATGCGCGCCGACTACCAGCGCTTCGTCGGCCTGGTCAACGAAGGCGCCAAGGAAATGGGCTTCGCCGATGCCGGGCAGATGTGGCGCAGCGGCTACGACATGCCGCCCGAGCAGATCGGCCCGGAAACCGACCGCCTGTGGGAACAGGTCAAGCCGATGTACGAGCAGCTGCACTGCTACGCCCGTACCAAGCTGGACGGCACCTACGGCAAGGACAAGGCCGAAACCGAAGGCGGCCTGATCGCCGCGCACCTGCTGGGCAACATGTGGCAGCAGGACTGGTCCAACCTGTGGGACCAGCTGGAACCGTACCCGGGCGCAGGCAGCCTGGACATCACCGCCGCCTTGGAAAAGCAGTACCAGGCCAACCTGAGCGGTGCACTGGCCAAGGCCGGCGGCAGCAACGCGAACGTGGAAGCGCTGTACAAGGCGCAGCGTGAGGCCGAACTGCGTACCGCCAAGCAGATGACCGAACGCGCGCAGGACTTCTACGTGTCGCTGGGCATGCCGGCGCTGCCGAAGTCGTACTGGGACAAGACCCAGTTCATCAAGCCGCTGGACCGCGACGTGGTCTGCCACGCCAGTGCGTGGGACATGAACATGGAAGGCGACGTGCGCACCAAGATGTGCATCAAGCCGACCGAGGAAAACTTCACCACCATCTACCACGAGCTGGGCCACATCTATTACGACCTGGCCTACAACCCGCTGCCGCCGCTGTTCCAGGGCGGTGCCAACGATGGCTTCCACGAAGCGATCGGCGACACCATCGTGCTGGCGATGACCCCGCAGTACCTCAACTCGATCGGGCTGGTCGACAAGCCGCAGGAAAGCCGCGAGGCCACCATCAACGCGCAGATGCGCATGGCCCTGAGCGGCGTGTCGTTCCTGCCGTTCGGCCTGATGATCGACCGCTGGCGCTGGGGCGTGTTCGATGGCTCGATCACCCCGGACCAGTACAACAAGGCGTGGTGGGACCTGAAGGCCAAGTACCAGGGCGTGGCCCCGGCCTCGGCGCGCGGCGAGGAGTTCTTCGATCCGGGCGCCAAGTACCACGTGCCGGGCAATACCCCGTACACCCGCTACTTCCTGGCGCGCATCCTGCAGTTCCAGTTCTACAAGGGCCTGTGCGACGCGGCCGGCTACAAGGGCCCGCTGCACCAGTGCAGCTTCTACGGCAACAAGGAAGCCGGCCAGAAGTTCTGGGCGATGCTGAGCAAGGGTGCCAGCCAGCCGTGGCAGGCCACGCTGAAGGAAATCACCGGCGGCGACAAGCTCGATGCCGGCCCGATGATCGAGTATTTCACCCCGGTCAACGAGTGGCTCAAGCAGCAGAACCAGGGCCAGATGTGTGGCTGGCAGCCGCCTGGCGCGGCGGCAGCGCCGAAGGCCCCGTAAACGAAAAAAACCGGCCAATGGCCGGTTTTTTTCTGCGCGGTCGGTTGTCAGGATTTGGGTTTCAGCGACGCGGCCAACTCGGTCTTGAACTGCTCGAAATCCTTGCCCTCGCCCTTGGCTTCGGCGTGCGCGGCGTCTTTCAGCGCATCCGAATACACCAGGCGCACCGGGGTGCCCTGGCGCTCGTGCAGTTCGGCGGCCTGCATGATCAGCGCCAGCACGCGGGCGGCGCTGGGGGTCTGCCCGGCGATACGGCCATCCATGCCCAGCACCCACTCGCCGTCGCGACGGACCACCCCGGCCAGCAGCGTGCGTTGCTGGTCGCGCAGCTCGGCATGCGGCTCGACCGGCGATGCATGGGCCTTTTCGCGGTTGGCTTCTTCGATTTCGCGGCGCCGGCGCAGGTCACGACGCAGTTTGGAGGTGGTCGACATCAGGGGGAGTTCCGTACCGCAACAATGGTGAAAGAATACCGCACGGGGGCTCAGGCAAGGGCCGCCGCAGCCTCGCGGCGGCGTTCGCAGCGACGCTCCCAGAACCAGAAGCTGGCGCCGATGGCGAAGAAGCCGGCATAGCCCAGCGCCAGGTGCAGCGGAGTGTGGCTGAGCATCGGCGACACCACCCCGGCCACCACGGTGTTGATCATCAGCTGCAGGAACATCTGCATCGACGAGGCAAGACCGCGCTGGTGCGGGTACATATCCAGCACCGCAAGCGCCAGGATCGGGAAGATCAGCGCCATGCCCACGCCACCGACGAAGATCGGCAGCACCGCCCAGGGCAGCGCGATCTGGTCCACCGCCAGCACATAGGCCAGGTTGACCAGCGCCGATACCGCGCACAAGCTGAAGCCGATCCCGACCTGGCGGGCGGCGGTCATCCGCCCGGCCATGCGTCCGGAGAGGAACGAGCCCGTGGTCATGCCGCCGATGGTGGGAATGAACAGCCAGGCAAAACCGCCCTCGCCCAGCTGCAGGTGCTGCATCACGAACACCGGTGCCGAGGCGATGTACAGGAAGATGCCGGAGAAATTGAACGCACCGGCTGCCGCCAGGCGCAGCAGGCGCGGATTGGTACCCATCTGCAGGTAGCTGCGCAGCAGCGCGCGGGTGGACAGCGGGGTGCGGGCTTCCACCGGGTGGGTCTCCGGCAGCCACTTGCCGGTGGCGGCAAGCAACACCAGCGCGAACACCACCAGGAACCAGAAGATCAGCGGCCAGTCGCCGCCGCCGAGCAGGATCCAGCCGCCGATGATCGGCGCGATCGCCGGGGCGATGCCGAAGATCATCGAGACCTGGCTCATCAGCCGCTGCGCGTCGGCGCCATGGTAGAGGTCGCGGATCACCGCCCGGCCGACGATCACGCCTACGCCGGCGGTGACGCCCTGCAGCGCGCGGAACACCAGCAGCGTGGTCAGGTCGCGCGACAGCGCGCAGCCGATCGAGGCGGCGATGAACAGCACCAGCCCGCCCAGGATCACGCGGCGGCGGCCGAACGCGTCCGACAGCGGGCCGTGCGCCAGGCTCATCAGGCCGTAGAACAGCAGGTACACGCTCACGGTCTGCTGCACCGCCACCTGGTCGACCTGCATGCGTTCGCCCAGCAGCAGGAACGCCGGGAAAATGGTGTCGATCGAGAACGGGCCGAACATGGCCAGGCCGGCGAGCAGCAGGGCCAGGCGGCGGTTGGAGGGCGGAGCGGGTGTCATCGGGTCTTCCGTCAGCGGCCGTGCGAACGCACGGAAGGCGCCGGCCGCAGCCTGCGGTGGCGCCTGATGAATACGAGGATGCAGCCATGATAGGCCGTCCGCCTGCCTGGCACCATGCCCGGCGCCCGGTTATGGCGCGGTCGGCGCCCCCTGTTCATGTGCCGGACGGGCGTTGCCGACCGGGCCGCTGGGCTATAATTGCCGGGCTACATGGTGGGAGAAGCGGCGCTTTGTGTTGAAGCACCCGCTGCCGAAGGCGCAACGCCCGTAATCGCTCAGGCCCGATACCACCCGCACCAAAACTCTGGAGAGACCGGCCAGTGCCGGCGCCGAAGGGGCACGAAGCACGCAGCCGCGCGCTTTTAAACTCTCAGGCAAAAGGACAGAGGGGCACCCAGGAAGACCGCAGGGTCCGGTGGATCGTTGTCGCCCATGACACGCCCCGTCCGCGCTTCCGAACGTGCGTGCCCACTCTTTTGGATGCCAGCCATGTCCCAGAACACCCCTACCCTGCGCGAGCTTGAACACCACCACGCGTTCGTTGAACGCCACATCGGCCCCAACGACGCCGAAATCGCGCAGATGCTCGACGTGGTCGGCCACGCCTCGCTGGACGCACTGACCGACGCCATCGTGCCGTCGGGCATCAAGTCGCCGGCCGCACTGGCGCTGCCCAGCTCGCTGACCGAAGTGGAAGCACTGGCCAAGATCCGCGCCATCGCCGACAGGAACCAGGTGTTCCGCACCTTCATCGGCCAGGGGTACTACGGCACCCTCACCCCGAACGTCATCCTGCGCAACGTGCTGGAAAACCCGGCGTGGTACACCGCCTACACCCCGTACCAGGCCGAGATCTCGCAGGGCCGCATGGAAGCGCTGATCAACTTCCAGACCCTGTGCGCCGACCTGACCGGCATGGAGATCGCCAACGCCTCGCTGCTGGATGAAGCCACCGCCGCGGCCGAAGCGATGACCCTGGCCAAGCGTTCGGCCAAGTCCAAGTGCGACACCTTCTTCGTGCACGACGCCGTGCACCCGCAGACGCTGGAACTGCTGCGCACCCGCGCCGAGCCGATGGGCATCGTGCTGCGCGTGGGCACCCCGGCCGAAGCCATGGAAGCCGAAGCCTACGGCGTGCTGCTGCAGTACCCCGATACCTTCGGCCACATCGGCGACTACAAGGCGCTGGCCGATGCCGTGCATGCCCGTGGTGGCCTGGTGGCCGTGGCCACCGACCTGCTGGCGCTGACCCTGATCGCCGCCCCCGGCGAATGGGGCGCGGACATCGTGGTGGGCAATTCGCAGCGCTTCGGCGTGCCGTTCGGCTTCGGCGGCCCGCACGCGGCCTTCATGGCCTGCCGTGATGCCTACAAGCGCTCAATGCCGGGCCGCCTGATCGGCGTGTCGGTCGATGCGCAGGGCAATGCCGCCTACCGCCTCACCCTGCAGACCCGCGAGCAGCACATCCGCCGCGAGAAGGCCACCTCCAACATCTGCACCGCGCAGGTGCTGCTGGCGGTGATGGCCTCGATGTATGCCGTGTACCACGGCCCCGAGGGCCTGACCCGCATCGCCCGCCGCACCCACCGCCTGGCCGCGATCCTGGCTGCCGCGCTGCGCACGGCCGGCATCAACGTCGGCGAGCATTTCTTCGACACCCTGCACGTCAAGGACATCGACGCGACCGCGATCCATGCCAAGGCCGCCGCCGCCCGCATCAACCTGCGCGCGATCGACAGTGAAGCGGTCGGCATCAGCCTGGACGAAACCACCACCCGCGCCGACATTGTCGCGCTGGGCCAGCTGTTCGGTGCCAGCGTGGATGTGGAAGCACTGGACGCGGCCACCGCCGATGCCCTGCCGGCCGGCCTGGTGCGCACCAGCGCGTTCCTGACCCACCCGGTGTTCAACACCCACCACAGCGAACACGAGCTGCTGCGCTACCTGCGCTCGCTGGCCGACAAGGACCTGGCGATGGATCGCACCATGATCCCGCTGGGCAGCTGCACCATGAAGCTCAATGCCACCGCCGAGATGATCCCGGTGACCTGGCCGGAGTTCGCCAACATCCACCCGCTGGCCCCGGCCGACCAGGCCCTTGGCTACAAGGAACTGATCGACGGGCTGGAAGCGATGCTGGTCGAGTGCACCGGCTATGACGCGGTGAGCCTGCAGCCGAACTCCGGCGCGCAGGGCGAATATGCCGGCCTGCTGGCGATCCGTGCCTACCACCGCTCGCGCGGCGAAGGCCATCGCGACGTCTGCCTGATTCCGGATTCGGCGCACGGCACCAACCCGGCTTCCGCGCAGATGTGCGGCATGAAGGTGGTGGTGACCAAGACCGACGGCAATGGCAACGTGGATGTGGAAGACATCCGCATCAACGCCGAAAAGTACAGCGACCGCCTGGCCGCGATCATGATGACCTACCCCTCCACGCACGGCGTGTTCGAGGAAGAAGTGGTCGAGATCTGCGAGATCATCCACAAGCATGGCGGCCAGGTGTACACCGACGGCGCCAACATGAACGCCCTGGTCGGCGTGGCCAAGCCCGGCAAGTGGGGCTCGGACGTGTCGCACCTGAACCTGCACAAGACCTTCTGCATTCCGCACGGCGGCGGCGGCCCGGGCGTGGGCCCGTGCGCGGTCAAGTCCCACCTTGCCCCGTTCCTGCCGGGCAAGCTCGGCGACAACGGCCCGGTGGGCATGGTCAGCGCGGCCAGCTTCGGCAGCGCCTCGATCCTGCCGATCAGCTGGATGTACATCACGCTGATGGGTACCGAAGGCCTGCGCAAGGCCACCCAGGTGGCGCTGCTCAACGCCAACTACATCGCCAAGCGCCTGGCCCCGCACTTCAAGACGCTGTACACCGGCCGCAACGGGCTGGTGGCGCACGAGTGCATCCTGGACGTGCGGCCGCTGGAGAAGACCTCCGGCGTGGGGGCTGAAGACGTGGCCAAGCGGCTCATCGACTTCGGCTTCCACGCCCCGACCCTGAGCTTCCCGGTCGCCGGCACGCTGATGGTGGAGCCGACCGAAAGCGAATCGCTGCACGAGCTGGACCGCTTCATCAACGCGATGATCCAGATCCGCGAGGAAATCGCCGCGATCGAAGACGGCCGCCTGGACCGCGAGGACAACCCGCTCAAGCACGCCCCGCACACTGCCACGGCGGTGTCGGCCAGCGAGTGGTCGCACGCCTACCCGCGTGAACTGGCCGCCTTCCCGCTGGCCAGCCTGCGCCAGCAGAAGTACTGGCCGCCGGTGGCACGCGTGGACAACGTCTACGGCGACAAGAACGTGATGTGCGCCTGCATCCCGGTCGACGCGTACAAGGAAGACGAGGGCGTGGAGGTCTGATCCTCCTGCCTGGTTTAAACGAAAACGGCCCGCGAAAGCGGGCCGTATTCATTTCACGCAACACCCATCCGGGATCAATCGACCTGGCGGTTGCGGCGCGCGCGGCGGGCAATTTCGCTGGTGATGGCGATCACCGCGGTGAGCGCGGCCATCGACAGGAACTGCACGCGGGTGTGCGCTTCGGAGAGCAGCAGGCCGAAGATCAGTGCCAGCACGCACAGGCCGAGCACGGTCAGGTACGGGTAGCCGGCCATGCGGAACGGCAGGCGGGTGCCGTCGCGGTTGGCGCGGTGGCGCAGGATCAGCTGCGACAGCAGCGAAATCGTCCACACCAGCAGGCAGGTGGAGCCCACGATGTTCAGCAGCACCGGCAGCACCTTGTCCGGGAACACCAGCTCCATCACCGTGGCGGCGAAGCCGAACAGCACGCTGGCCAGCACCGCGATGATCGGCACGTGGCGCGGGTCGGTCCATCCCAGCACCGCCGGGGCTTCGCGGCGGCGCGCCAGCGAATACATCATGCGCGAGGCGCCATACAGGTTGGCGTTGAGCGCCGACAACAGTGCAATCACCGCGATCAGGGTGATGGCCGTGGCCGCCCCCGGAATGTTGGCCACCTGCAGCACCGCGGCGAACGGCGACTTCAGCGCTTCGCTGGTCCACGGCACCACGGCGATGATCACGCTCAGCGAGCCGATGTAGAACACCAGGATGCGCCAGGCCACGGTGCGGATGGCACGGGCAATGCTGCGCTCGGGGTCTTCGGTTTCGGCCGCGGCCACTGCCACGATTTCGGTACCGCCGAAGGCAAACACCACCACCAGCAGCGCGGCACCGATCCCGGCCAGCCCGTTGGGGGCGAAACCGCCATGCTGGGTGAAGTTGCTCAGGCCCGGCGACGCCACGTCCGGCAGCCAGCCCATCAGCAGCGCCACGCCAATCAGGATGAACCCGATGATGGCGGCCACCTTGAGGATGGCGAACCAGAACTCGAATTCACCGAAGTTCTTCACCCCCAGCAGGTTGATCGCGGTGAAGAACAGCATGAATGCCAGCGCCGCCATCGGTACCGGGATCACCGGCCACACCGTGGCCAGCAGGCCCGCCGCACCGACCGCTTCGGCAGCGATCACGATCACCAGCTGCACCCACCACAGCCACCCCACCGTGGCACCGGCGGTGGCGCCCATGGCGTCGGCGGCATACACCGAGAACGCGCCACTGGTCGGTTTGGCCGCGGCCATCTCGCCCAGTGCGTTCATCACGATGATCACCAGCGCACCGGCCACCAGGTAGGACAGCAGCACGGCCGGCCCGGCCGCCTGTACGCCCACCCCGGAGCCCAGGAACAGGCCGGCGCCGATGGCGCTGCCCAGGCCCATCATGATCAGCTGGCGGGGTTTGAGCGAGCTCCCGAGGCGGGTGTCGGCGGGTGCGGCGGCGGAGGCCGGAGTCTGGGATGCGGGCATCGGAATCGATTGGCGGGCAACAGGTGCGACACCATACCTTGTCCGGCCGGCGGACGGGATAGGGGCGGCGTCCCTGCCCCTTTAATCAGGCCTCGGCGCGCTCTGCGATCTGGGCGCGATAGGCCCGCGGCGACACCCCGACCTCGGCCTTGAATTTGCGGGTGAACGCGCTCTGGTCGGTAAACCCGCAGGCCTGGCCGATGCTGGCGATGGTGTCGCTGCCATGCAGCAGATGCACCGCCATCTGGATGCGCAGCCGGGTCAGTACCTGCTGCGGGGTCATCTGGAACACCCTGCGGAAGGTGCGCTCCAGCTTGGACAGCGAAAACCCGGTGATATCCAGCAGGGTCTGCATGCGCACGTTCTCGGCGTAATGCGCGTTCAGGTGGGCCAGCGCCAGCCGCAGCTGTTCGTATTGGGTGCCCAGGCTGTCTTTCTGCCCCAGGTCGCGGGAGATGCCGATCAGCCCTCGGATCTGCCCGTCCACCAGCAGCGGCCGCTTGCAGGTGAGGCACCAGCCCGGCTCGCGGTTGGCGAACAGGTGCAGCTCCATCAGGTTCTCGATCACTTTGCCGGCCAGCACCTGCGCATCCTGGGTGGCGTAGTCCGCGCCCAGCCCCGTGGGGTAGATCTCGGCAGCGGTGCGCCCGATCACTTCCTTGCGCGACTTCAGCCCCAGCCGGCGCAGCATGGTCTGGTTGATATGCGTGTAGCGCCCGTCGCGGTCCTTCATGAAGAACAGCACATCGGGAATCGCATCGAACAGGGCTTCGATGTCGGCAGGTTCAACGCGCATGCGGGGATGGCAGGAGGATGGACACGCCACCAAGGATACCTGCCTGGTTGCCGGCGTGAAGCGCAGGTGCATGCGCGACCGGGTTCTCCGACCGGCGATTAACGCCCCGCCCGCCACTGTGAGGCGTTGCATCCCCCCTGCCAGCCCGGAGTCGCCTGATGGCCACCAGCAAGCCCCGCACCAAATCCGCCCCTCCCGCCGATCGCCGTGGCGAAGGCGACGAACTTCACCAGCAGGCCGGCGGTGGCCATCCGGCACTGACCACCAACCAGGGCATCCCGGTGGCGGACAACCAGAACTCGCTGCGCGACACCCCGCGCGGGCCGACGTTGCTGGAAGACTTCATCCTGCGCGAGAAGATCACCCACTTCGACCATGAGCGCATTCCCGAGCGCATCGTGCACGCGCGCGGCAGCGCTGCGCACGGCTATTTCGAACTTACCCGTTCGCTGGAGGAGTTCACCCGTGCGCGCGTGCTGACCGAAGTAGGCGTCCGCACGCCCGTGTTCACCCGTTTCTCCACTGTGGCCGGTGGTGCCGGTTCCGTGGACACCCCGCGCGATGTGCGCGGCTTCGCGGTGAAGTTCTACACGCCCGAGGGTAACTGGGACCTGGTGGGCAACAACATCCCGGTGTTCTTCATCCAGGACGCGATCAAGTTCCCCGACCTTATCCACGCGGTCAAGATGGAACCGGACCGTGCATTCCCGCAGGCCGCCAGCGCCCATGACACGTTCTGGGACTTCGTTTCGCTGATGCCCGAATCGATGCACATGATCATGTGGGCGATGAGCGACCGCACGATTCCGCGTTCGCTTCGCACCATCGAAGGCTTCGGCATCCACAGCTTCCGGCTGTTGAACGATGCCGGCGAATCCACCTTCGTGAAGTTCCACTGGCGGCCCAAGCTTGGGGTGCAGTCCACCGTGTGGGACGAGGCGGTGAAGCTGCAGGGGGCGGACAACGATTTCCACCGCCGCGACCTGTTCGAGGCGATCACTGCCGGTGACTTCCCCGAATGGGAGCTGGCGGTGCAGCTGTTCACCGAAGAAGAAGCCGAGGCGTTCCCGTTCGACCACCTGGATTCGACCAAGATCATTCCCGAATCGCTGGTGCCGCTGACCGTGATCGGCCGGATGGTGCTGGATCGCTGGCCGGACAACTTCTTCGCCGAAACCGAGCAGGTCGCCTATTGCCCGGCCAACGTGCCGCCCGGCATCGATTTCAGCAACGACCCGCTGCTGCAGGGACGGCTGTTCTCGTACCTGGACACCCAGCTCAGCCGCCTGGGTGGGCCGAACTTCCACCAGATTCCAGTCAACGCACCCAAGTGCCCGTTCGCCAACCATCAACGCGACGGCCATATGCAGATGAACATCCCCAAGGGCCGGGTGGCATATGACCCCAGCTCGCTGCAAGGCGACAGCCCGCGCGAGACCGCTGATGGCTTCCCCAGCCATGCCACGCCGGCCGATGATGGTCGCAAGGGGCGCGTGCGTGCTGCCAGCTTCGCCGACCACTACAGCCAGGCGCGCATGTTCTTCCGCAGCCTGGAGGCGCCGGAGCAGGCGCACCTGGCCTCTGCGCTGGTGTTTGAATTGTCCAAGGTGGAAACGGTGCCCGTGCGCGAGCGCACGGTGAGCCACCTGCGCAACATCGACGAGTCGTTGGCCAAACGCGTTGCCGACGGCCTGGCGATGCCCGCCCTGCCCGCCCCGGCCCCTACCGCCACTCCCGCCCAGGACCTGCCCAAGGCGCCGGAGGTGCGCATCATCGGCCGCACCAAGGACCTGCTCAAGGGCCGCTGCATCGGCATCCTGTTCGACGAGGGCTCCGACGCGGGGCTGATCGCAAACCTGCGCAAAGCGGCCGAGAAAGCCGGCGCGAAGGTGAAGCTGGTCGCGCCCAAGGTCGGCGGCGGCAAGCTGAGCGACGGCAGACTGCAGCCTGCGGATGGCCAGCTGGCAGGCACGCCCTCGGTGGTGTTCGATGCAGTGGCGATCGTACTGAGCGCCGACGCCGCCAAGCGCCTGAGCAAGGAATCGGCCGCGATCGATTTCGCCGCGGACGCCTGGGCCCACCTGAAGGCCATCGCCGCCGATGACGGCGCCCAGCAGCTGCTCAAGACGGCGCGCGTTGGCAAAGACAATGGCGTGGTGGAAGCCGAAGACGCCAAGGGCTTCATCGCCGCCGCCGCCACCCGCCAGTGGGCGCGCGAACCCAAGGTGCGCACCCTCGCCTGACCCGTCCCGGCAGGAGCGGACAGTGGATCCGCTCCTGCCGGGCAACGTGTAGAGCGGACCGTTGGTCCGCTGCTCCCTGAAGAGAGGACGATTCCCATGCCGCGCGGAGACAAATCCAGTTACACCGACAAGCAGAAGCGCCAGGCCGAGCACATCGAGGAAAGCGAAAAAGCCGAGGGTCGCAGCGACGAAGCCGCCGAACGCATCGCCTGGGCGACCGTGAACAAGCAGGATGGCGGCGGCAAGAAACGGCCGGCGAAGAAGGCCTCCAAGGCATCCCGGTAGGGTTGGTTCCCAAACAACCGCCAGTACAGGTGCCACGCACTTTGACGCATGGACCTGAAATCGAAACAGGTTTCCGCATCACCAACGCCTACGCCAGCGCGCCACCACCGCGCCTGGGTAAGCGGCCCCCTGACCCGATGCAGGGTTTGGCCCGGCACCGCCTTGACGGCCAGCGCGGTGGATGGGCGATACTCGCGCATCACCGCAGGATGCGGACAGGGGAATCACTTACATGAAATCTGCACGCACGCTGGTCTTGTTGGCCCTGCTGATGCCGTTGTCCGCACTGGCGCAGACGGCCCTCCACGATGGCCAGGGAAACGCCCTGCCTGAGACGTCTTCGGCGAAATCCAGCGAAGGCTTCTCGGCGTCGATGGTGGTTACCGCAGACCCGGAATGGCAACAGAAGTGGGAGAACCCGGTCAACGGGGTACCGAGCTTCGAACTGGCCACCGAGGTCAAGGAAGGTGGCTCGCTCTACATCCTGTCCTTCCTGACCAACCCGAAGCTGGACGCCGCCGGCATGGCGCAAGTGCGCTGCGACCTGCGGATCACCCGCCCCGACGGCAGCCTGAGCGGCGACGAGCACGACCTGCCCTGCTTTGTCACCCAGCTCGATACCGATCCCAACAGTGTCTATCTGTCTTCGGTGGGGATGAAGTTCACCGCGGAAGCAGGCGATCCGCATGGCACATGGACCGTGGCGATCACCGTGCGCGACACCGTGCGCAACGTCAGCCTGCCGCTGCAGTCGTCCTTCGACATCAACTGAATCCGGCCGAGGCTCATCACCGATGCTGGGACACATCGCATGACGCGCATCCTTGGAATGTTCCTGTACGTGACCAGCCTGCTTGCGGTGCTGGGAACGGGGGCTTACATCGCCCAGCTGATCCAGGTATTCCCCGTAGAACATCTGGCCAGTTATGGCCCGCGCATTCCCGCGGTGGCTGCACTGAATGCGCGGTGGCTGCCTCATGCTCCTGCCCTGCTGTTCGCTGCCGCAGCCGTATCGGCACTTGTTGCCATGGGAATATGGCGGCTGCCGACCCAGGTGTCCAACCGGCCCTTCGCGCTGGCCGCACTGGCGGCGGTCAACTACTTCCTCAGCCTCCACTGCTGCATGTCACTGCTGGTTGCCTGGTTCCTGCTTCCGCGACTGGCCAACGCGGCCTAAGCGGAAGGCTCGAAGCTGAGTGATTTACCCGGCCCGCTCAAGTTGTATCAAGCGCGCCAGGGAAAACGCAGAAGCCCCGCTTTCGCGGGGCTTCTGGTTGCCAGGCAGGCCTGGCACTACGCCGGATGGTGTCGGGCGTGGCCCGGCACCTGGATCAGGCGAACGGGTCCTGCAGGACCATGGTGTGGTCGCGGTCCGGGCCGGTGGAGACGATGCTGATCGGGCAACCGGCCAGCTCTTCCAGGGCACGCAGGTAGGCACGCGCGGCCGCCGGCAGCTTGTCCCACTCGGTGATGCCGTGGGTGTTCTCGTTCCAGCCCGGGAATTCCAGGTACACCGGGGTGCACTCTTCCCAGCCCTGCGCGTCCAGCGGTGCGTATTCGGTGCGCTTGCCACGGTATTCGTAGGCAATGCAGACCTTCAGCTTTTCCATGCCGTCCAGCACGTCCAGCTTGGTGATGCACAGGCCGCTGATGCCGTTGATGGCCACGGCGCGCTTGAGCGCGACGATGTCCATCCAGCCGCAACGACGCGGACGGCCGGTCGAGGCGCCGTATTCGGCACCGCGGTCGCGGATGCCCTGGCCGATCTCGTCGTCCAGCTCGGTCGGGAACGGACCGCCGCCGACGCGGGTGGCATACGCCTTGGCGATGCCCAGCACGTAGTCGATCGCATCGGCGCCGACGCCGGCACCGGCCAGCGCACCGCCCACGGTGGTGTTGGAGCTGGTGACGTATGGGTAGGTGCCGTGGTCGATGTCCAGCAGCGCGCCCTGCGCGCCTTCGAACAGCACGCGCTTACCCTGCTTGCGCAGGTCGTGCAGGATGCCGGCCACGTCGGACTTCATCGGCTGGACGTACTCGCCGAAGGCCAGTGCTTCGTCGTAGGTCTTCTGGAAGTCGACCGCGTCGGTCTTGAGGTAATTGGTCAGCACGAAGTTGTGGTAATCCAGCGCGGTGCGCAGAAGTTCTTCGAGCTGGGCCGGGTAATGCAGGTCGGCGATGCGGATGCCGCGACGCGCCACCTTGTCTTCATAGGCCGGGCCGATGCCACGGCCGGTGGTGCCGATCGCCTTGCCGCCGGCGGCGCGTTCGCGCGCCTGGTCCAGGGCGATGTGGTACGGCATGATCAGCGGCGCGGCCGGGGAGATCTTCAGGCGCGAACGCACTTCCACGCCGGAGGTTTCCAGCTCGGCGATTTCCTTCTGCAGCGCAGCCGGCGAGATCACCACGCCGTTGCCGATCAGGCACAGCGCGTCTTCACGCAGGATGCCCGACGGGATCAGGTGCAGCACGGTCTTCTTGCCATTGATGACAAGGGTGTGGCCGGCATTGTGGCCGCCCTGGAAACGCACTACGGCACCGATTTCCTCGGTGAGCAGATCGACGATCTTGCCCTTGCCTTCATCGCCCCATTGGGCACCAAGCACTACGACAGACTGACCCATGACGGGCTCCTCGAATTGTTGCGGCCATCGGGGCCGCGGACGGGTAAACCGTAGCAGGGCCGGCCGGCGCGGAAGTGACGGCTCCAATCGGGGAGCGGTCGGCGCAGGCAGGCCCAGACACGGAAAAAGCCGAACGGGGAGGCCCGTCCGGCTTTTGTGCATTATCCGGGTTTCCGGGGTCGACCGCCACCCCGAAGGGGGGCGGATTCAACCGGCGGTCAGCGGTCGTTCTTCATGTACTGCAGGAACGGGTCGTTCTTGTCCAGCACGATCACCCCATTACCATCGGTCATGGAGTTGCGGTAGGCCTCCAGGCTGCGGTAGAACGAGAAGAACGACGGATCGGCCGAGCCGGCCTGGCCGTAGATCCGGGCCGCTTCGGCGTCGCCGGCACCACGCAGGCGCTGGGCGTCGCGCTCGGCTTCGGCCACGATCACGGTGCTTTCGCGGTCGGCCTGGGCACGGATGGTGAGCGACTGCTCTTCACCCTCTGCCCGCAGCTTGGCCGCTTCCTGCTTGCGCTGGGCGCGCATGCGCTCGTACACGTCGTTGATCACCTGGCTGTCGGTCGGCAGGTCGATCTGCTTGATGCGCAGGTCGATGATCTGCATGCCCAGGCCCTTGACCGCCTCGTTGATGCCGGTCAGCTGACCGGCAATCAGTTCGCTGCGATCGCCGGAGACCAGCTGCTGCAACGAGCGCGAGTTGATCTGGTTGCGCAGCGAGTCGGTGATGATCGGCGCCAGCCGGGCATCGGCCACGCTGGCATCGCCGCCGGTGGCGCGGTAGTACGCGCGCACGTCGGAGATGTAGCCAATGGCGAAGAAGTCGACGCTGACGTCCTTCTGCTCGGCGGTGAAGTAACGCGCCGGGGCGGTGGCCAGCACCTGGAAGCGACGGTCGAACACGCGCACCGTTTCCACCAGCGGCAGCTTGAAGTGCAGGCCGGGCTTGATGTCGGCACGGACCACCTTGCCCAGGTTCAGCACCATGGCGGTCTGGTCCTCACGGACCACGAACACCGAACCCAGCAGGCCCAGCAGGACAGCAACGGCCAGGCCAATCCAAAGCGGACTCTTCATCGGATGGCTCCTTCGCTACCGGTCGGTCGGGTGGTCGGGCGCGTGGTCGGGCGCTCGGCGTTGCGCACGCCGTCAACCGGAGTGCTGGCCGGCAGCGACGGCATCATCACTTCCGGGGTCACCAGCGGGGTGCCGCTGGTGCCGGCGGCAGCGCCGGCGCGGTTGTCGGGCATGGGCACGTAGATCAGCTGGCGGCCATCGCCGCCGATGACCTTGCGGTTCTCGGCCAGCACCTTCTCGACGGTTTCCAGCCACAGGCGCTTGCGGGTGACTTCCGGGGCGTCCTTGTACTGGGCCTGCAGCAGGCTGAAGCGCTCGGCGTCACCCTGCGCGCGGGCCACCACGGCCTGCTTGAAGCCTTCGGCGGTGGTGCGGGCGCGCGAGGCCTGGCCGCGGGCTTCGGGCACGACCTTGGCCGCGTAGGCCTGGGCTTCGTTGATCAGGCGTTCCTTGACCTGCTGGGCACCGTTGACCTCGTCGAAGGCCGGCTTGACCTCTTCCGGCGGACGGGCATCGGGCAGGGTGAGCCCGGTCACGACCAGACCGGTACGGTAGGCCTTGAGCGCGGCCTGCAGGCGTTCCTGCGCGACCACGGCCAGCGGGCCACGGTTGTTGAGGACGGCGTTGAGGTCGGCACGGCCGACCTGCTCGCGCACCGCGCTCTGCGCGGACTGCTCCAGCACCTGGTCGGCCGACACCGAGCCGAACAGGTACAGGCGCGGATCGTCGATGCGGTACTGCACGTTGAGCGACACGCGCACGATGTTCTCGTCGCGGGTCAGCACCGGCACTTCGCTGCTGAAGGTTTTGATCTGGGTCGCGTTGACCTTGGTCACCGACTCGATCGGCCAGGGCAGCTTGAAGTTCGGGCCGGGCTGCAGGATGCGCGAGAACTGGCCGAAGCGCAGCACCACGCCGCGTTGCTGTTCGCCGATCAGCTGGAAGCTGGAGAACAACAGCAGCAGGACCACCGCCACCGCCACCCAACGCAGGATGCCGCCATCGAACAGGTCCTTGAGCGGTCCGGGCAACCCGCCCCAACCACCACCACCGCCGCCACCGCGCGGGCCGAACGGCCCTCGTCGATTCTCGTCGGAACCCTGTCCGCCCTTGTTGCCGCCGGGTGTATTCCAGGCCATGCACGCTCCATCAGTAAAGGTTGCCTGCGGGCCAGTCCCGCACCGTCAACCGTTCAATCCTGTCCGATTCTACTAGATGGGGCTGACCGACAGGATTGGAAGGGGCAACCCGGCGCAGGGCGCGATTCATCACGGTAAGGTGGAGCCCCCCATTCTGCAGGGCCACCCCCATGGCGATCCCCGAGCGGTTCACCGCTTTCCGCATCCACCAGGACGAGCAGGGCCACCACAGCGGTCTGGAGCCGATCGGCCTGGCCCAGCTCAACCCGGGCGAGGTGGTGGTGCGCGCCGAATGGTCGTCGGTGAACTACAAGGATGCCCTGGCCGGCACCGGCAAGGGGCGCATCCTGCGCCGCTTCCCGCTGGTGGGCGGGATCGACGTGGCCGGCACGGTGGTGGCCTCGACCGACCCGGCCTGGCGCGAGGGCGATGCGGTGCTGGCCACCGGCTGCGGGCTCAGCGAGACCCGCGATGGCGGTTACAGCCAGTATGTCCGGCTGGCGTCCAGCGCGGTCATCGCACGCCCCGCCGGCCTGGGCGCGCGCGAAGCAATGGTGATCGGCACCGCCGGTTTCACCGCGGCGCTGGCCCTGCTGCGGATGCTCGACAACCGGCTCACCCCGGCCCACGGCCCGCTGGCGGTGACCGGTGCGACCGGCGGGGTCGGTTCGCTGGCGGTGGATATCTTCAGCCGGGCCGGGTTCGAGGTGCACGCGATCAGCGGCAGGGCCGAGCAGGCCGATTACCTGCGGGGGCTGGGCGCGCGCGAGGTGCTGCCGCGCGACAGCCTGGCCACGGACAAGCCGATGGCGTCCGCCCGCTTCGGGGGTGGCCTGGACAATGCCGGCGGGCCGATGCTGGCCGGCCTGCTGGCCCAGACCGTGCCCTACGGCAGCGTGGTCAGCGCGGGCCTGGCCGCCAGTCCGGCGCTGGATATGACGGTGATGCCCTTCATCATCCGCGGCGTGTCGCTGCTGGGCGTGTCGTCGTCTTCGGCCCCGCGTGCGCTGCGCGAGCAGGTCTGGGAGCGACTGGGCGGCGACTGGAAGCCGCGGCACCTGGACGCAATCTGCACCGGCGAGATCGCCCTGGAGGCATTGCCGGCCGCGTTCGAGCGGATGCTGGCTGGCGGCGCGCTGGGCCGCACCGTGGTGCGGATCGACTGAGCGTTGCAGCTGGGCGACGGACGGCGCGGCGGACGCTTCTCTCTGACACGGGCGCGGCCCTACACTGCGGGCATCACTTGGGGAACAACATGGCACGCATTCTGATCGTCGACGATTCACAGTTGCAGCAGGTCGCAATCAAACGCATCGTCGAGAAGCTGGGGCACGAGACGTTGACCGCCGTGGATGGCGCCGACGGGGTGGAAGTGGCCAAGGCCGAGCTGCCCGACCTGGTCCTGATGGATGTGGTGATGCCCAACCTCAACGGGTTCCAGGCCACCCGCACCCTTGCGCGCGATGCCACCACCAAGCACATTCCCGTGATCCTGGTGACCACCAAGGACCAGGACACCGACCGCATGTGGGGCATGCGCCAGGGTGCCAAGGCCTACATCACCAAGCCGTTCTCCGAAGACGAGCTGTCCGAAGTGCTGGAACGGGTCTTCAGCGGGCAGCAGCCGCCTTCGGCGTGATGTGAGTGCGTACCGACCAACGGTCGGTACCTACCCGTTGTGGATACCGACCGCTGGTCGGCAGGCCGGCTAGATCTTTTCGCCGAACGCCTTGGCCAGCGCCTTGTAGGCCTTCTTCTGCGCCTCATCGGTCGGCACCGGGGCGATGATCTCGATTTCCACGATCTGGTCGCCGTCCGGGTTGCCCGGCAGGCCGCGGCCACGCAGGCGCAGCTTGCGCCCGGCATCCGAGCCGGCCGGCACCTTCAGCTCCACGGCACCGCCCAGCGTGGGGACGCTGATCGACGTGCCCAGCGCGGCCTGCCACGGGGTGACATCCAGCGTGTACAGGATGTTGCGGCCGTCGACCTCGAACTGGGGATGCGCGGCGTATTCCACTTCCAGCAGCAGGTTGCCGCCGTTGGTGCCCTGCCCGGTCAGCCGGATCACCTGGCCCGGACGGATGCCCTTGGGCACGCGCACGTCCAGCTGCTTGCCGTTGACGGTGATGCGCAGGCTGTCACCGCCGTAGGCCGCTTCCAGCGGTACCGACAGCTTGGCGCGGGTGTCGCGGACCGGCTGCGGGCCGGCGCCGGCGCCGCCAAAGCCACTGGCGCGGCCAGCCCCGCCGCCGCCGCGCTGGCGGGCGAACAGGCTTTCGAAGAAGTCGCTGAAGCCACCACCACCGGCGCCGCCGCCGAACACTTCCTCGAAATCGAAGCCCTGGGCGCCGCCATAGTTCGGCGGGGCATGGAACTCCTCGCCCGGCCGGTAGCCCTGGGCCTTGAGCTGGTCATAGGCCGCGCGCTTCTGCGGATCGCGCAGCGCCTCATAGGCCTCGTTGACCGCCTTGAACTTCTCTTCCGCGCCGGTTTCCTTGCTCACGTCCGGGTGGTACTTGCGCGCCAGCCGGCGGTAGGCGGTCTTGATTTCGGCATCGCCCGCGCTGGGTTCCACACCCAGCGTGGCGTAGTAATCCTTGAATTCCATCCATACACCTCGAATAAGTTCGGCCGCCCGCGCCGGCGGGAGCCATGCCGGCAATTCTAGCGGCTGGCCGCCCCGCTGCCGTGATCGAACGAATGATCCTGCGCAATGCAGTCGCCACGGGCGTCGGCTACGGTCGATATGGGAATGAACAGGTTTGTTTCAACGTTTTGACGCCGCCCTCCCACGCCCCTCACTACCCTGCCCTTGACCCAGGAGCTCCCATGACCATCCACGTTGGCGACCGCATTCCCGAAGTCACCCTCAAGCGCATCCGCGAGGGCATGGAGACGCTGGACACCCATGCCCTGTTCGATGGCCGCAAGGCGGTGCTGTTCGCGGTGCCCGGCGCGTTTACCCCGACCTGCTCGGCCCGCCACCTGCCCGGCTATGTCGAGCATTTCGCCGATTTCCGCCACCGCGGCATCGACGTGTTCTGCATGGCGGTCAACGACCCGTTCGTGATGAAGGCCTGGGGCGAAAGCCAGCAGGTCCCCGACGGGCTGCAGCTGCTGTCCGATGGCAACGGCGATTTCACCCGCGCGCTCGGCCTGGAACTGGATGCCAGCAGTTCCGGCATGGGCATGCGCTCGCGCCGCTTCGCGCTGTACGTGGAAGACGGCGTGGTCCGCAACACCTTCATCGAAGAGCCCGGCAAGTTCGAGGTCTCTTCGGCGCAGTACGTGCTGGAGCACCTGCCCAGCTGATCCCCCTCCCGCAACAAAGGAACCCGGCCAGCCATGTCAAAGCCAGCCAAGCAGCACCCGAAACCCTCCTCCAACGACAGCACGCCCCAGCCCGCCAGCCGTCCGCCGGGCATCAGCGACACGGCCACCCTGCGCGCCAAGGCCCGCAAGGACATCGAAGATGGCGCCATTACCGACAGCTACACCGCCGACCGCGAAGCGGTGATCAAGCTGCTCAACGATGCGCTTGCCACCGAATACGTGTGCGTGCTGCGCTACTACCGCCATTACTTCATGGCCAAGGGCATGCTGGCCGACGCGGTCAAGGGCGAGTTCCTCGAGCACGCGCAGCAGGAACAGGCGCATGCCGGCAAGCTGGCCGAACGCATCGTGCAGCTGGGCGGTGAACCCGATCTCAACCCCGACACGCTGACCCGACGCTCCCATGCCGAGTACAAGGAAGGCAAGGACCTTCGCGACATGGTCCGCGAGAACCTGATCGCCGAACGCATCGCCATCGACAGCTATCGGGAAATGATCAACTTCGTGGGCGACAAGGACACCACCACCAAGCGGATCCTCGAGGAAATCCTGGCGCAGGAAGAAGAACACGCCGATGAATTCGCGGACCTGCTCGAGGGTTGGATCGGCGAATGATCGCCGTACCGACCAACGGTCGGTACCTACCAGATACGCATGCATGATCGGTAGGTGCCGACCGTTGGTCGGTACCGTGCAATGAATCGGCAATGCGTCGGCCATGGCACGGTGGTAAGGTCGGCGACGTCCTCCTTGCAAGGAATGCATCGTGACCATCGCCCTTCGCCCTGCCCCGCTTGTGCTTGCCCTGCTGGCCTCTGCCGGGGCCTTCGCGCAGCCTGCCCCCGCGGCAGGCGAGCGCTCGCCGCCTTCGCCGCACTGCCTGGATGCACGTGGCGTACGCCAGGTTGAGCAGGCCAGCCCTGCGGCCATCGCCGTGCTGGGCGCCAATGGCCAGGCGTACCGGCTGGAGTTCACCGATGCCTGCCCCGGTGTCAACGAGGCCGAACAGGTCCGGCTGGACGCACCCGATGGCTGGGCCTGTGGCAGCCCCGGTGAGCGACTGGTGGTCGACGGCCGCACCTGCGCGGTGGCGGCGGTCGGGCTGATGGACAACCGCAGCTTCGCCGAAGCCGCCCGCGAGAGCAGCCGCCAGTACGCGGCGACCCTGCCGACAGTCAATGTGACGGCCAGATCAGCGCGCAGCAACCGGGCCCAGGCCTTCCAAGGCTCGCCCGAGTTCTGCTTCGCCACCCGCAACGTGCGCGGCTGGAGCGAAGATCCCAAGGGCGTGGTGGTGGAAACCAATCCGAAGAAGAACGGCGGTCATCGCTATTACCACCTGGAGCTGGGCAGCAGCTGCAGCATCCTGGAGGGCGCCACCGCCGTGGACTTCCAGTCCGGTTTCCAGAACGGGTTGATCTGCGGCAACCCGGGCGACCGCATCGTCATGGCCGACAATGGCCTGGTCAACGACGGCGAGGGCGGCGATCAACGCGCCCACACCCCACGCTTCGCCCGCCCCGGCTGTTCGGTATTGGCCGTCTACCCCCGGGAATGACGGTTACCGGAGGATCCGGAACCGCACCTGGGTCCAGGCACCATCGGCGGCGAGCGCGGTGAGGGTGTGCTCGCCGGCTTCGTCGAAATCCCGCTGGAAGCTGCGCGCGCCTTCGCTGCGTGCAATCCAGCGGTCATCCAGCAACCAGTCCACCGCGTGCTCACTGCCCAGCGCACGCAACTGCAGGCGCACGCCGTGTTCGGCATTGGGCGCGCGTGCGAGCGTTGCGCGGTCGTTGAGGCCCTCGATATGCAGGCTGCCCGCACTGCTGCGGCCATCATCGCGGCAATCCGGCGACAGCGCCGGCAGCTGCGCGGCCTGGCGCTGGGCCAGTGGCAGCCACGGCGACACCAGCGCCGGCCACCGCGCTATTTCACGGCGCTGGGCCTCGTGCGGTTCGCTGCATTCCGGTGACAGCCGCAGGCCGGTGCGGGCATCCACGTTGAATGCCTGCCGCCCCGCCTGCCACAGCCGCGCATCGCGTTCTGCGAAGGTGGGCGGCACCACATCATCGAGCAGGTAGGCCTGCAGGCGTCGCTGGCACAGTGCCGGCGGCGTGGCCTCGGCGCGTTCGCCGGTCGGCCAGCACACCTCGGCCTGGGTGACGTTGGCGGGCAGTGGCGCGGCGGCGGCGTCACCGCGCTGGCGCGGCAGGCTGTCGACCACTTCGAACATCAGCGGCAATGCGGTCACCGCGCCGTACTGGCCCGGCAACGGCGTGCCGTCCGGTCGCCCCACCCACACGCCCACGGTGTAGTGGCGGGTGGTGCCGATCGCCCAGGCATCGCGATAGCCGTAGCTGGTGCCGGTTTTCCACGCCACGCGCGGGCGCCCGGTCACGTCGAACGTCCCGGCGCCATAGCCCGGGCGCGGGTTGGATTCAAGTACTTCGCGGGTGATCCATGCGGCGCCCGGTGACATCAGCCGCCGTTCGATCACTGCATCATCGGGCGTGTAGCGCACGCGGCCGGCGATGCCGTTGCGGTTGAACGCGGCGAACGTGCCAACCAGATCTTCCAGCCGCGCCCCGGTGCCGCCCAGGATCAGCGACAGGTTCGGCGCGCTGCCGTGCGGGAAGCGCAGGGTGATGCCGGCATGTGACAGGCGTGCGGCGAAACGTGCCGACCCGACCCGGTCCAGCAGGTCCACCGCCGGTACGTTGAGCGACAACCGCAACGCGGTAGCGGCGCTCACCGGGCCATTGAACGCTGCATCGAAGTTGCCGGGGCGATACCCGGCAAAACTCTGCGGCGCATCCACCATCAGGCTTTCGGAATGGATCAGGCCGTCGTCGATGGCCATGCCATACAGGAACGGCTTGAGCGTGGAGCCCGGCGAACGCCAGGCCTGGACCATGTCCACGTGACCCAGCCGCTGCTTGTCACCGAACGCCACCGATCCGACGTAGGCACGCGCCTCCAGCGTCCGGTTGTCCACCACCAGCAGGGCCGCCGAGGTGCGTTCGGGCAGCTGCGAAAAATACGACGCCACGCGCTCTTCCAGGGTGCGCTGCAGCCCGCTGTCCAGCGTGCTCTGGATGCGCGCGGCGCGCGGCTGCGCGGCATGCAGCCGCTGGGCCAGCAGCGCCGCATGCAGCGGCGGCTGCAGCGCGCGGGTCACCACCGCTTCGATACGGGCGTCGTCCACTTCCTCGCGTGTCCATACCCCGAGCGCCGCCATGCGCTCAAGCACCTTGTCGCGCGCAGCCTGTGCCGCCTCCGGGTGGCGGTCCGGGCGCAGCCGGCTGGGCGACTGCGGCAGCACCGCCAGCAGCGCGGCTTCGGCATGCGACAGCTGCGCTGCCGGCTTGCCCAGATACGCCCAGCTGGCCGCTTCCACGCCTTCAATGGTGCCGCCGTAGGGTGCGCGCTCGAGGTACAACGCCAGGATCTGCGCCTTGTCCAGGTGCAGTTCCAGTTGCACCGCGCGCAGCAGCTGCTTGGCCTTTCCCCACGGGGTGCGCGTGTGCGGGTCCAGGATGCGGGCCACCTGCATGGTGAGGGTGGAGCCGCCGGACACGATCCGCCGTTCCAGCACCCATTGCTTGCCCGCGCGCAGCAGCGCCCAAGGGTTGACCCCGGGGTGCCGCCAGAACCAGCGGTCTTCGTAGTTCAGCAGGGCCTGCAGGTACAGCGGCGACACGCTGCTGGCGGAGGCCGGGTAACGCCACACGCCATCGGCGTCGGCAAACGCGCGCAGCGGCGTGCCGTCGCCGGCCACCACCAGCGTGCTGGTATCGCGCTGCCGGGGCAATGGCGGCGGGAACGCCAGGTCCAGCACCAGCAGCAGAGCCAGCAGCCCGGCCGTGCCCCAGCGCAGCACCGGCCACAGCCAGGGACGCCAGCGGTTCCAGTGCAGTCGGGAGCGAAGGGTCGTCATTGCAGTACGGCCGGCATCGCGGGCCCCGGCGTCGGCCGGGGCCCGCCCTGGGTCACGGCTGGACCACCGTCAGCGTGGTCGGGTTGCTGCGCCCCACCCCGCGCAGGTCGGGCCGGTACATGTCCTCGACCAGCGGCGGGGGCACCGTGTAGGTGCCGGGGGTGACCGCACGCACCAGGTAGAACACCTTGGCGGTGCTGCCACGCGAGAGCTTGAGCGCGGCCACGTAGCGGTCGTCGCGGAACTCCTCATGGCGGAGCGTGGCCGCCTCGCCACGGTCTTCCACGCGCAGTCCATCGACCACCACGTCGGCCCACTGCTTGGCATCGCCCAGGTTGAAGTTCTCGATCTCCAGCCCGGCCGGCAGCAGGTCGGTCAGCAGCGCATCGGGCATGTCCACGTTCGGGGTGACGCTGACCCGCACGATCAGTGCTTCGCCTTCCTTCAGCGCACGCGGGGTCCACGGCTTGCCGTCGGTGGTGAACCAGCTGCGTTCCACGCCGAGGGTGCGGCTGTCCGGTTCCGGCGCGGTGCGCGGAATGCCGGCCACTTCCAGGCTGGCGAACATCGGCGGCTCGCCCTTGGGGCTGAACCGCACGCCCTTGGCCAGTGCGGCGTAGTCGAAACTGCGGCCGAACATGCGGCGCGCGGCGATCGCTTCCACTTCGCTCCCGACGGCCAGCTCGCCGGATACCTGCCTGGCCTGGTTGGCCGCCAGCGCCTTGCCCAGGCGCGCGATGGCCACCTGTTCCTGCGTGCTCAGCCACATCCAGCCGTTGTTGCGGCGGGCATCCAGCGCGCGGCCCAGTTCCACCGCGCGTGCGTCGTAGGCCGGCTTGGACAGCTTGCGCTCGTGCAGCAGCGCGATCATCAACGCATCGTCGCGCACCGCGCTGCCGTAATCGCCGAAGTACTGCGGGCGCTCGCTGCTGGGCTTGGCGAAACCGGCCGCAATGGCCGCATCGCCCCGCTTGTGGTCACCCTGCAGCGACAGCGCGATACCCAGGTGGACCAGCGACAGGCCGGTGAGCGACTTGCTGCGTTCGTTGTCGTACAGCGCGCGCAGGGTACCCAGCGGGGCCCGGTTGACCCGCGCCAGCACGTAGCCCGAATACGCCTGGTTGGCGAATTTCAGGTTCTCGCGGCGGTCCTCGCCGTAGAACTGGTTGCCGCCGGACAGCAGGTCCTCGCTGAGCCGGTTGAGCGCCTTCTGCAGCACGCCGTCGGGCACGGCGAAGCCGGCGTCCTTGGCATCGAGCAGGAACTCGGCGATGTACGGGGTCAGCCACGGATTGACGTAGCCGTCGTCGCCCCACATCGAGAAGTTGCCGTTGGCTACCTGCATCGACGCCAGGCGGCCGAACGCGCCTTCCATGCGTTCGCGGCGGGTCCTGGCATCCAACCCATCGGCACCGAGCATGGCCGAGGTGGCTTCATCCAGCATCAGTGCGGCGTAGCCCTTGCTGGTGGTCTGCTCGGCGCAGCCATACGGATACTTCAGGGCACCGTCGAGCGCACTGGCGAAGGGAATCGGCGGCAGCGCGCTGACCAGCATGCGCGCGGTGACCGAATCGCTCATCAGGCCATCGGCCAGGCCTGCGCCCAGCTCCACGTCGGCCAGCGGGTCCAGCGTACGGGTCTGCGCGCGCAGCACCTGCGGCCACGCCGCGCGTACCGGCAGGTCATAGCGGCGGTCGACCTTGAAGCCGTTGCCTTCCACCCGCACGCGCACCTTGGCCACCGTGTAGCCCTCGCGCGCCACCAGCGGGAAGCTGAGCGTGCTCTTGGCATCGGCGTTGAGCTTGAGCGTCCGGCTGGGCTCGCCGAGGGTCAGCGGGCCGATCCCATCGACCTGCACGTTGAACTCGCCCGGTTTGCCGGTGAAGTTCTGCACGTCCAGGGTGACCGTGCTGCGGTCGCCCGGGGCCAGCACGCGCGGCATGCTGGCTTCGGCCAGGATCGGTGCACGCACCACGGTTTCCACGTCGCGCTTGCCGTACTGGTCATCGGCGTAGACCAGCGCGGAGACGCGCAGGGTGCCGTTGAAATCCGGCACCTTCAATGCGATCCGGGCAATGCCCTTGGCATCCAGTTTCACCGGGCCGGAGAACAGGTCCACGGTCTGCACGCGCGCGGTGGGGCGCTTGGCCTGCGGCAACGCGGCCAAGGCCATGTCACCACCGAACTTCAGTTTGCCGCTGCTGCCATCGAAGCTTTCGATCACCCGGCTGTAGATGTCGTAGGCATCCACGCCAAGGCGACGCTGGGCGAAGAAGTGGCCGGCCGCGTCAGGCACCGGGAAGCGCGTGATGTTGAGGATGCCCACGTCCACCGCCGACACCGTGACATGCGCCAGCTTGCCCGCCAGCTGCGGCGCGCTCACCGTCACCGGCAGGGTCTGCTCCGGCCGCATCTGCTTGGGCGCGGACAGGCCGACCGCGATCTGGCGTGCCTTGCGGTCCATCGGCACGTGCACCACGCCGACCGCGCGGGCCGGGGTGATCTTGCTCGGCGCACTGCCACCGCGGAACACCAGCGCGGTGATGTAGACATCGTGGCGCTCCCACTCGGCGGTGACCGGAATGTCGAAGGTGCTGCCCGG
Organism: Stenotrophomonas sp. SrG; assembly: GCF_050031795.1. NCBI lineage: Bacteria > Pseudomonadati > Pseudomonadota > Gammaproteobacteria > Lysobacterales > Lysobacteraceae > Stenotrophomonas > Stenotrophomonas sp. SrG. The sequence goes on from NZ_JBNBBE010000006.1 coordinate 167,494, forward strand.
CTTGGCGTCGATTTCCTGCACGTACAGCATCTTGTCGCTTTCAACCATCAGCACGCCCTTGCCGGCGTGCGGCGGGGTGACGGTGACGCGGACCTTGTCGCCGGCCTTGTAACCGGTCTTGTCCAGGCCCAGCTTGATCTTGTCCGGGCGCGCATCCAGGCCGCGGTTTTCGTCGTTCCAGCTCCAGCCGGCGTGGAACGGATAACGGCTGGTCAGCCCGGTGGCCGGGTCGAACACATCCAGGCGGTACTCGCCCCATTCCACCGGGAAGTCCACGCCCACCGCCGCGCTGCCGGCGTCCAGGGTGCGGCTTTCCTTGTTCTCGAAGCGGCGGCTGAAGTCGTAATCCCAACGGTTGTCGTTGAAGGTCCAGTGGTAATCACGCAGCTCGCGCACCAGGGTAACCTTCAGGCCCTTGCCGGGCTGCGGCTTGCCGGCCGCATCCACGCGCAGGACTTCAAAGCGCGCGTTGCTGTTCGCATCGGCGCCGTCTTCGGGGTTGAACAGCGGGCGCACGCCGACCAGCACCGGAGCCGGCCACAGCACCCGCTTCAGGGTGCGGCTGACCGTGCGGCCGCCGGTTTCATACACGCTGCCCGACAGCACCACCGCCACCGGCGCGCTGGCCTTGACCTCGGCCGGCAGCTCCACGTCCTGGCGCAGCGTGCCGTCGGCGGGGAACTCGGTATCGATCACATCGCGCGCTTCGCGCGGCAGCTCCAGGGTCGGGTCGCCGAAGAAGTAGCCCGGCAGCGATTCCACCGGCGACTGCTCGGCCGCCACCGCCAGGCGCGCGGTGAAGCGGTTGCCATCGGCCGGCGCACCGTACAGGTAAGCCGCATCGGCCTGCAGCTTGAGCGGCTCGCCCGGCTTGAGGGTCTTCTGCGGGCTGTCCAGGTCCAGCTTCATGCGCTCGGGCAGGAACTCCTCGATCCGCAGGGTCATGCCCTGGATCGCCTCCTTGCTGGCCGGGTTGGTGCGGAACTCCACCTGCCAGCGCCCGGTCGGCGCCTCCACCGGGATGGTCTGTTCGAAGCTCAGGTAGCCCTGCTCGCCCGGTTGCAGGCGGGTTTCGCGGAAGGTCTTGCCGTCAGGCTGCTTCAGGCGCAGGAACACCGGCTGCCCGCCCTTGCCAGGGCCGCTGACCGGCTTGCCGTCGTTGTCGCGCAGCAGCGCGGAAATGCGCACGGTTTCGCCGGGGCGGTACAGGTCGCGACCGGACCAGGCGAACACGTCGAACCACGCGTTGTCGCGGCCGGCCACGGCAAACTCGCTCAGGTCCAGCGCCGGCTGGTTGAACGGCAGCATCGAGGTATCCGCACCGCTGCTGGCAATCAGCACATGGCCCGCATCCAGGGTGTAGTTGAGCAGCGCGTTGCCGTTGCCGTCGGTACTGCCCTTGAGCACCACCTCGCCCTTCGCGTCGATGATGCGCAGGTCGATCTTCTTCAGCGCCGCGCCGCTCTGCAGCGAGGCGGTGTGCACGAACAGGGTGTCCTTGTAGGCGCGGGTGTGCAGGCCGATGTCGCTGACGGTGAAGAAGGCGGTGTCGAACTCGCTGTCGAACGAGCCGCTACGCTTCATCACCGCGAAGTACAGGCCCGGCTCCTGCAGTTCCTTGATGTCCTGGGTGGGGAGGTAGGTCAGCACGCGCTCGTTCTGCTTGCCGCCCAGCACGAAGCGGTTGACGTAGACCGGCTCGGCCAGCTGCGACATCGGGGTCTTGTCGCCGTATTCGCTGTCCAGTTCCCAGCTGCCACGGCGGCCGCCGCGCTGGTACTGGCTGAAGAAGCTGGACAGTTCCTTGTCGCGCACGCGCAGGAACTCCACGTCCACTTCCTTCACGTTGACCGACACCACCGGCAGGCCGCGGCTTTCGCGCGCTGGCAGCACGCTGCCCTGCGAGGCGAAGCCGGCCACCGGCTTGAGCTCGCCACTGAAGACCTTCTGGCGCAGCTCCTTGCCGATCCGGCTGCCGTCGGCGGCCAGCAGGTCCGGCGAGACGATCAGGGTGTACTCCTTGGCCGCCTCCACGAACGGGTAGCGCAGGGTCTTGCCGTCGTCGGACAGGGTCCAGCTGCTGTCCTCGGTGCCGACCTTCTCGCCGAAGCGGACCAGCTTGTCGAAGTCCTGGGTGCCGACCAGCGGCCGCGAGAACTCGAGGGCCAGCGACAAACCGTCACTCTTCTGGTCGGGGAAGGCGCGTATCAGGGTGAACTCGCTGACGGCTTCGGCCTTGGCGGCAATCGGCGCGCCCGACGGCGTGGGCAGCTGGCCGCTGTCGTTGCGCTTGCAGCCGCCGATCCCCAGTGCCAGGCCGGCGACCAGCGCCATCCCCAGGATTCCCTTCCAGCCCCACCGCCCGACCGTTGCCATATGTCGCTCCTTGAACAAGGGCTTCATTATGCACCCGGGCGTTACGGGCTGCCTGGGCACGCATGGCGTGTCCCAGGTGGTGCGTACGGGGCGGTCAGACGGTCCCGGCCGGGACCCTTACCGCGCCTTCCATCAGCACCCGTGCGCTGCGACTCATGATCGCCTTGGTCACGGTCCACTGACCATCGACCTGCGCCGCCGCCGCGCCCACACGCAGGGTTCCCGACGGATGCCCGAAGGTGACCGCGCCGCGCTCGCCGCCGCCGGCCGCCAGGTTCACCAGCGTGCCCGGAATGGCGGCAGCAGTGCCGATGGCTACCGCCGCGGTACCCATCATGGCGTGGTGCAGCTTGCCCATCGACAGCGCGCGGGCGTGCAGGTCGATGTCGCCCGCCGCGATCTGCCTGCCACTGGAGGACACGTAGTCCTGCGCCGGTGCGACGAACGCAACCTTGGGCGTGTGCTGGCGGGTCGCAGCCTGGTCGATGCTGTCGATCAGGCCCATGCGCACTGCGCCGTGTGCGCGGATCGCCTCGAACCGGGCCAGCGCGGCCTTGTCCTCGTTGATCGCCGGCTGCAGCTCGGTACCGGTGTAGCCCAGGTCCGCCGCGTTGAGGAAGATGGTGGGAATGCCAGCGGTGATCATCGTCACCTGGAAGCGGCCCACGCCGGGCACATCCAACGTGTCGACCAGGTTGCCGGTGGGAAACATCGAACCGCCCTCGCCTTCGCCGTCGTCGGACGGATCGAGGAACTCCAGCGCGATCTCAGCGGCCGGGAAGGTCACCCCGTCCAGTTCGAAGTCCCCGGTCTCCTGCACCTGCCCGTCCACCACCGGCACGTGGGCCAGGATGGTCTTGCCGATGTTGGCCTGCCAGATCCGCACCGTGCAGATGCCATTGCGCGGAACGCGGGTCGGATCGATGAAACCGTTGCTGATCGCGAAGGGGCCTACGGCGGTGCTGAGGTTGCCGCAGTTGCCGCTCCAGTCCACGAACGCGGTGTCGATCGAGACCTGCCCGTAGAGGTAATCCACGTCATGGTCGGGCACCGATGGCGCCGAGATGATCACGCACTTGCTGGTGCTGGACGTCGCCCCGCCCATGCCGTCGGTGTGCTTACCATAGGGATCGGGCGAACCGATCACGCGCATCAGCAGCGCATCACGCGCCGGACCTGGGACCTGCGCGGCGAACGGCAGGTCCTGCTGGCGGAAGAACACACCCTTGCTGGTGCCACCGCGCATGTAGGTGGCGGGAATGCGGAGCTGGGGAAGATAGGTCATTGCGTATCCAATAGGGCATCAAGGCCGCGACGTGCATTCCAGATCCTGACGACACGGATGTGGTCGGCCAACGCTATGTAGTAGATGAGGTAGTCATCAAAACGACGAATGGGAAGGAAGCGCAGCGATCCTTCAGGAAAATCCAGGACACCAACGTGTCGGGTTGAGCCTGCTTCCGGGTGCCGCTCCAACAGTTCAACGGCTGCCTGAAGCGCATTGATGAAAGCCAGTTCCAGCGCCGTTCCGCCTGCGCCGGCGAACCACTGGGCCGCCTCGTCGGCGTCCTGGAGCGCGCGCGGATACCAACGGGAGGGCTTCATTTCCCGCTGCGCTCCTTGGCCCGCTCACGCATGCGATTGAAATGATCGGCTTCCAGCGGCTCTGCGGTTCCTGAGGCAAGGCCCTCTGCAACCAACTTGCGGAGCAGGTCTTCCGATTTGCTCCGCTGACGCTGGCGGATCAGGTCACGCACGTAATCGGAGGTACTGGAGTAGCCGCCTTCACTGACTTCTTCGTCGACAAACTGCTTGAGCGGGTCACTGAGCGAGATGTTCATCGTGGCCATGGGGGCCTCCTATGGCAATTCTTGCCATAGATGGTGCGCCTACAGCCACACGGCTGCAAGCGCACCCCCATTCATCCTTCAGCTTCGGTCGGACCGACAGGATTTCACGCCACCTGCGAGGATTCCAGGAAGTCCTGCGCAAAACGCTGCAATACCCCGCCCGCTTCGTAGATCGAGACTTCTTCTGCGGTGTCCAGGCGGCAGGTGACCGGCACCCGCAGCTGTTCGCCGTCGCGGCGGTTGATCACCAGGGTCAGCTCGGCGCGCGGCACGCGCTCACCGACCACGTCGAAGGTTTCGGTACCGTCGATGCCCAGCGACAGGCGGTTCACGCCCGGCTTGAACTCCAGCGGGAGTACGCCCATGCCGATCAGGTTGGTGCGGTGGATGCGTTCGAAGCCCTCGGCGGCGATGGCTTCCACGCCGGCCAGGCGCACGCCCTTGGCCGCCCAGTCGCGCGAGCTGCCCTGGCCGTAATCGGCGCCGGCGATGATGATCAGCGGCTGCTTTCGCTCCATGTAGGTTTCGATCGCCTCCCACATGCGGGTGACCTTGCCTTCCGGTTCGATGCGCGCCAGCGAACCCTGCTTGACCTGGCCATCGACCACGGCCATTTCATTGATCAGCTTGGGGTTGGCGAAGGTGGCACGCTGCGCGGTGAGGTGGTCGCCGCGATGGGTGGCGTAGGAATTGAAGTCCTCCTCGGGCAGGCCCATCTTCGCCAGGTACTCACCGGCGGCGCTGCTGGCCAGGATCGCGTTGGACGGCGACAGGTGGTCGGTGGTGATGTTGTCGCCCAGCACCGCCAGTGCACGCATCCCGGTCAGCCCGCGCTCGCCGGCCAACGCGCCTTCCCAGTACGGCGGGCGGCGGATGTAGGTGCTCTGCGGGCGCCAGTCGTACAGCGGGCTGATCGGCGCACCGTGTTCGACCTTGAAGGTGAACATCGGCTCATAGACCTGGCGGAACTGTTCCGGCTTGACGCTGGCAGCCACCACCGCGTCGATCTCGGCATCGCTCGGCCACAGGTCCTTCAGGGTGATCGCGCTGCCATCGGCGCGGAAGCCCAGCGCATCCTTCTCGATATCGAAGCGCACCGTGCCGGCAATGGCGTAGGCCACCACCAGCGGCGGCGAGGCCAGGAACGCCTGCTTGGCATACGGATGGATGCGCCCGTCGAAGTTGCGGTTGCCCGACAGCACGGCGGTGGCGTACAGGTCGCGGTCGATCACTTCCTGCTGGATCTTCGGATCCAGCGCACCGCTCATGCCGTTGCAGGTGGTGCAGGCAAAGCCGACGATGCCGAAGCCCATCTGTTCGAGGTCGCCGATCAGGCCGGCCTCTTCCAGGTACAACTGGACGGCCTTGGAACCGGGCGCCAGCGAGCTCTTCACCCACGGCTTGCGGCTCAGCCCGGCACGGTTGGCGTTGCGCGCCAGCAACGCGGCAGCAATCACGTTGCGCGGGTTGCTGGTGTTGGTGCAGCTGGTAATGGCCGCGATGATCACCGCGCCGTCAGGCATCAGCCCCTGCTCCTGCTCGAGCTTGCCGGAGGCCAGCTTGGCTTCGTCGGCAATGCCGCGCGCGGCCAGTTCGCTGGTGGCCACGCGCTTGTGCGGGTTGGATGGGCCAGCCATGTTGCGCACCACGCTGGACAGGTCGAACTGCAGCACGCGCTCGTAGCGCACCTGGCCCAGGTCGTCCGACCACAGGCCGGTTACCTTGGCGTAGGTTTCCACCAGCTGCACCTGGGCCTCTTCGCGGCCGGTCAGGCGCAGGTAGTCCAGGGTCTGCTGGTCAATCGAGAACATCGCAGCCGTAGCGCCGAACTCCGGGGTCATGTTGGAAATGGTGGCGCGGTCGCCGATGGTCAGCGCGGTGGCGCCTTCACCGTAGAACTCGATCCACGCCCCCACCACCCGCTCTTTTCGCAGGAACTCGGTGAGCGCCAGCACCAGGTCGGTACAGGTGATGCCCGGCTGCGGGCGACCAGTCAGCTCGACACCAATGATGTCCGGCAGGCGCATCCACGAGGCGCGGCCGAGCATGACGTTCTCCGCTTCCAGGCCGCCCACGCCGATGGCGATCACGCCCAGCGCGTCCACGTGCGGAGTGTGGCTGTCGGTGCCCACGCAGGTATCGGGGAAGGCCACGCCATCGCGCACCTGGATCACCGGCGACATCTTCTCCAGGTTGATCTGGTGCATGATCCCGTTGCCCGGCGGAATCACATCGACGTTCTTGAACGCCTTCTTGGTCCAGTTGATGAAGTGGAAGCGGTCTTCGTTGCGGCGGTCCTCGACGGCGCGGTTCTTCTCGAACGCGGCCCTGTCGAAGCCCGGGTATTCCACCGCCAGCGAGTGATCGACGATCAGCTGGGTGGGCACCACGGGGTTGATCTGGGCCGGGTCGCCACCGGCATCGGCGATGGCGTCGCGCAGGCCGGCCAGATCGACCAGCGCGGTCTGGCCGAGGATGTCATGGCACACCACGCGGGCCGGGTACCACGGGAAATCCAGGTCCTGGCGGCGCTCGATCAGCTGCCGCAGCGAGGCCTCCAGGGTGGTCGGGTCACAGCGACGCACCAGGTTTTCCGCCAGCACGCGCGAGGTGTACGGCAGCGTGGCATAGGCACCCGGGGCAATCGCATCGACTGCGGCGCGGGTATCGAAATAGTCCAGCGCGGTGCCGGGCAGGGTCTTGCGGTAATCAGTGTTCATGGCTGGCGGTAGCTGCTTCTGTTTGGCGGGCCGTGCGGGAAATGCGGAAAGGCCGGCCCGTGGGCCGGCCCCTCGTTCAGCGGCGCTGGTCGATCGGCACGAAGGCCTGGTCTTCCGGGCCGGTGTAGTTGGCGCTGGGGCGGATGATCTTGCCGTCGATGCGCTGCTCGATCACGTGTGCGCTCCAGCCCGAGGTGCGGGCGATCACGAACAACGGGGTGAACATCGCGGTCGGCACGCCCATCATGTGATAGCTGACGGCGCTGAACCAGTCCAGGTTCGGGAACATCTTCTTGATGTCCCACATCACCGATTCCAGGCGCTCGGCGATGTCGTACATCTTCAGGTTCTGCTGCTCGCTGGACAGCTCGCGGGCCACGTCCTTGATCACGTTGTTGCGCGGATCACTGACGGTGTAGACCGGATGGCCGAAGCCGATCACCACTTCCTTGCGCTCGACGCGGGCCTTGATGTCGGCCTCGGCTTCGTCCGGGGAGTCGTAGCGCTTCTGCACTTCGAACGCCACTTCATTGGCGCCGCCGTGCTTCGGCCCGCGCAGCGCGCCGATGCCGCCGGTGATGCAGCTGTACATGTCGCTGCCGGTGCCGGCGATGACGCGGCAGGTGAACGTCGAGGCATTGAACTCGTGCTCGGCGTACAGGATCAGCGACGTGTGCATCGCCTTCACCCACGAATCCTGCGGCTTCTCGCCGTGCAGCAGGTGCAGGAAGTGGCCACCGATGGAATCGTCGTCGGTCTCCACGTCGATCGCGCGGCCGTTGTGGCTCCAGTGGTACCAGTACAGCAGCATCGAGCCCAGGCAGGCCATCAGTTTGTCGGCGATGTCGCGGGCACCGGGGTGGTTGTGGTCGTCTTTTTCCGGCGACACGCAGCCCAGCACGGAAACGCCGGTGCGCATCACATCCATCGGGTGCGCCGACGGCGGCAGTTCTTCCAGCGCGGCCTTGACCGCGGCCGGGATGCCGCGCAGCGACTTCAGCTTGGCCTTGTAGGCGACCAGCTCGGCGCGTGTGGGCAGCTTGCCGTGCACCAGCAGGTGGGCGATTTCCTCGAACTCGCTGGTGTTGGCCAGGTCCAGGATGTCATAGCCGCGGTAATGCAGGTCGTTGCCGCTGCGGCCGACGGTGCACAGGGCGGTGTTGCCGGCGGCGGTGCCCGACAGGGCGACGGACTTCTTCGGCTTGAAGCCGGGGGCGGTGGTTGCTTCGCTCATGATCCCTCCAGAAAACAATGGTGCGACGTTACTTCTTGGCGGCGAACAGCGCATCGAGCTGCTGCTCGAAGGCGTGGTAGCCGATACGGTCGTACAGTTCCTCGCGCGTCTGCATGCTGTCCACCACGTTCTTCTGGTGGCCGTCGCGGCGAATGGTCTCATACACGTTCTCGGCGGCCTTGTTGGCCGCACGGAACGCCGACAGCGGGAACAGCTGGATGGCCACGCCGGCCGAGGCCAGTTCATCGCGGCTGAACAGCGGGGTCTTGCCGAATTCGGTAATGTTGGCCAGTACCGGCACTTTCACTGCGTCCACGAAGCGGCGGTAGGTGGCCAGGTCGTAGGCGGCCTCGGCGAAGATGCCGTCGGCACCGGCCTCCACGCAGGCGATGGCGCGCTCGATTGCCGCATCCACGCCGTCCACCTGGATGGCGTCGGTGCGCGCGATCAGGAAGAAATCCGGATCGGTCTTCGCATCGGCCGCAGCCTTGACCCGGTCCACCATCTCGCCCTGGGTGACGATTTCCTTGCCCGGCCGATGCCCGCAGCGCTTGGCGCCGACCTGGTCCTCGATATGGCAGGCGGCTGCGCCGGCCTTGATCAGCGATTTGACCGTGCGCGCGATGTTGAACGCGCTGGGGCCAAAGCCGGTGTCGATGTCGACCATCAGCGGCAGGTCGCACACATCGGTGATGCGGCGCACGTCGATCAGCACATCTTCCAGGGTGTTGATGCCCAGGTCGGGCAGGCCCAGCGAGCCGGCCGCGACGCCGCCGCCGGACAGGTAGATGGCACGGTAACCGGCGCGCTGCGCCAGCAGGGCGTGGTTGGCGTTGATCGCCCCGATCACCTGCAGCGGCGATTCGGCGGCCAGCGCGGCGCGGAAACGAGCGCCGGCGGAGGAAACAGGGGTGCTCATGGGCAACATTCCATCGTGGTTGTCGGGTAACAGGCGCAAGGCGCGTGCCAACTCGCAAGTGATTGATTCCACTGGCTTGGCTGCTGTAACGACTTGTTTCACTTTGAAACATTGAAACGGATGTAACATGGATGGAACTGAAACACGGTGCCCGACGATGTCCATCCGCCTGCCCCGCCCTCGCCTGCCCGACCTGGATCCCGGCGCCCTGCCGGTGATCTGGACGGTGAGCGTGTCGCGCCTGACCGGCCTGCTCGGCGACGTCATCCCGGAGTTCGACCGCCGCGCGCGCATCGTCCCCATCAACCTCGGTTTTGAAGAGGCGGTGGACGTGATCGGCCAGCGCCTGCGTCGCGAGCATTGCGATGTGGTCATTGCGGGCGGCTCCAACGCCGCCTACCTGCGCAGCCGCCTGGAGGTACCACTGGTACCGATCCAGGCCAACGGCTTCGACCTGATGGAAGCACTGGCCCGGGCGCGGCGGATCGCATCCAGGATCGGGCTGGTTACCCACGCCACCGATGTGCCGAGTTTCGGCAGCTTCCAGCACAGCTTCGGGCTGGATATCGAACACCGCCGCTTCGTCACCCGCGAAGATGCGCGCGACTGCATCGCCGACATGCGTGCCAACGGCATCGAGGTGATCGTGGGCACCGGCATGGCCATCGACCACGCCGAACGCGTCGGCCTGCCCGGCGTGCTGCTGTACTCGGCCGATTCGGTGCGCCAGGCCTTCGAACACGCGCTGGAACTGACCCAGACCCTGGCCCGCTCCGGCGTGGCCGCACCGCGCCGGCGCGCCCCTGCCCGCTCGCGCCCCACCGAGCACCGCCTGCTCGGCGAAAGCCCCTCGATGCAGCAGGTGCGCGAGCGCATTGCCTTGTATGCCCCGCACGACAGCACCGTGCTGGTCACCGGCGCCACCGGCACCGGCAAGGAGCTGGTCGCCCGGCAGCTGCACGCCGCCAGTGGCCGCGGCGGCCGCTTCGTGGCGCTCAACTGCGGGGCAATCAGTGAATCGCTGCTGGAAGCGGAACTGTTCGGCTACACCGAAGGCGCCTTCACCGGCGCACGGCGTGGTGGGCGGGTCGGCCTGGTGGAGGCTGCCGATGGCGGCACGTTGTTCCTGGACGAAGTCGGCGAGCTGCCGTTGCCGCTGCAGACGCGTCTGTTGCGGGTCCTGGAAGAGCGCGAAGTGCTGCGGGTGGGTGCGACCGAACCCACCCCGGTGGATGTGCGCGTGGTGGCGGCCACCCTGCAGACGCTGGAATCGCTGGTGGAAGCGCAGCGCTTCCGGCGCGACCTCTACTACCGCCTGGCCGCGCTGCGGATCGAACTGCCTACCCTGCGCGAGCGCCCGCAGGACGTGCCGATGCTGCTGGAGCACTTCTTCCAGCAGTTGGGCCAGCGCCCGTCGCCGCTGGATGCGGCCGCCACCGAGCGCCTGTGCGGGTATGCCTGGCCGGGCAACGTGCGCGAACTGCGCAACCTGGTTGACCGCCTGCGCATCCACTGGCGGATCGACCAGGGGGCATTGGGCCTGGCACAGCTGCAGTCGTGGCTGCCCGAACTTCTGCCGGCTTCGGGCGGCGCTGTCGTGCCCGATAGCGCCGCGTTGCATGCCGGCCCTGCGCCCGCACGCCCCTCGCCAGCAACCCTGCAACAGTGGCTGGTCGAACATCAGGGCAACCGGGAGCAACTGGCCGCACAGCTGGGCGTATCGCGCACGACGCTGTGGCGTTGGCTGCGGCACCCCGTTTGACCAACGCCGCTGACCGCGCTTTGCGCATCCCGCGCCTGCAACGACATCCCTGATACGCAGAGCAGGCTTCAACCGACAACGCATTAGGGAAACTCCTAAAGCCAAATGCGGATATCCGGTTGTGCGACATGTTCATCATTTCGTCTGCTGCATGGGCAGGAACTGACAGCGCGGGACATGGAGGGTGATCGCATGCGTCCGGCCGCGACATCGCCGCGCAGGGCGCATCGGGCGGTTTGAAGCCCGGATTTCCCGCCATACCAGGCCTTGCCGCCCGATTCCGATGCACGAGGACCGATACACGCCATCGATGACGTCAAGAGGAAGAACGTTTCGATGGCCCGCGCAGGAGGTTCATCAACGGAAACCCCGGGTGAACTGTCTGCGAATACTGCAATGTCCAACGGCCCGCCGCACGGCTAGGTTCCAGAGCGAGGATCCGCCCACCACCAAGGACACTGCATGTTCCCAGCCACTCACGCCAGGCCCCTTTCCACCCTCGTCGCCCGCACCACCGCGCTGGCCCTGCGCAGGCCGCGCGATGCCGCGGCGGGCCCGACCCGGGCCATCCCGCTGACCGGTATCAGCAACCACGCGAACCGGCCGCAGCCCGCCCCCGCCCGCGTATCGCGGATGCCCGCGTCAGCGTCCAACACCGACCCCGAGCGGGACGATGCACCCAGCGCCCCCGGCCCCACCGAGCATGCACTGGTGGTGCTCAGCGGCCAGATCCATGCCCTGCTGGCGCAGTGCCGCGCCGAAGCGCCTGCGGATGTTGCCAACGCACTGGACGCGCTGGACCTGGACCCACGCGAGCCGTTGGCCCGCAAGCAGAGCAGCGCGCTGCTGCGTGCGATCAAGCGCCTGCCCAACGGCCGCCATGTCCCCGAACGGCAGAAGGCACTGCGGGCGGCGCTGTACGACCTGACCCGCGCAGCGCGCGCCGAGGCGATGCTGCACGAGCAGATCGCACGCCACACCGAGCGCGAACGCATCAACGCGCTGCCGGGTTCGCAGCGCAGCGCCGGCACCGGCGGCATGCTGGGCGTGCGCTTCGGGTTGCCCAGCGGCGTGCATGCCGGCGCGGCGGCCGGTGCACGCCAGGAATCCAGCGTGGCCACCTTCGACGACCTGACGGTCGCCACCATCCGCAGCGCGACGGTAAGTGCTGAAGCCAGCGTCCAGGCCACCGTCGGTCCCGGGGTAGGCGTGGAAGGCAGACTGAGCGGCTACTCGACCGAAGGCGATGCGGACATCTCCATGTCGATGCGCACCCGCGTGCTGCGCCTGGCGCATGCATCGGTCGCCCGCCGGTTGGGCGGCAATGTCCTGCAGCGCGCGTTCAAGCGCGTGACCGAGCCACGTCGCGACCGCTACGACGAGCGCACCAGCCGCGCGATGGCCTTGCAGTCGACGCTGCCAGTCCTGCTCGGCAAACAGGCCGTGGCGCAGCCTCTGGCATTCGGCAAGCGCGGCCTGTTGATCACCGCCGGCATGACCACCCATGGCGGCGCGCTGGCCGCCAGTGCCGGCTATGGGCTGGGCCAGCTCGGCGCCACCGCTGCGGCCAACCGCACGGTACTGCGGGCGGCGCTGCCGACCCGGCTGACCGAACTCGGCGAAGACGGCCTGCCTGCCAGCAAGGATCCCGGCATCCGCACCGTTCTGGAAGCGCGCGTGGCGCATCTGGTGGGCAACCAGCCCCGTTCGCACGCGCTGCAGATCGTCCAGCAGGTCATGGCGTCGCCGCGGGACCCGGACACCATTGAGAAACGACAGAATGCCGTGGCACATGTCGGCGCCGCGTTCGATCACCTGCAGGCGCTGGCCGACCTGTCGTTGCGTGCGCCGGCCCAGACACGCGCGCCGCTGGCCTCGCTGGCACGCGACTGGGGCAGCAGCACCGCAGCGCCCGAACCGGTGATGATCGCCCTGCTCGACACGCTCGCCTGGCTGCAGGCAGTGCCGGCACCCGACACCCGCGCAGCGGCAGAACATGCAGGTTGGGCCCGCCTGCAGCGCAGCGTGCAGTCCGAAGCGCGGCGCATCCATGACACCACGCTGCCGCACGACCGCGCGTGGGTGTACCGGGCGACGCATGCGTTCCGCGAGCAGATCCAGCGCATCGCCACCACCCGCGGCAGCTTGTCGCTCTCTGCATCGCTGCCGTTGCTGACCGCTACCGGAGAGATCGGCGTGGCACGCCATGTGCGCCAGGATCCGGATCCGCTGCGCAATGGCGACTATCTGGAGCTGACCGTTGCTGCCCATCTCGCGCCCGCGTTGGGCACCATCCTGTCCGAGGTGGAGCGGCAGTTGCCGGAGTGGGGGGCGCTGCCCCTGCACGAAGCCGAAGCATTGGTCGCCCCGCTGTCGGCCGACCTTGGGGTCAGCGGCACCAGCCAGCTGTTGGTGCGCTTCTTCCGCCCTTCCTTCCAGACCGATCCAGACTTCCCCCCGTCCGCGCGTGGCAACCACCTGCATGCGGTGCGTGTTGCCACCGGCACCGCACAGTCGCTGGGCGTGACGGTACCCGTGCCGGTGCTGCCGGGGCTGGCACCGACGATCCGGGTGGAGCACAACCGCGCAACCCAATTCACGCGGTACGACCGGCTGGGCGAAGGCACGCTGACCAGCCCGCTGATGCGCTACCTGTCCCTGTGTTCGGCCACGCAGCCCCGTGCTGAGACGTGGGCCGCGCTGCTGGATTCGCATGGTGCCGACCTGGACCGGCTGGCCGAAGCGCTCACCGACCCCGGTTCCGTACCTTCGCTGGAAGCGCGCTACTGGCTGCAGCGCGAGCCCACCACCACTATCGGTGGTGCCACCACGCGCCGCGAAAATCCCGATACCAGCACGCTGGACGCGTTCACGCAGGCAGCCGATGCCGAAACCCGGCGCGCCCAGCTGTATGCGCTGTTCGAAGCGGTCGGGGCCATCACCACCCGGCAGAAGGCCATGTCGTCGCTGATCGGCGCATTGACCCTGCCGGTGGTCGGTTGAGCGCCGCTTACGGGTACAGCAGGCGCTTGCACCACTGCCCGTTGGCATCGATCTCGTAGCACCAGCGCTCGTGCAGGCGGAACTGCGCGCCGTACCAGAACTCGATCCGGCGCGGCACCACCCGCAGCCCGCTCCAGCCGTCCGGCCGCGGAACATCGCGGCCGGCGAAGCTGGCTTCGGCAGTGGCCACGCGCGTATCGAATTCCTCGCGCGAGGCCAGCGTGCGTGACTGCAGCGACGCCCACGCGCCGATCTGGCTCAGGCGCGGACGCGAGGCAAAGTACGCGTCGGCTTCTTGGTTGCTGACCTGTTCCACGGTGCCTTCGATGCGCACCTGGATGCCGGCCTCGCGCAGGCTGCGCCACAGGAACAGCAGCGCAGCGTGCGGGTTGGCCTGCAGCTCGCGGCCCTTGTGGCTGTCCAGATGCGTGTAGAACACGAAACCGCGGTCATCGAAGGCTTTCAGCAGTACCGTTCGCGCCGAGGGGACGCCGGTGGCGGTAGCGGTGGCCACGGTCATTGCGTTGGGTTCGATTTCAGCGCTGCCTTTGGCTTCGTCGTACAACTCGGCGAAGGTGGACAGGGCTTCAGCGTAGAGATCGGTCATGGTCGGCTTCTTTGCGGCTCGGTTTGGGTTTATTGTCACCGCATGTCCGTTGCTGCGTACATTCCCCGGAACAAGGGTTTCCCCGATGCACTGGTCGCGCAGGCGCTGGATGATGCGTTGGCCGTGACGGCCACGGTGCCAGTATTGGCGATCAGCGGCCTGCAGGGCAGCGGCAAATCGACGCTGGCCGCCCAGGTGGTGGGCCTGGCCCAGCAACGCGGGCTGCGCGCGGCGGCAGTGTCCATCGATGACTTCTACCTCACCCGTGCCCAACGCCAACGCCTGGCGCGGCAGGTGCACCCGCTGCTGCTGACCCGTGGGCCACCCGGCACGCATGACCTGCCGCTTGCCCATGCCACGCTGGAGGCGATCACCGCGCGACAGCCGGTGGCGCTGCCGCGTTTTGACAAGCTTGCCGACGAACGCGTGCGGGAAGCGCAATGGCCGCAGTGTCACGAACCACTGGACCTGCTGGTGTTCGAAGGCTGGTTCCTGGGCACGCCGGCACAGGCCGACAGCGAACTGGATACCCCGCTCAATGCGCTCGAACGCGAGGCTGACGCCGATGGCCGCTGGCGCCGCTGGTGCAATCAGGCCCTTGCCGGGCAGTATCCGGCGCTGTGGCAGCGCTGTGACCGGCTGTGGTTCCTGCAGCCGCCGGATTTCGCGGTAGTGCCGCGCTGGCGCTGGCAGCAGGAGCAGAACCTGCAGGCCGCCCAGCCCGAGCGCAGCAGCATGAGCCGCGCCCAGCTGGAAAGGTTCGTGCAGTACTACGAGCGGGTCAGCCGGCAGGCACTGCGCACGCTGCCGGCGCTGGCCGACCGCGTGGTGGTGCTGGATGACCAGCGCCGGATCGTCAGCTGACCAGGAAGGTCACGCGCAGGTTGACCCGCCACTCGGTGATGTTGCCCTGGCCGTCGGTGACCACCTTGGTCTCGTTGATCCACGCCCCCTGGATGCCCTTGACCGTTTCGGACACCTTCTTCAGGCCGCTGCGGACCGCGTCTTCGACGCTGGTGGGCGAGGAGGCATTGATCTCGATGATTTTGGCCACTGACATGGGCGTACTCCGGCTGCGCGCGGGACATTCCGCACCGCCCACCATGGGGTCCCGGACGTAAAGGCGGCGACACGGAGGTGTTAGCATTCCGGGTAATGAATCCCGCTCCGAACCTGATCCTGATTGGCCCGATGGGCGCCGGCAAGACCTGCATCGGCCGCCGCTTGGCCGAGCGCTTCACGCTGGACTTCGTCGATGCCGACCAGGCCATCGTCGACGCGGCAGGGGCCAGTATTCCGACCATCTTCGAGCACTCGGGCGAAGCCGGCTTCCGCCAGCACGAACGCCAGGTGCTGCAGCAGCTTCTGGCCGGGAAGGGGCAGCTGATCTCCACCGGCGGTGGCGCCGTGCTCGATGCCGGCAACCGCGAGGCGATCGCACGGCGTGGCTTCGTGGTCTACCTGCGGGTGAGCGTGCCGGCGCAGCTGGAGCGGCTGGCGCGCGACCGCGCCCGGCCCCTGCTGCAGCGGCCCGACCGCGAGCAGGTGCTGCACGAGATGGCGAGCCTGCGCGATCCGCTGTACCAGGGCCTGGCCGACCTTACCCTCGATACCGATCTGTACACGCCCAGCGAGGCAACCGCGCAGCTGGTGCTGCGCCTGGCCTCGCAATGGCAGCGACTGGAACCTTCCGCATGACCGCGTCCCCCCGCACCGTCGCCGTTGGCGGCGACACCCCCTACACCATCCATATCGGCCCCGGCCTGCTTGGCCAGGGCGAGCTGCTGGCGCACCACGTGCGCGGCCGCCACGTGCTGCTGCTCAGCGATTCGTCCGTCGCCCCGCTGTATCTGGCCGGGGTCAAGCAGGCGCTGCTGGATGCACGCCCCGGACTGCTGATCGGCGAACTGGTGCTGCCGGCTGGCGAAGCCTCCAAGACGCTGGCCAACTTCGGCGCGGCGATCACCGCGCTGGCATCGCTGGGCGCCACCCGCGATGCGTGCGTGATGGCCCTGGGCGGCGGCGTGGCCGGCGACCTGGCCGGGTTTGCCGCGGCCTGCTGGATGCGCGGGGTGGATTGCGTGCAGCTGCCGACCTCGCTGCTGGCGATGGTCGACTCGTCGGTCGGCGGCAAGACCGCGGTGGACATTCCCGAAGGCAAGAACCTGGTGGGCGCCTTCCACCCGCCGCGCGCGGTGATCGCCGATACCGTCGCGCTGCGCACCCTGCCGGCGCGTGAACTGCGCGCCGGCCTGGCCGAGGTGATCAAGTACGGCGCGATCCGCGACCCACTGTTCTTCCAGTGGCTGCAGGCCGAACACGCCGCGCTGCTGGCCGGCGACGATGCGGCGCTGGCCCAGGCCATCGCGCGCAGCTGCGAACACAAGGCAGAGATCGTCGCGCGCGATCCGCTCGAGCGCGGCGAGCGCGCGCTGCTGAACCTGGGCCACACCTTTGGCCATGCGATCGAGACCGAACAGGGCTACGGCGCGCCAGGCAACGACAACCTCAACCATGGCGAAGCGGTGGCGGTGGGCATGGTGCTGGCTGCGCGGCTGTCGGCCCAGCTGGGCATGAGCCACGAGGACGACACCACCCGCCTGCGCGAGCTGCTGCTGCGCTACGAGCTGCCGGTTGCCATTCCGGCCGGCCTGGCGCCCGAGGCACTGCTGGCGCGCATGCGGCTGGACAAGAAGAACGTGGCCGGGCGCCTGCGCCTGGTGCTGTGGCGGGGCATCGGCCGCGCCGAGGTAGTGGCCGACGTAGACGAGGCCGACGTGCTGCGCGTGCTGGCCACCGGCTGAGCCGCGACCGTCTGTCGCGCCCGCCCCGCGGGCCGGTGACGGCCGTGTTGCCGGTTCGCGGCTACAATCGCGGCCATGCGCATCTTCCTGCAGCAACCTGTCAACGGCACCGATCCGACCGGCTACCTCCAGCTCACCCTGCAACCGGACCTGTTCGGCGGCTGGGAGCTGCTGCGCGAGTCGGGCCAGGTCGGCAGGCACGCCAAGCTGCACCGCCAGTTCTTCGCGGAACAGGCCCAGGCAGAAGCCGCGTTTGAAAAGGCGCGCGACACCGAGCTCAAGCGCGGTTACCAGATCACCTATACCAGCGGTGTGCCGCCGCGCTGAGCGGCCCGCCTCCCCCTGGCCCTGCGCCACCCGATTCCAAGGAAGCAACCCGTGACCAGCCCCTCCCGCCACGATCGCCTGCTGCGCGCCCTGCGCCGCGAACCGGTGGACTGCACCCCCGTCTGGCTGATGCGCCAGGCTGGCCGCTACCTGCCCGAATACCGCGCCACCCGCGCCAAGGCCGGCAGCTTCCTGGCCATGGCCAAGAACCCGGAAATCGCCTGCGAAGTCACCCTGCAGCCGCTGCGCCGGTTCGACCTGGACGCGGCGATCCTGTTCTCGGACATCCTGACCATTCCCGATGCGATGGGCCTGGAGCTGTACTTCGTCGAAGGCGAGGGCCCGAAGTTCCGCCACCCGGTCCGCGATACTGCCGCCATCGCCAGGCTGGCGGTGCCGGACATGGAAACCGAGCTGCGCTACGTGATGGATGCGGTGCGCGTGATCCGCCGTGAGCTGGACGGCCGCGTGCCGCTGATCGGTTTCTCCGGCAGCCCGTGGACGCTGGCCTGCTACATGGTCGAAGGCGGCGGCAGCAAGGATTTCGCACGCATCAAGGCCATGGCCCTGAACGAGCCGGCCGCACTGCACCAGCTGCTGTCGGTGGTGACCGATGCGGTGGTTGCCTACCTGGCTGCCCAGCGCGCGGCGGGCGCGCAGGTGCTGCAGGTGTTCGATACCTGGGGCGGCGTGCTCAGCCCGTCCATGTACCGCGAGTTCTCGCTGCGCTACCTGACCCGCATCGCGCGTGAACTGGAGCGCGGCGACGGCGACCAGCGCACCCCGCTGATCCTGTTCGGCAAGGGTACCGGCCTGCACCTGGCCGACCTGGCCGACACCGGCGCCGATGCGCTGGGCGTGGACTGGACCCTGGACCTGGCCGACGCGGCAGCGCGCACCGGCGGCCGCGTGGCGCTGCAGGGCAATCTGGATCCAGCCACGTTGTACGGCAACCCGGAGGCGATCGAACGTGCCGCCGGGCAGGTGCTGGACAGCTACGCGCGCGGCAACGGCGGCTCGCGCGAGGGCCACGTGTTCAACCTCGGCCACGGCATGTCGCCGGACATGAATCCCGAACACGTGCAGGTACTTGTCGAGGCGGTGCACCGGTTGAGCGCGCGCTGACGGCCCGGCATACACACCCCCCGTGCGATCATGTGCACCTCGTTGACGAAGGTGCACACGATGACGACCCCCAGCTACGCCTCGTTCCGGCCCCTGTTGTGGCTGGTGTCGCTGGCGATCTTCATGCAGATGCTGGATTCGACCATCGTCAACACCGCCCTGCCCGCCATGGCCCGCAGCCTGGGTGAAAGCCCACTGCAGATGCAGTCGGTGGTGTTCAGCTACGCGCTGGCGGTGGCAACCTTCATTCCCGCCTCCGGCTGGATCGCCGACCGCTTCGGTACCCGCCGCACGTTCCTGGCGGCGATCATCCTGTTCACCCTCGGTTCGCTCGCCTGCGCGCTGGCGCAAACCCTGCACCAGCTGGTTGCCGCCCGCGTGCTGCAGGGCGTGGGCGGCGCGATGCTGCTGCCGGTCGGGCGCCTGGCGGTGATGCGCTCGGTATCACGCGAACAGTTCCTGCGCGCCATGAGTTTCATCGCCATCCCTGCGCTGGTGGGACCCTTGATCGGCCCCACCCTGGGCGGCTGGCTGGTGGAAGTGGCGTCCTGGCACTGGGTGTTCCTGATCAACCTGCCCATCGGCGTGATCGGCTACGTGGCCGCGCTGAAGATCATGCCCGACCACTACGCCGAACACCGCACCCGCTTCGACATCGCCGGCTACCTCATGCTGGCGTTCGGCATGGTGGTGCTGTCGCTGGCGCTGGATGGGATCTCCGGCATGGCCACCCCGCACGCGCTGGTGATGTTGATGACCGTGGCCGGGCTGGCTGCGCTGGTCGGCTACTGGCTGCACGCGGCCAACTCCACCGCGCCGCTGTTTTCGCTGGCGCTGTTCCACGTGCCCAGCTACCGCATCGGCATCCTCGGCAACCTGTTCTCGCGGATCGGCAGCAGCGCCATGCCGTTGCTGATCCCCCTGCTGCTGCAGGTGGGCATGGGCATGAGCCCGATGAACGCCGGGCTGTTGATGATTCCCGTAGCAGCCGCCGGCATGCTGTCCAAGCGCTACGCGGTCAAGCTGGTGGAACGTTTCGGCTATCGCCGGGTGCTGATGGTCAACACCGTGCTGGTCGGGTTGGCCATGGCCAGTTTCATCTTCATGGTGCCCGGCCAGCCGATGTGGCTGCGCGTGGTGCAGCTGGCGGTGTTCGGCGCAGTCAATTCGTTGCAGTTCACCGTGATGAACACCGTGACCCTGCGTGACCTGGACCGTGATTTCGCCAGCTCGGGCAACAGCCTGCTGTCGATGGTGATGATGCTGGCCACCGGCTTCGGCGCCGCGGCCGCGGGCAGCCTGCTGGCCGCGTTCGAGCACCTGGACACCCTGCACGGCGCCACCGCTGCACTGCACGCTACGTTCGTGTGCGTGGGCGCGATCACGCTCACCTCCACCGTCATCTTCTGGCAGCTGCCGGACGCCCGCCCCTCTCCCCGGGACGTGGAAGAGGTCGCCGAATAGGCGACCCCGGTAGCAGCGGACCGTTGGTCCGATGACATTTTGTGGCCGGCAACACCGGCCATTGCTGTTACCCACGCCCCTCCACCACCACCCGCGCGATCGCCTGCTCCAGCAGGTCACCGGTCACCGGCTTGCGCAGGAAGCCCTGGAAGCCCGCCTCGCGCACCCGCTGTTCGATGCCCGGGTCGGTCCGCGCCGTCACCGCCAGCAACGGCATCGCATAACCCTGGTTGCGCAGGTGCCCGGCCAGCTCCATGCCGCCCAGGCCGGGCAGGTCAAGATCCAGCAGCACCACGTCGAAGGACGCGTCGCTCACTTCGCGCAGCGCTGCCAACGCGTGCGCGGCGTGCACCACCTCGTGCCCGCGCGCGCTCAGCAGGCCGATGATCACGCTGGCCACGGTGTCGTCGTCCTCGACCAGCAGCAGGCGCAGTGGCGGCAGGGGGTGACCCTCGGCAACGCCGGCACTCCCGACCGTGGCGTCGGCCATCTGCAGCGGCAGCGGCAGGGTCACGCTGAAGCGCGTGCCCACGCCCAACTGGCTTTCCACCCCGATCTGGCCCTGCATGGCCAGCGCCAGCTCGCGGCAGATCGCCAGGCCCAGGCCGCTGCCACCGTATTGCGCAGCGGTGCGCGCACCATCGGCCTGCTCGAAGCGCCGGAACAGACGCTGCTGCTGGTCGCTGCTGATGCCGGGCCCGGTGTCGGAGACTTCGAAGTAAAGCCCGCGCGACGGCGCCAGCGCGCGCACCTTCAACCGCACTTCGCCGTTGCTGGTGAACTTCACCGCGTTGCCCAGCAGGTTGAGCAGGATCTGCCGGACGCGCACCGCATCACCCACGCTGCACAGGCCAGCGGCCAGTTCGTTGTCCACCACGAAGCGCAGCCCCTTCTGCTCGGCCAGCGCGGCCATCAGGGTGCATGCATCATCAATGACCCCCTGCAGCGCGAACGGCTGCGCCTGCAACTGCAGCCGCCCCGATTCGATCCGCGCCAGATCCAGCGCGTCGTTCACCAGGTGCAGCAGGTGCTCGCCGGCATGTCGGATCGATTCGGTGTAGCTGCGCTGCTGCGGGTTCAACGGCGAGCCCAGCAGCAGCTCGCTCATGCCCAGCACGCCGGTCATCGGCGTGCGCACTTCATGACCCAGGTTGGCCAGGAAGCGCGTCTTGGCGGCCGATGCCTGTTCGGCCAGTTCCTGCTTGTGCAGGGCCAGCTGGTAAGCATGGCGGCGTTGCACGCGGCGCCGGTACAACCAGGCGAACAGGCTCATGAGCAGCAAGGCGATCGAGGCCATCACCAGCAGCCCCGATACGCTGCGCCACCAGGGCGGCATCACGCGGAACTCCAGTACCTGCACCCGCGACCAGACCAGGTCGGCCGAGCGCGCCTGCACCTCCAGTCGATAGCGCCCGGGCGGCAGTCGCGAGAACACACGTTCGCCGCCCGGCCCCACTTCCACCCAATCCGGATCGTAGCCGGCCAGGCGATAGCGATAGCTGTTGGACGATGAGTCGGCGAAGGACAACAGCCGCGCCACGATGCGAAGGTCGCGGTCGGCGTCGGCGATTTCCAGCGGCGCCAGGTGGGTCAGGTCCAGCACCCGCTCGCCACGGCGCACCTCGACACGTTCAATCACCAGCGGTGCGCGCCGGGTCGCCGGGCGCACCTGGTCCGGATCGAACAGCACCACCCCGGCCGGCGTGCCGCCGACGATGTGGTTGCTGGCCGTGCGCACCAGCGTGCTGCGGCGGAACTCCTGGCTGGGCAGCCCATCGCGCACGCCGTACTGGCGCACGCTGCCCTGGTTGGGATCGACGCGGATCAGGCCACGCGAGCTGGCGGCCCACACGATGTCCTGGGCGTCCACCACCAATCCCGTCGCCGACAGCTGCGGGAAGCCTTCTTCCGGCCCGACCTGGGCCTCTCGCTCGAGGCGCTTCCCGTTCCAGCGGTAGCGGATCAGGCGGCCTTCTTCCGATACCCACATGGAGCCGTCGTCGGCCGACGCCAGGGCATGACTGGCGACAGCTGCCGCGCCGGGCACCGCCTCGAACCGCGCACGTGCCGGCACCCACTGCAGCAGGCCCTGGTTGGTGGCCACCCAGAGATGGTCCTGCGGACCGCACATGAGATCCAGGACCAGCTGTCCGGGCGCAAACCCGCCCGTGCCGGCCGCGATCCGCTGCCGCACGCCGCCGTCCAAGGCGCGCTGCTGCAGCCCGCCGGACGCAGCGCTCCAGACCCCGCCACCGTCGCAGAGCGCCAGCGCATCCACGTCGCCTTCCATGGCGGCATCGGCACCGGCATCGCTGCTCCAGCGTTGCAGGGAGCCGGTACCCGGGTCGTAGCGCAGGAGCGCTTCGTGCGATCCGATCCAGACATGGCCACGCGGGTCTTCCAGCACCGACAACAGCCACTGGGGACCATCCACCCAGGTCCGGTGCTGGTCCACCTTGCCCGTGACCGGATCGAAGCGGTCCAGTGCGCCATGGGTGCCCACGGCCCACACACCGCCATTGGCCGATGCGGCCATGCCCAGCACGTAGCCGTTGCGAAGCGAGGCCGGGTCATCCTCCAGCCGCGACAGCACCGAGAACTGCCACCAGCGCGGCAGCAGATGCCACAGGCCACTGTTGGTACTGGCCAGCCAGATCCCGCCTTCGCGGTCTTCGTACGCGCCGGTCCAGTTGGGCCGCACCTGGCCACGGGCCACCGCGCTGTACAGGGGCACCTGCTGGAAGCGGCCCTGGTAGGCACGCCCGAGACCCGAACGGGTGTCGAGCCAATAACCGCCCTGCTCGTCGCGCAGCATCATGCCCAGTACCTGGTCGCCGGCATCCACCTTCCAGGGCGCCGGGGCGAAGCTGCCGTCTGCCCGGCGAACCACCGTACCGGCATTGGTGCTGATCCACAGGCTGCCATCCAGCTCGGCGGTCAGCCCGTTGACCAGGGGCGTGGGCAGCTTCGACGCGGGCACCCGCTCGAAGTCGCGCCCGGTCCAACGCGCCAGCCCCGCCTTGGTACCGACCCACAGGCTGCCGTCACGGGTGGTGGCCATATGCGTGACCGACGCGGCCGGCAGGCTGCGCCGGTTGCCGGGTTCCGGCATGAAGCGGGTGATCACGCCATTGCGGTCGAGCCGGTGCAGGCCGCCTTCGTAGGTGCCGAACCACAGCGCCCCGTCACCGGTGGAGGCCAGGCTCCAGATCGTATTGCTGCCGATCACCGGGTTGCTGGCACGGTCGAAGAAGCGAAGTTCGCGGCGGTCGGCCGACATCATCGCCAGCCCGGCATTCTCGGTACCGACCCACAACTGGTTGCGCGCATCCACGTGCACGCTCCACACCATGTTGTCGCGAAGACCATCCTCGGCGCGCCAGACCCGGTAATTGCGGCCGTCGAACCGGGCCAGGCCATCGTTGGTGGCCAACCACAGGTAGCCGTACCCGTCTTCGGCCATGCGGTTGACGGTATTGGACGGCAGACCATCGAACACGGTCAGCTGGCGCGGCGTTGGCGGAACCGGCTGCGCTGCCACCAGCCACGGCCACATGTACAGCATCCCGAACAGGAGCAGCCAACGCGTAGGCAACACCAAGCAATCTCCTGGAGCGGGTCGGGATCAACCGATGACGTGCAGATGGGGCCGGACTTGTCGCAGAAAGCCCAAGTCACGGGGTGGATGGTAAACGGTTCGCCGGATGGGAACGAACCGTCAGGGCACGCCCGCCTGCTGCAGTGCCCGGCGCAGCGCCGCGGCCGTGACCGGCTTGGGCAGGAGCCCCGCGCCACCGGCAGCCCGCACCCGCCCGGTCAGGCCGGCGGAGGGTTGCCGGCTCATCGCCAGCACCGGAGCGGACACGTTCCGCCCGGGCAGCAGGCCGATCAGGGTCAACCCATCGATGCCGGACAGGTCCAGGTCCACCAGCACCAGGTCGAACCGGCCCGCCGCCAGTTCGGTCAACCCTGCCAGCGCGTGCGCCGCATGCACCGGCTCCCAGCCCTGCGCGGTCAGCAGTGCACTGACTGCAAGGGCAGCGGCGGCGTCCTCGTCCACCAGCAGCACCCGGCCACGGTGCAGCGGCGCCACCGCCGGCATGGGTATCCCCACCTGCACGTGCCATTGCCTGCCTGCCGTTGCATGCACGCGCAGGGTGCCGCCGAGAGCGCCGGCCAGGCGTTCGGCAGTAGCCAACGCCAGGCGCAGGGACGCGACGGACGGCGTCGGCGCGGCGCTCCCGGCGCCGCGGCCCGGCGGGTACGCAGCGCGCCCGCCGGCGGTGAACCGCCACAGCAGCCCCTCGCGCCCGGGTCGCCAGGCAACCTCCAGCACCACGTGCCCCGCGCCGGTGTGCCGGCCCAGCACGCGCGTGACCGCATCGAGCAGTTGCCCCAGTCGCAGCGCATCGCCGTGCGCGCGTGCGTCGCCCTCCACCTGCAGGCACAAGGCCAGCGCGGTGCCACGGCGGCAGGATGGCAGCAGCTGGCGTGCCAACCATTGCCGGTGGACGGCGCCCACCTCGAAATCGGCCGCCTGCAGGGGCGTACATCCGGCCTCCAGGCGGGCCTCGTCCAATGCGTGGTTGACCCGCTCCAGCAGCGCATGTCCGCTCCGCAGGATCCGCTCCAACGGCTGCCGCTGGGCCGCATGCAGGGGCGATGACAGCAGCAGTTCGGCCATGCCCAGGATCCCCGTGAGCGGTGTGCGCACCTCATGGCCGAGGTTGGCCAGGTAGTGCGATTTGGCCTGCGCCGAGCGCAGCGCCAGCGACAGGCCCTGTGCGGAGACCTGCGCCCGCCGCCCGCGCGCGACACCGCGTACCGCCGCCCATGCCCCGCCGCCGAGCAGCAGCGCGCCCGCCGATATCCGGGCGCCCACCAGCGCCGGGTGGTGCCAGCCGCTGCGCTCCACCTGCAGCAGCAATGAGCGGGTTGATGACCAGCTGCCGTCGGGCAATCGTGCCTGGAACTCCAGGCGGTGCTCGCCGGGTGGCAGTCGCGGGAAACCGCGGGTCCCGCTGCGGCCCACCCGGATCCATTCCCGGTCCAGGCCGCACAGCCGGAACCGGTACTGCTGGCGCGCGTGCATCCCAGCGCCGAGCAAGCGGACGCTGACCTGGATATCCCGATCGTCCGGCTGCAGGTGGAGCACCGCCTTGGAAGGCAGTACCTGCAGCAGTCCGCCACGATGCAGTTGCACACGCTCCACCACCAGCGCCGGCTCCCCCCTGCACGCGGCCAGGCCCACCGGGTCGAACCGCACCCTGCGGCCGTGTGCATCCACGGCCAGCATGGTCGATCCATCGGCCTGCAGCTGTGCATTGAACACGGCATCGGGTACCCCTTCGCTTCGCGTGTACAGCCGCACCTGGCCCTCGCGGGGGCGAAGACGCAGCAGGCCACGCGCGCTGCTGGCCCACAACGCGCCCTGTGCGTCGCTGGCCAGCGACGCCAACCGCAGCGACGGCAGTCCCTGGCGTGCATCAATCTGCACGCCGGGCCGGGCCACGCCGTCCTGGATGAGATAGCGCCGCACCGTACCCGCACTGGCCACCCACAAGGCGCCGTCCTCGGCCAGGTGCAGCGCGCTGACCTCGCCGTCGACACCGACAACGGGATGGAAGCGGCCGTCCGCCCACCGCGTCAGGCCATGACGACCTCCCCACCAGATGCCGTTGCCTGTATCGCAATGCAGGGCCAACGGACCGGGCGGCGGCGCCTGGTCGGCCGCACCCCAGCGCCACTGTCGGGCGCCGGTGCCGCCAGGCAGCTGCCGCTCGATCCCCGTGCCATCCAGACGCCAGCGGCTGCCATCGGCGCAGGCGAGCGCCAGCGGCGGCGCGTCAGGAGCCAGATGCACCCCGTTGATCGCCGGCATTTCCTGCGGCGCCGCATCAAGCGACATGAAGTGCTGCCAGTGCGGGGGCAGCCGCCACACTCCCATGTGCCGCCCCAGCAACCAGAGGCTGCCGTGGCGATCTTCCAGGGCCGTGCGGAACCGGGGCACATCGGCGCTGCCCAACGGTGCGATGCCCGCCCCGGGCAGCTGACCGCCTCCGCTCTTCCACACCCGGGCGTCCTCGCCCAGCCACGGTCCGCCGCTGCGCGACGCGCCCAGCGCGCGCGTTCCCACCGGTGCATCCACCGGTTCCAGCCGCCCCTCGTCCGAGGCGCGCCACGGGCCTGCCGCGCCGGCTACCCACAGCCGCTGCCCGGCATCCACCAGCAGCGCGCTGACCGGCGCAGTGGCCAGCATCGTGGGCGGCGGCAGGAAGCGACCGTTCCTCCAGCGGGCCAGGCCGCGCGGCGTTCCCACCCAGAGCGTGCCGTCGGCCGCCAACGCCAGGTGGTCGACGCGACGGTCCGGCAGGCCGTCCGCGTTCACGGTGGGCAGGTATTGACGCAGCCGGTGGCCCGGGTCCAGCCGGAACAGACCCGCGTCGCGCGTACCGAACCACACCACGCCCTCCGGCGTTGGCAGCACGGCACCGATCGCCACGCCCGCCAGGGCCGGAAAACGCGCGCTGTCGAAGCGCTCGATGTGGCTGCGGTCGGCCGACAGGCGCATGAGGTGGCCCTGCCCCGTCCCGATCCACAACCGGTCCTGCGCATCCGCCGCCATCGACAGCAACTGGTTGTCGGCCAACCCCTGCTCCATCCGCCAGATCCGGAAGCGCTGGCCATCGAAGCGGGCCAAGCCATCATCGGTGGCGAACCACAGGTAGCCGTCGCGGTCTTCCACCATCTGGTGCACCGCGTTGGACGGCAACCCGTCGGCGGTGGTGAAGCGCAGCGCCATGGGGGGCGCCGCGCGTACCGATGACGCAAGCAGCAGCAGCGCCAGCAGCAGGCCCTGCAGGGGGCCGATCATGCGCCCGTCACCGCGGCAGCCAACCGCGCCCCGGTCACCGGCAGGCGCAGGAAACCATCGAACCCGCCCGCGCGTGCATCGCGCTCGGCGCAGGCATCGGCGCGTGGCGTAAGCGCCACGCGCCGCACCCCCGGCCACAACCAGGGCAGGCGTGCACTCAGCCGCCCGCCCGCCACCACCATGTCCGGATCAGCCGCGATGAGATCCCAGGGCCCGGGATCGACGTCGCGTACCCACGCGTCTGCATTCTCGACCGCCACCACCCGGTGGCCCTGGGAACGCAGCAGCGCACACACCACCTCGACAGCGTCCGGTTCGGTCGCCGGCAGCAGCACCATCACACGCAAGGCGCGCGATGGCACGGCAGCGCACGCGGTGCGGCGCGGCGCGGCGGGCGCCGCGGCGGGTGCAAGCGCCGGCCACGGCAGTGTCAACTCGAACTGGGTGCCACGCCCGCGCTGGCTGTCGACGTCCAGGCGTCCGCCCATGGCATGTGCCAGGTCCCGGCTGATGGCCAGTCCCAGCCCGCTGCCGCCAGGGTGGGCGGCGGTGTCTGCCGTTTCGACCTGGCTGAAGCGCTGGAACAGCCGCCGCACCTGCGCCGGGCTCATCCCCGGGCCGGTGTCGGACACACACAGCACCAGCCCGCGATCCTCCGGCCCGGTGCGTGCGCTCAGGCTGACCTGCCCATGCGCGGTGAACTTGAGGGCGTTGCCCAGCAGGTTCAGCAGAATCTGGCGCAGGCGCTGCACGTCGCCGTGGAAGCAGGCGCCCGCTGGCAACGTGCTGGTCCAATGCAGCAGCAATGCCTTGCGCCGCGCCACCGGCAGCAGCAGCGCATGCAGCTCACGCATGACCTCCACCAGCACGAAGGGCGCTGGGTGCAGCCGCAGGCGGCCTGATTCGATACCGGCCAGGTCCAGCGCATCGTCCATCAACTGCAGCAGGTGGTGCCCCGCCTGCTGCAGGCTGCCGACCTGCTCGCGCTGCACGCCCGACAACGGCGACTGCAGCAGCAGCTCGCTCCAGCCGAGTACCGGCGTCAACGGCGCACGCACCCGGCGGCCCAGTTCGGCCAGGAAGCGGGTGCGCTGCATCGAATCCTGCTCCGCCCGCAGGCGGTGCGCACGCGCCTGGCGCCGCTGCGCGCGTCGCCGCTGCCGGCGGTAGTGCAGCCGCGCTCCCCCCATCAGCGCTGCGCAGATCGCGGCAGCCAGGGCGACACGACCGGTTGTTGTTTCCCACCACCGGGGCACCACGCGCAACGGCAGCTGACGCACCGCCGACCACGGCCCCCCGGCGTGCCGCGCCTTCACCAGCAGGGAGTGCTCACCGACCGGCAGGCGGGTGAAAAGGCGCTGCGCCACGGGGCCGGTGTCGACCCATGCCGGGTCGTGTCCCAGCAGGCGGAAGTGGTACTGGATGCGATCAGGATCGCCACGACCGAGCAGGTTCACCGCGACCCGCACGTGGCGGTCCCCGGTGCCCAGGATCACCGGCGGTGCGGCGATCGGCACCTGGATCACCCGTCCATGCCGACGACGGCTCATTGCATCGAGCACCAGAACCGGCACCGTTGCCGGGGCGCGAAGCGCGCGCGGGTCGAACGCCAGCAGTCCGCCTTCGCGCACGCCTGCCACCAACGCGCCCGAGCCCAACCGAAGCAGCCGCTGCGGAAGCACCTCCTGCACGGGCAGGCCCTGTGCGGTGTCCAGCACCCCCACCTCACCCGCGTGCGGATCCACCCGCAGCACGCCGCGCGCGGCCCCGGCCCACGCCACGCCATCGGCGCCCACCACCAGCGCGTTGGCACGCAGTTGCGGGTACCCCTCGGCGGCGCCAACGCGACGTTCTCGATGCAACCGTCCCTGCGCCAGACGGTACTGCTCCAGGAAGCCCAGGCGGCTGACCCACAGCGTGCCATCGTCGGCTTCGGCGATGGCCGACACGGTCCCGTCGCCATCGCCCGGGACCGGCTCGAAGCGCTCGCGTGCAACAGACCAGCGCATCACGCCTTGCGGATCGGTGGCCCATACCTCGCCATCACGCGTGCACAACAGCTGCCGTAGCAGAACGTCCTGCCTAAGCCCCACCTGCTGCGGTGCCGCACTGTGCAGCCGCTTGCCGTCCGTCGACCACCGTTGGATCGCTCCAGGGTGCGCGAGCCAGACATCGCCGTTCGCGCATATCTGCAGGTGGATGGGCCCTTGGTCCGTGCCCAATCCGAGCCCCCAGTCGCGTTGGCTGCGCCGCTGCGGGTCATGGCGCAGCAACCGGTCGGCACTGGCGACCCAGACCCGTCCCTGGGCATCTTCGGCCACGCCCACCGGGAGCGCGCTGACGCCGGCATGTGGGAACCGGAGCACGTCACGGCCGCGTCCGGTACGCAGGTCAAGGCGCTGCAGGTGCCCGCGACTGCCCGCAACCCACGCGTGGTGCGTTCCCGATGCGGCCAGGCCCAGTGCGTAGTGACTGCCGTTTCCCGACCCGCTGTCGGCGGTGGCGGGCAAGGCCGTGAACTGCCGCCAGCGGGCCGACAACCACCATACGCCGTGCTGCTCACTTACCCACCACAGGTCACCGTTGCGGTCTTCCAGCGCCTGGCGGATCACCACCGGCCCCGGCGCGGCGCCTGGCGCGGGTTGCAGCGTCCACGGCAGGCTGGCGCCGGCTTCCTGCCGCAGCAGCGCCGCGCCCTGTTGCTGCCAGAGCACGCCGTCCGCACTGCGCAGCACGCTGCGTGCGCGGAGCGGCCGAATGTAGGCACCTGCTGCGCTATCCGTTGCCCAGGTGCCATGCGCCGAGGTGACTTCAATTCCCCCGCGTGGATCGGCCCAGAGCGAACGGATCGGCGCTGCGGATCCGGCCGGCAACGCCATCCGGGCCAGCCGTGTGCCATCCCATCGCCAAAGCGATGCGGCCTGGGCCACCCACAACGCACCTGCGCTGTCGCGCGCGAGTGCCATGACCAGGCCACCCTCCTGCGGCAGCGGCTGCAACGCCCACTGCGCGTCGCGTGGTGCCCGCCGATAGAGCCGATGGTCGCTTCCAATGGCCCAGATCCGGCCGTCGCCGCTGCTGTGCACCTGGCGCAGCAGCCCCTGGCGCAGCGCTGACGGGGCAGATGCGGGCAGCCGCTGGAACCCACTACGATCAGCGCCCATCATGATCAGCCCCGCACTGGCCGTTCCCACCCAGAGCCGGTCGAGGGCATCCACGTGGAGCGTGCGCAGGTCGACATCCGGCAAGCCATCCTCGAGGCGCCACAGCCGGTACCGCTGGCCGTCGAAGCGCATCAGGCCGTCGCTGCCCGCCAGCCACAGGTAGCCGGAAGCGTCTTCAGCGATTTCGCGAACGTTGGGGTCGTGCAGGCCGTCGGCCATGCCGAGCAGGCGCGGCGATGGCACATGTACGACACCCGCATGGCCTGCTGCCGGCCACATCAGCAGCAGGGCCAGGAGCAAGGCTACGGGCTGCCCGCGCAGGGCCTCTCGCGGAGGCGTCACCGTCTACCGCACCATCATCGTTCTCATTGCGGCCACGGTAGGGCGATCGCGGCCAGCGCGCACCCGCGTTCCCGTAAAAACGTCACAAAGCAGTGAATCAATTTTTGAATTGAATTTGCCGATTTCTGATACGCAGCCTATGGAGAGGCCACCATCCCGGGCGGGCTGCGGCGGGTGGCACACGCCTGCGCGATCGCGGCCACCAGCAGGTCGCCGGTCACCGGCTTGCGCAGGAAGCCATCGAACCCGGCCGCGAGGACCTGCTGTTCGGCATAGGCATCCGAGCGCGCCGTCACCGCGATCAGCGGCAGCGCGTAGCCCATGGCGCGCAGCTGCCCGGCGATGGCGATGCCATCCAGCGCGGGCAGGTCCAGGTCAAGCAGGCCGATGTCGAAACGTCCGGCAGCCACTTCCGACAACGCCGCCAACCCGTGCAGGGCATGCACCACCGTGTGTCCGCGGGCCTGCAGCAGCCCGGCAATGACGTCGGCTACGGTGGCATCGTCTTCCACCAGCAGGATCCGCAACGGTGGCAGGGCAATCGGCGCGCCATGCAGCGGCGCATCCGCAGCGGGCCGCTGGCGCACGGTCCACGGCAACGGCAGGTGCACGATGAAGCGGGCCCCCTGTCCGGGCGCGGAGTCGATGGCGATGCGTCCGCCCATCGCCACGGCCAGTTCCTGGCAGATCGCCAGGCCCAGGCCACTGCCGCCATAGCGGGACGCCGTCCGCGGGCCGTCCGCCTGTTCGAAACGGTGGAACAGGCGCTGCTGCTGGTCCTGGTTGATGCCTGGCCCGGTGTCGGTGACCTCCAGCTCGATACCGCTCCCGCCCGGCACCAGCTCGATGCCCAGACCGACATGGCCGTGTTCGGTGAACTTGATCGCATTGCCCAGCAGGTTCATCAGGATCTGGCGCACGCGCATCTCGTCGCCACTGACCTGCACCGGGCCGGGCAGGTTGAAGCTGCGCTCGAAGGCCAGCCCGCGATGATGTGCCATCGGTTCCATGAGCGTTTCGACCTGGGCCAGCATCGACATCAGGTCAAACGGCCGGATGTCCAATTCCAGCCGCCCCGCTTCGATCCGGGCCAGATCCAGCGCGTCATTGACCAGCCGCAGCAGATGGGTACCGGCGTGCTGGATGGACGCGGCGTAGCCGCGCTGCAGCTCGTCCAGTGGCGTGGCCAGCAGCAGTTCGCTCATGCCCAGCACACCGGTCATGGGGGTACGCACCTCATGGCCGAGCGTGGCAAGGAACCGGCTCTTGGCCTGCGACGCCTGTTCGGCGATCTGCTGCTTGTGCACGGTCAGATGCCATTGCTGGCGGCGGCGCAGACGGGCGCGGGCAAACGCCGCCACGGCGGCCACCAGCAGCAGCCACAGCACCACGTAGCCCAGCACGGCCCAGCTGCTGCGCCACCACGGTGGCTGTACCTGCACGGTGATCGTGCGTGACGGGGTCCATTCCCCATGCGGGGGAGCGGCCTGCACGTCGATGGCGTACTGGCCTGGCGGCAACCGTGACAGCAGGCGTTCGCCATCTGCGTTCTGCATCACCCAGTTCTGGTCATAGCCGGACACGCGGTAGCGGTAGCGGTTGCCCATCGGGCTGGCATAGGACAGCAGGCGCGCCGAGATGATCAGATCGCGATCGCCCGGACCCAGCACCAGCGGCGCGTTGACCGGCAGCGACTGCTGGCCTTCGGCATCGTCGCGGCGTACCTGGATATTGTCGATGACCAGTTGCGAAGGCGGCAGCGGCGTGTCTGCTGCATCCGGGTCGAAACCCACCAACCCGGTCGCGGTGACGGCCAGCACCCGGCCGTCGGCACCGACCACGGGTGGGCGTCCGCTGAATTCCCGATCCGGCAGCCCGTCCTTCTCGCCGTACAGCCGCAGCCGACGTTCGCGGGAATGCCAGCACACCAGGCCACGCGTGGTGGTGGCCCACACCTGGCCGTTACGGCCAAGCGCGATACCCCCCATCGACACCGGCGGCATTCCCTGCGCGGCACCGACCCGTTCCCGCAGCGTCATGCTGAGCCCGTCCCACCGGTAGCGCTCCAGTGCGCCACTGCGCGCCATCCAGACCTCATCGGCGCTGACCCAAGCCATGTCGAAGAGGTTGCCGGGCGGAATGCCGGGCACGCGTTCAAAGCGGTCCTTCTGCCACCGCAGCAGCCCCATCTCGCCTGTTTCGCCCATGTCGCCCATGATCCACAGCCCGCCGCGCGGATCGAACAGCATCTGCTCCACCGGCACATCGACCAAGCCGCGGCCGTCACCGATGCGGATGTCGTCGAGCAGCTTGCCCTGCGCATCGCGGCGCTGCACGCCGTAGTTGGTGATCGACATCCACAGATCACCGTTGGGCGCTTCGCGGATCAGCTCAATGCGTTGGCGCACATCCGCGCCGCCTCCGATCTTCCACTCGCGCAGCTGTCCGGTCTTTGGCTGGAACAGCCCCAGCCTTCCGGCCCGACCGAGCCAGAGCGCACCATCGGCGCGCGGCAACACCGACCTGACCGCTCCCACGCCGATCTGCTTCTCAGTGGCTATCTGGTGCAGGCTTCCGCCCGCATCCAGCCGGTACACCCCATGCGCCCCGGCGACGTAATAGTCGTTGCCTGCCGCAGCTGCCCC
This sequence comes from Stenotrophomonas sp. SrG, assembly GCF_050031795.1. Classification (NCBI taxonomy): domain Bacteria; kingdom Pseudomonadati; phylum Pseudomonadota; class Gammaproteobacteria; order Lysobacterales; family Lysobacteraceae; genus Stenotrophomonas; species Stenotrophomonas sp. SrG. Next base: position 200,710 of record NZ_JBNBBE010000006.1, read on the forward strand.
GAGCAGGTACGCACTGTCCAGGGGTTTTCCATCGAGCTGGTACCAGGTGGAGAAACGCTTCCAGTCCGGAGGGAGGTAGGCCAGCCCCTGGGTCAGCATGGCCACCCACAGTCCCCCCTCGTGGTCCTGCAGCATGTCCAGCACGCCGCTGCGTTCGGTCAGGAATCCGCTGCCGCCATCGCCGGCCAGCAGGCGCAGCTGGGCATCATCGCCGCGATACAGGCCGTCGGCCGTGCCCAGCCAGTAGCCGCCATTGCGATCATGCAGGACCGAGGCGGCACGCACATCGGCGCCCACCTTCCACGGTGCCGGGCGCGCGTCGCCATCGGGACTGATCCGGAACAGCCCGCCCTCGGTACCGGCCCACACCGTGCCATCGGGGTCGCGGGTCAACCGGAACACGCTTTTGCCGCCCAGCACCGCCGGCGCGATCCGGGTGAAGCCGCGGCCGTCCCAGCGCGCCACGCCACTGCCGGTACCCACCCAGACATGGCCTGCAGGATCGGACAGCAGGCTGTAGATGGTGTCGTCAGGAAGCGCTGCCGGATCGGCCGCGTTGGCCTGGTAGCGGACCAGCGTCCCGTCCTCTTCCCGCCGGCAGATGCCATGGCGGTTGGTGCCGATCCACAAGGCCTTGCCCGCATACGCCAGCGACCAGAACTGCCCCTCGCAATGCTGGTCGAGGTCTGGGAACCGCTCGAAGCGTTCGCGGCCAGGCCCGAGCATGCTCAGGCCAACGCCGTTGCTGCCCACCCAGACCCGATCCAGCGGGTCGACCAGCAGCGTCTCGATCTCGTTGCCCGGCAGCGAGCCGGGATCGTCGGGTTCATTGCGCCAGACCCGCAGGCCAACGCCGTCGATGCGGGCCAGGCCATCATCGGTGGCGGCCCAGATGTAGCCCTGACGGTCCTGCGCCAGGGCAAGCACCATGCGCGAGGGCATGCCTTCGGCGGCGCCGAGGCGGCGCATGCGCGGTGTCTCTGCCGATGTCCCTGCGGCCCACAACGCCGACGGCACCGCATACAACGCCAGTGCCAGCAGCACGATGCCTGCCCGCCAACCGCGCGCGCTCAACGCCATCGAGTTCTCCCTGTTGCCCGGGATTGTCACACAGTGCGCTGCACAACGCCCCGGTCGCGCGCTGCGGGGCGCACCACGATCTGTTGCAGCCATGGTGCTGCCAGGCATCACGGAGCAGCGCGTATGATCGGCCCAGCCCTGAACGGAGCCGGCCGTGACCAAGCGCCTGACCCTTGCCCTGCTGTTGTGTACCGCCCCCTGGGCGGCGAGCGCCGCGCCCGATACCTACCGCCTCGACCCGGTGCATACACGGGTGCTGTTCGCGGTGGAGCACGCCGGTTTCTCGCAGGCACTGGGCACCGTCTCGGGCAGCGAAGGCGTGCTTGCCTTCGATCCCGACGACTGGAGCAGCGCCACGCTCACGGTCAGCGTGCCGCTGCAACGCCTGGATCTTGGCGATGACAAATGGAACAAGGCCGCGCTGGCGCGCAACCTGCTCGATGCCGAGCGCCATCCCGAGGCCCGGTTCGTTTCCACCCGCGTCGAACCCGTCGATGCCACCCATGCGCGGGTGATCGGTGAGCTGACCCTGCGCGGGGTCAGCCACGAGGTCGCGCTTGATGTCACGCTCAACGCGGTCAAGCGCCACCCGATGCCGCCATTCCGCCGTACTGCCGGGTTCTCAGCCACCGCCACCCTGAGCCGAAGCGCGTTCGGGGTGGATGCGTGGCCGTCGATGATCGGCGACCAGGTCCAGCTGCGCATCGAAGCCGAAGCCCTTCGCGACCGCAGTGCCACCGATCCGCAGGACACACCGTCCGTCGACCCGCCGGGAACTCCGGAACCGATGGACGACTCCGACACTCCCTCTACTTCGCCAGCCCGGAAGCGCTCGCCATGACGACCCGAAACACCCGTGACCGCTGGGGCAGTGTCAGCCAGGGACTGCACTGGCTGATCGCCCTGCTCATCCTCCTGCTCGGCATCGTCGGCCTGACCATGGGCGAACTGCCACGCACCCCGAAGTATTTCTGGGTCTACACCGCGCACAAATCGCTGGGCATCACCGTGCTGGCCCTGGTGGCGCTGCGCCTGGGCTGGCGCCTGTATGCCGGCGCGCCCGAACCGGTACCCGGCACCCCGACCTGGCAGGAACGCACCGCCTCGGCCACCCACTGGTTGCTGTACGTGCTGATGTTCGCGCTGCCGTTGTCGGGCTGGGTCTACGATTCGGCCAGTGGCCTGCGGCCGTTCCGCTGGTTCGGGCTGGTCGACGTGCCCAAGCTGGTCGCGCCCAACCCGGGCGCGCGCGATATTTCCCATGCCATCCATGAGTGGGGCTTCTGGGTGCTGATCGCCGTGGTGGTCGCCCATGCCGGCGCTGCCTTGTACCACCACCTTTTCCAACGCGATGCCACGCTTGCGCGCATGCTGCCGCAGGGCTGGCTCGCCTCCCCCCAGAAGGACTGACGATGAACATCAAGCTCACCTCCCCCGCCGCCGTGGCTGCCGCGCTGGCCGGCCTGATGGCCACCGCCCCGGTGCTGGCCGCCGACTACGTGCAGGTTGCCAACAATGGCTCCACGTTGGTTTTTGCCACCAAATATGACGGTGAAGTGTTCACGGGAAGCTTCCCCGGCTTCTCGACCAAGGTCAGCTTCGATCCGGTCGACCCCGCCGCCGGCACGCTGGACGTGACCATTCCACTGGCCGGCGCAACGTCCGGCAACAGCGAACGCGATTCGACGCTGCAGGGTGCGGAATTCTTCAATGTGGCCAAGTTCGCCACAGCCCGATACACCGCCAAAGGCTTCACCAAGAGCGGTGACAAGTACGTGGCCAATGGCACGCTGGAACTGCGCGGGGTGAGCAAGCCAGTTACCTTCACTTTCGAATGGAAGCCCGGTCCCAACCCGGTGCTGACCGGCAAGGCCACGGTCAAGCGCCTGGACTTCGGCGTGGGCGGCGGTGACGACTGGAAAGACACCAAGAACATCCCGGACGACACCGCGATCAGCACCGTCGTCAAGCTGCAGGCGAAGTAATCCCTCCCGTGGCGCCGGCCAACGGCCGGCGCTACCGGTGCCCGCTCATCCACGCCGACAGGGTGGACGCATCGAAGGGCCAGTCCAGCTCACGCCCCAGCCCATCGCGCAGCACCGGCACGCGGCTGCCATAGCGGGCCTCCAGGGCCGCCTCATCATCGATGAACACACTGTCGAGCCCGGGGACCCGGGCCTGGGCCAGGACCGCAAGGGCCAGGTCGCAGAGGTGGCAGTCGTCGCGCTGGTACAGGATGAACATAAGGTCGATATGTTGCGTTGCAGCCAGGGTGGCGGGCGCGGACAGCATAGAATAGTGCTCCATCCGATACCCGCAGTTTGGCAATCATGGCTGTCAGCACGTTCGACGTTTTCAAGATCGGCATTGGCCCGAGCTCCTCGCACACCGTAGGACCGATGAAGGCCGCCGAACGCTTCGTGCACCGCTGGCTGCTGGACCCGGGCTGCCTGCAGGACGTGGTGCGCATCCGCGCCGACGTGTATGGCTCGCTGGCGTTGACCGGCCGCGGCCATGGCACTGACAAGGCCGTGCTGCTGGGCCTGGAAGGCCAGCGACCGAACCTGATCGATCCGGACATCATTCCCGGCACGCTCGAGCGGATCCGCAGCAGCAAGCGCATCCGGTTGATGGGCACCCATGAGATCGCCTTCGACGAGAAGCGCGACCTGGGTCTGAACAAGCGCCAGAAGCTGCCCTACCACACCAATGGCATGCGCTTCACCGCGTACGACGCGCAGGACCAGGTGATCGCCACGCGCGACTACTACTCGGTGGGCGGTGGCTTCGTGGTCAACCAGGACGACGCGGCCGATGACCGCATCGTGCCCGATGAAACCCCGCTGCCCTACCCGTTCAAGAGCGGCGACGAGCTGCTGGCGCAGACCGCACGTAGTGGGCTGAGCATTGCCCAGCTGATGTTCGAGAACGAGAAGTGCTGGCGCAGCGAAGACGAGATCCGCGACCAGCTGCGCGAGATCTGGGACGCGATGCAGCAATGCTGCGCCCGGGGCATCCGCCAGGAAGGCACCCTGCCCGGTGGCCTGCATGTGTCGCGCCGCGCCCCGGCGCTGTACCGCGAGCTTTCATCCAAGCCCGAAGCGGCCATGCGCGACCCGCTCACCACGCTGGACTGGGTCAACCTGTACGCGCTGGCGGTCAACGAAGAGAACGCAGCCGGTGGCCGCGTTGTCACCGCGCCGACCAATGGTGCGGCCGGCGTGCTGCCGGCGGTGCTGCATTATTTCGACCGCTTCTGCCCCGGCGCCAATGAACAGCGCGTGTTCGATTTCCTGCTCACCTCGGCCGCGATCGGCATCCTGTACAAGGAAAACGCCTCGATTTCCGGTGCCGAAGTCGGCTGCCAGGGCGAAGTGGGCGTGGCCTGCTCGATGGCCGCCGGCGGCCTGGTCGCCGCGCTGGGCGGCAATCCCAGCCAGATCGAGAACGCCGCCGAAATCGGCATGGAACACAACCTGGGCCTGACCTGCGACCCGATCGGCGGGCTGGTGCAGATCCCCTGCATCGAGCGCAATGCGATGGGCGCGGTGAAGGCGATCAACGCCTCGCGCATGGCCATGCGCGGCGACGGCAAGCACAAGGTGTCGCTGGACAAGGTGATCAAGACCATGCGCGATACCGGCCGCGACATGCAGGACAAATACAAGGAAACCAGCCGCGGCGGGCTCGCGGTCAACGTCATCGAGTGCTGATCGGAGACGCGCGGGCGGTTATCCTCGGGGTTCCCCCACTGGAGACCGCCATGCGCATCCTGGCCGCCGCCCTGCTTGCCTGCCTGCCCCTGACCTCGTTCGCCGCCGACACCTACGACGCGCGCCTGCAGGCCTTCGACTACGGTTGGCCGGTCAAGACCTTCAGCTTCGATTCGCAGCGCCAGCCGCTGGAAATGGCCTACCTGGACGTGGCGCCTGCCGGCCGCCAGGTCGGCACGGTGGTGCTGTTGCACGGCAAGAATTTCTGCGCGGGCACCTGGCGTGATGCCATCACCGCGTTGAGCAGCGCCGGCTACCGGGTGATTGCGCCGGACCAGATCGGCTTCTGCAAATCGAGCAAGCCACTGCGCTACCAGTATTCCTTCGGCCAGCTGGCCGCCAACACGCAGGCGCTGTTGGCGCACCTCAAACTGGACGCCACCAAAGTCGACCTGGTCGGCCATTCGATGGGCGGCATGCTGGCCGCGCGGTTCGCGCTGATGTATCCGCAGCAGCTGCGCCAGCTGGCACTGGTCAATCCGATCGGGCTGGAAGACTGGAAGGCCAAGGGCGTACCCTGGCGCAGCGTGGATGCGTGGTATGCCAACGAACTGAACACCAGTTTCGACAGCATCAAGAAGTACCAGCTTGACGTCTACTACAGCGGCCAGTGGACGCCGGAGTTCGAACACTGGGCACGCATGCAGGCCGGGATGTATGCCGGCCCCGGCAAGCAGGCCGTGGCCTGGAGCCAGGCGCTGACCTCGGACATGGTGTTCAACCAGCCGGTCGTGCATGAGCTGGCCAACATCCGCGTGCCAACCACGCTGTTCATCGGCCAGAAGGACCGCACCGCGATCGGGCGTGACCTGGCCCCGCCGGCATTGAAAGCTGCGCTGGGCGACTACCCTGCCCTGGGCAAGGCTGCCGCCGCCGCGATCCCCGGCGCGACGCTGGTGAGCTTCGACGACCTGGGGCATTCGCCGCAGGTGCAGGACCCGTCGCGGTTCAACGCGGCGTTGTTGAAGGCGTTGAAGGGCGAGTGATCGACAACACGTCGTCCAACAAGGCGGCAGCGGTGACCCCGGCCCCCGCACCCGGCCCCTGGATCAACAACGGCTGCACGTTGTAGCGGTCGCTGTGGATCGCCACGCGGTTGTCGGTCTGCGCACCGCCGGCCAGCGGATGGTCCAGCGGCACGATCCGCAGCCCGACCGAGGCGCCGTCGTGGTCGAAGCCGCCGATGAAGCGCAGGCAGCCGCCCTGCGCGCGTGCCTGCTCCCAGTGCCGCTGCAGCGGCGCGTCCAGCAGGGCCAGCTGTTCGATCGCCGCGGTGGTCGGCAGCGCCGCCAGTGCATCGGGCACCAGCGAGTTCACGGCCACCTGCTCGGCGCGCAGCGCGATGCCGCTGGCGCGGGCAAGGATCAAGAGTTTGCGGCGCACGTCCTCACCGGACAGGTCCACGCGCGGGTCCGGCTCGGTGTACCCCGCGCCCGCCGCCTCGCGCACCCACGCCGAGAAGGGGCGCTGACCGTCGTAGTGATGGAACAGCCACGCCAACGACCCCGACAGCACGCCTTCCACCCGGTGAATGCGGTCGCCGCCGGCCACCAGCCCGCGCAGGCTGCTCAACAGCGGCAGCCCTGCGCCAACCGTGGCACTGTCGCCGTAACGCGCACCACCGTCCAGCCCGCTACCCGCGATGGCCTGTGCACGCGCCAGCTGTGCGCCCTGCCCCAGCTTGTTGGCGGTCACCACGTGCACGCCGCGCGCCAGCCACTGCTCATGCCAGTTGGCCACATCGTCGCTCGCGGTGGCGTCCACCACCACGTCACCGCGTTGCAGACCTTCGGCTTCGGCCCAGGGTTGCAGCGCTGGCGCCGTGCGCGCGGCATCGTTGGCGCGCTCCAGGGCCTGTGCCGGCTGCTGTTCGCAGGCGCGTGCCGTGCGCGAGTTGGCCAGCCACGAGAACTGGGGCAACTCGACGCCTCGTGCCTCGAGCGCCTGGTAGCGCTGCACGAACGCGGTTCCAACGGTGCCCGTGCCCAGCAACGCCAAGCGACGTGGCGCCGGTCGCGCGAAAGGCAGTACCGCACTCATGCGTCCACCAGCCTGCGCTGGGCCAGCTGCGCCTGGCGGTCGATCACCGCCTGGGCCCGCTCCAGGCCGGCCTGCAGGTCCGCGACCAGGTCTTCAGCCGCTTCGATACCCACCGACAGGCGCAGCAGGCCCTCACTGATTCCCGCATGGGCGCGGGCCTCGGCGGTCATCGCCGCGTGGGTCATGGTGGCCGGGTGCGCGACCAGGCTTTCCACCCCGCCCAGCGATTCGGCCAGGGTGAAGCAGCGCAGGCCATCGACGAAGGCGCGCACCGCCGCGTGCGGGTCATCGCCCGGGCACGAGGCCAGTTCAAACGACAGCATCGCGCCGAACCCGCTCTGCTGGCGCGCGGCAATCGCGTGGCCGGGATGAGATTCCAGGCCGGGGTAGTAGACGTTGGCCACCGCATCGCTGGCGGCCAGCAGCTTCACGATGTCGGCGGTGTTTTCCTGGTGCACGCGCAGCCGCGCACCAAGCGTCCGCAGGCCGCGCAGGGTCAGGAAGGCATCGAACGGCGAACCGGTCAGGCCCAGCGCGTTGGCCCACCACACCAGCTGCTCGTGCAGCGCCGGATCGCGCGCGACCACGGCGCCACCGACCACATCGCTGTGGCCGTTGATGTACTTGGTGGTCGAATGCAGCACCACATCGGCACCGAAGGCGATCGGCCGCTGCAGCGCCGGCGACAGGAAGGTGTTGTCGACCACCACCTTCGCACCGGCGCGGTGCGCGGCATCGATGACGAAGCGCAGGTCGGTGATGCGCAGCAGCGGGTTGGACGGAGTCTCGATCAACACCAGCGTGGGCGACTGCGCCAGCGCGTCGGCCAGCGAACGCGGGTCGGTCAGGTCGGCGGTGACCAGCTGGAAGTGGCCCTTCTTGGCCAGCGCGTTGAACAGCCGCCAGCTGCCACCGTAGGCGTCGTGCGGCACCACCAGGGTATCGCCCGGTTCCAGCAGCGCATTGAGCACCAGATTGATCGCGCCCATGCCGGTGGAGGTGATCACCCCGCCAGCACCGCCTTCGAGTTCGGCCAGCGCCTCACCGAGCAGGTCACGGGTGGGGTTGCCGCTGCGGGTGTAGTCGTACTGGCGCTTGTTGCCGAAGCCATCGAAGCTGAAGTTCGACGACAGCACGATCGGCGGGGTCACCGCCCCGTGCGCGGTATCGCGATCGATACCGGCGCGCACGGCGGCGGTGACTCGGCTACAGGTCGGCTCGGAACCGGCGGACTGGCTCATGCGTGTTCTCCCGGGGTACGGAATGCGGTGGCGAGGATCGCGTCGATGCGATCGGTTTCTTTGAGGAAGGCGTCATGGCCATAGGGCGAGCGCAGCACGCGCAGGCTGCCGCGCGGGCCCAGCCCTTCAACCAGGCCGACCAGGTCGGCCAGCGGCACCAGGCGGTCGCCTTCTACGGCCACCACCACGGTGGGTACGCTGATCGCGGCGGGGTCGATGCGGTGCAGGTCGATCGATTCGGACAGGCGCAGGTAGGCCTCCACCGGGGTGCGCGCGACGTACTGCGCGCCGGCGGCATCCAGGTAATCTTCGGCCGCCACGCGGACACGCCCGTTGACCACTTCCGGCGGTGCATCGAAGCGCTCGCCAAATTCTTCCGGCGTGCGGTAGCTGAGCATGGCGAACTGCCGGGCCAGCGCCAGGCCGTGGCTTTCGCCGCACTGCAGCTGGCCCAGCGCAACCGCGCGGCGCTGCAGCGCGCGCCAAGCGGCGGCGTAGGGATGCGGCCGATGCGCGCCGCTGACCGCGACCAGCTTGGCCAACCGCTGCGGGTGGCGCACTGCGAACTGCTGGCCCACCAGCGCGCCGTAGGAATAGCCCACGAAGCACTGCAGCTGGGTAATGCCGAGGTGATCGAGCAGCAGGGCGAGCGCATCGGCCTGGTCGGCGGTGTCGATCGGCAGGTCCAGGGCGCCGTCGGCACCGATGAAATCGAAGGCCAGGATGCGGCGCGATGCGGGATCCAGCGCGCGACCGGGTGCCACCAGGCCCTCTGCCCAGCCCTTCTCGGGGAACTCGGCGTTGGCGGCCACATGCCGGTGTGCGGAAATGCCACCGGCCAGCACCACCACGGGCGCCTGTTCACGGCCCACCAGTTCGTAGCGCAGCCGCACCGGGCGTGCTCCCCCGTGGCGCATCGACAGGATCGCGGCGATCTCGCCGCGAACGGCGCTGCGCCCGGCATCAACCGGAACGCTCAAGGGGGCGAAGGAGTCCGAAGCAATGGCGGCGGTGGCGAAACTCATGGCGATATCCCGAAGAGGAAAACGGCCATCGAGCTTTCGCGGAGCTCGCGTTCGAAGCGCACGCACGGTGCACGGTTCGAACCATCTTTCGGAAGACACCACGGTCCCCGCAGGATTTGGCACCTACGCAGGTCGCTTTCGCGCCTGCGGGCTGCCCCGGCTTCAAAGGGCCTGTCCCTCTGCCGGTCTCGATGGTGGAGCCACGATGCCAGCACATTCCGGGCATGTCAATCCTTCCATCTGGATGAAGCGATATAGTTTTTTCTCATCAGCCCGCAGCCGCCCTCTTTCCTGAACGGACGCGGTTGCGTAGAGTCCGCGCACCCTTACTGGAAGCTCGCTGATGCGCCGGATCCTGCTGCTCACCCTGCTGGCGTGCCCGTTGATGGCACCGGCCGCTGAATCCAGCGGTGGAGCGGACTGGCGCGGCGGCTGGGGATTGGTGCGCCCGGCCGACCAGGCGCCGCAGGGGGCGCGGAGCGGCACGCTGGCCTCGGTGAAGCTCGAAGGGGGCGCCGCGTACTGGCAGGCGCGGGTCGACAACCACCTCACCGGTCCGGTGCAGATCGCCCTGCGCCAGGACGCGGGTGCCGCGCTGCTGCCGGGGCTGCCCCTGCAAACCGTGCTGCCCGGCTCGGCGAGCGTGGTGGTAGCGCGGCTGCAGCTGCCACCGGATACCGAACGCCTGAACCTGCTGCTGGACGCGGTTCCCGGCGACCCGGCGGCGCGGCCGCAGGACGTGGCCTACCAGCTGCCCTTCGATGCGCGCCGGTTCCAGGTCAGCCAGGCGCCGCAGGGGCGTTTCAGCCACAACGATGCTGAAAACCGCGACGCGGTGGACTTCGCCCTGCCCGAAGGCACCCCGGTGCTTGCTGCCCGCGCGGGCAAGGTGATGCAGGTGCAGGGCAACTTCAGCGGCAACGGGCAGGATCCCGCGCGCGACCGCCACCGCGCCAACTTCATCCGGGTCCTGCATGAAGACGGCAGCATGGCCGTGTACGCCCACCTGCGCGAAAACGGGGTACTGGTGCGCAGCGGCCAGCGGGTCGAGGCCGGCCAGCGCATCGGCGTTTCCGGCAACACCGGCTACAGCACCGCCCCACACCTGCATTTCGTGGTCCAGGCCAATGCCGGCATGCAGCTGCGCTCGATTCCGGTACGCATCGTGGCCCCCCAGGGCGAGCTGCACTTCGCGCGTGAAGAGGCTGACGGCGGCGACGCGGCCAGCCACTGACCCGCCGGGCGGGGCGGCCCGGTATACTGGCGGGCTTATCTCCATGAGAAGCGCCCCGGGCGGGCGCGTCACGCCATGTCCGAAGTCGCTACCGAAGCTGCGCGCCGCCGCACCTTCGCCATCATTTCCCACCCTGACGCCGGCAAGACCACGCTGACCGAGAAGCTGCTGCTGTTCGGTGGTGCGATCCAGATGGCCGGCTCGGTCAAGGGCCGCAAGGCCGCGCGCCATGCCACCTCGGACTGGATGGCGCTGGAAAAGGAGCGCGGCATCTCGGTCACCTCATCGGTGATGCAGTTCCCGTACGAAGGCAAGATCGTCAACCTGCTCGACACCCCCGGCCACGCCGACTTCGGCGAGGATACCTATCGCGTGCTTACCGCGGTGGACTCGGCGCTGATGGTGATCGACGTGGCCAAGGGCGTGGAAGAGCGCACGATCAAGCTGATGGAGGTGTGCCGCCTGCGCGACACCCCGATCATGACCTTCATCAACAAGCTCGACCGCGAGGGCAAGGAGCCGATCGACCTGCTGGACGAGGTGGAAAGCGTGCTGGGCATCCAGTGCGCGCCGGTGACATGGCCGATCGGCATGGGCCAGCGCCTGAAGGGCGTGGTCCACCTGATCAGCGGCGAAGTGCACCTGTACGAACAGGGCCGCAACTTCACCCGGCAGGATTCGACCATTTTCCCGTCGATCGATTCACCGGGCCTGGCCGAAAAGATCGGCGCGGGCATGCTGGCCGAGCTGCGCGACGAGCTGGAACTGGTGCAGGGCGCCAGCCACGCGTTCGATCTTGATGCCTACTTGGCCGGCAGGCAGACGCCGGTGTTCTTCGGTTCGGGCGTGAACAACTTCGGCGTGCAGCCGCTGCTGGACTTCTTCGTCGAGCACGCGCCGTCGCCGCAGCCACGCGCCACCACTGGTCGGGTGATCGCGCCGCAGGAAAACAAGCTGACCGGCTTCGTGTTCAAGATCCAGGCCAACATGGACCCGCAGCACCGTGACCGCGTGGCGTTCATGCGGGTCTGTTCGGGGCGCTTCGTAGCGGGGATGAAGACCTTCCACGTGCGCACCGGCAAGGAAATGAAGCTGGCCAACGCACTGACCTTCATGGCCAGCGACCGCGAAATCGCCGCTGAAGCATGGCCGGGCGATGTCATCGGCATCCACAACCACGGCACCATTTCCATCGGCGACACGTTCACCGAAGGCGAAGCGGTGAGCTTCACCGGCATCCCGAACTTCGCGCCGGAACTGTTCCGTCGCGCGCGCCTGCGCGATCCGCTCAAGCTCAAGCAGCTGCAGAAGGGCCTTGCGCAGCTGTCCGAAGAAGGCGCCACCCAGTTCTTCCGCCCGCTGATGAGCAACGACCTGATCCTGGGCGCGGTGGGCGTGCTGCAGTTCGACGTGGCCGCCTACCGGCTGAAGGACGAGTACGGCGTGGAAGCGACCTTCGAGCCGGTGAGCGTGACCACGGCGCGCTGGGTGACCTGCAACGATGCGAAGAAGCTGGAAGAGTTCCGCGAGAAGAATGCGGGCAACCTCAGCATCGACGCGGCGGGCCAGCTGGTCTACCTGGCGCCGACCCGGGTCAACCTGCAGCTGGCGCAGGAACGCGCGCCGGACGTGCGCTTCGCGGCAACCCGCGAAGCGGCGCACAGCATGTCGGTCGCCTGACCTGGCGAAACCGGCGATGATAGGGGGGAGCGGGCTCCCCCTCCCCGCGCGACGATCATCGCCATGACCTCTGTTGCTTCCGTACGTGAAGAAATCGCCAGCGCCCTGACCCACGGGCTGGGCGCGGTCGCCGCGCTTGCCGGCAGCGCGGTATTGATCACCCTGGCCGCCATCTACGGCGACGCCTGGCAGCTGGCCAGCGCCATCGTGTTCGGCGTGGCACTGCTGCTGCTTTACACGGCCTCCACGCTCTACCACGCCATCCAGCACCCGATCGCCAAGGGCCGGCTGAAAGTATTCGACCACTGCGCGATCTACCTGCTGATCGCCGGCACCTACACCCCATTCACCCTGATCGGCCTTCGCGGCCCGTGGGGCTGGGGCATGTTCACCGCGATCTGGGCGCTGGCACTGGCGGGGGTGATCTTCAAGCTGTTCTTCACCGGCCGCTTCAAGCTGCTCTCCACGATCATCTACATCGCCATGGGCTGGATGGTGCTGGTGGCGATCAAGCCGATGTGGTCCTCAATCGACGGCTGGACCCTGGGCTGGCTGTTCGCCGGTGGCCTGTCATACACGCTGGGCACCTATTTCTACCACCGCGAATCCATCCCCTACTCCCACGCGATCTGGCACCTGTTCGTGATCGGAGGAAGTGTCTGTCACTTCGTTGCGGTTACTGCACAGATTCTTTGAAGCAACGGCAACCGCAACCGCAACAGCAACAGCAACAGCAACAGCAACAGCAACAGCAGGTTGCCGTTTGCTTGCTGTTTAGGGGCGGTGTGGGTGGGTCGCCGGGACACGCCGCAAGTACGTCCTTGTAGGCTCGTTCGCGCCATCCATGGCGCTCTACGGTCCCGTCAACCCACCCACACCGCCCCTTCGACAGTTGGTCGGCCACCAACGAAGATCAAGAGCAGAAATCCGCTCCATTGTCCGCCGACGCAATGA
>NZ_JBNBBE010000006.1:213764-242761 GCF_050031795.1 Stenotrophomonas sp. SrG
TGGTATGCCATTGCGGGACCGTAGAGCGCCATGGATGGCGCGAACGAGCCCCCATGGATGGGTTTACGGCGTGTCCCGCAATGGCATACCCCCGCCCGCCCCAGCTCGTAAAAGTGAACAGCACGCGCTTTGGCCTCGGCTTTGGCTTTGGCTCTGGCTTTGCTTTTGGCGCCACACTGACGCGATCCTTACCAATGCTTCGCGTTGCCTGCACGATGAACGGGCAAGGATGGGCGGGTGAATACCGTTCCCGCTCCTACGCCCGTTGCGCCATCCTCCCGCTCACGCTGGCGTTTTCGCCGACCGGGCAAGCGCGGGCAGCGCTGGCTGGCGGTGCTGGTTTTCCTTTTCGCGCTGATCCTGCTGGTGATCGCGCTGTGGGACTGGAACTGGTTCAAAGGCCCCGTCGAGCGCGCCGTGCAGGCCAAGACCGGCCGCGAATTCCATATTGGCGGCAATCTGGATGTCGATCTCGGGCGCACCCTTACCGTGCGCGCCGATGGCCTGACGTTCGCCAATGCCGAATGGTCCAAGACCCCACGGATGGCGAGCGCCGACCGTGCTGAAATCGATCTTCGCGCCTGGCCCCTGCTGCGCGGGCAGGTCCGCATTCCGGAAATCCGCCTGACCCGCCCCGATCTGCTGCTGGAAACCGCGCCTGGCAAGGACCAGCCCGGCAACTGGGATTTTCTTGGCCCCAGCGATGGCGAACCGCCGGTGCTGCAGCGACTGCTGGTTGACGATGGGCGCCTGAAATTCCTCGATGCCGCCGGTAAAACGGACATCCTGGTCGCGATCACCAGCGGCAAACCACGCAATGCCGACAGCGCACCGCCGCTGCTGGTCAGCGGCAAGGGCCGCTGGCAGGGTAATCCGTTCACGCTGGCGGGCAACACCGAATCGCCGTTGGAACTGACCAACAGCGAGCATCCGTTCCGCATCCATCTGGATGGCCGTGCCGGCAGTACCCACGCCATCGCCAGCGGCACCCTGACCAACCCGTTCGCGCTGCGCACCTTCGATCTTGATTTCGCGCTGAGCGGCCAGGACATGGAAGACCTGTATCCACTGATCGGCCTGGCCATCCCCTCCACCCCGCCGTATCGCCTGAAAGGCCGCCTCAAGCGCAACAACGATGTCTGGCGGTACGAGAACTTCACCGGTGTCGCCGGCGACAGCGACCTGGGCGGTAGCGCGCAGATCGACGTCAGTGGCGACCGCCCCTTCCTCAAAGCCGAGCTTGTTTCCAAGCGCCTGGACTTCGATGACCTTGCCGGCTTCGTCGGCGCCCCGCCCAAGACCGGCGCCGGCGAATCGGCCAATGCCGAACAGAAGGCCAAGGCCGCCGCACTCGCAGTGAAGGCGCGCGTGCTTCCGGATACGCCCTACGACCTCAGCAAGCTCCGCGCGATGGATGCCGATGTGCACTGGAAGGCGCAGCGCATCAACTCCCCCGCGCTGCCGCTGGACGACATGGATGCGCACCTGAAGCTGGACGACGGCCTGCTGCGACTGGAGCCGCTCAACTTCGGCGTCGCCGGCGGCGACATCCGCAGCACCATCCGCATGGATGCACGCAAGCCGACCATTGCCACCCAGCTCAAGGCCAGCATCCGCAAGGTGCAGCTGGGCGGGCTGTTCCCCGACGCGAAACTGGCCGAGCAGGCCTCCGGTGGCATCAGTGGTGAGATCAACCTCAGCGGCAACGGCAACTCGATCGCATCCATGCTGGGAAGCTCCGATGGCGCTGTTGCGGTGGGCATCGGCCGCGGCCATGTCGGCAACCTGATCATGGAACTGGCCGGCCTGGACGTGGCCGAATCGCTGAAGTTCCTGTTCACCGGCGACAAGCAGATTCCGTTGCGCTGCGCGTGGGGCGATTTCGGCGTGAAGCAGGGCCTGATGACCTCGCAGCAACTGGCGTTTGATACCACCGATACGCTGATCCTTGGAGAAGGCACGGTGGACCTGAAGCAGGAAAAGCTCGACCTGCTGCTGCGCCCCCGTCCGAAGGACATCAGCATCCTGGCACTGCGTTCGCCGCTGCGCATCGGCGGCACGTTCAAGGATCCGTCGTTCCGGCCGGACTTCAAGGCGCTCGGGCTGCGTGGTGCCATCGCGCTCACGCTGGGCAGCATTGCCCCGCCTGCCGCGCTGCTGGCCACGATTGAAACCGGGCCGGGTGAAGATTCGAATTGTGGCGGCCGGTACGCGAAGTAAATAGCCACGCGCTGCGTGGCTGCTCTTCGTTTCCGCGCACGACCAACCCTCGGGGGTGGCCGGCGGGCAGCCCTCGTAGGGACTGTCAAAAACATGGATGTTTTTGCCAAGCCCCCATGGAGGGGTTCACGGCGTGTCCCGTAGAGGGCTGCCCGTCGGCCGCCCTGCTCGGGAAAATAAAAGCGCTGCTCTTCGATTGAAAATAACCGCAGTCAGGTCAGCCCGCGACGATGTACTGCTGCAGCTGGTCCAGCTTCTGGGCCTGTTCGTCGATCACCGATTTCACCAGGTCGCCGATGGAGATCACGCCGATCACGCCGCCGCTGTCCACCACCGGCAAGTGGCGGATGCGGTAGTCGGTGACCAGTTGCAGGCAGTGTTCAACCTGCTCGGACGGCGCCACCGTTACTACCTTGGCGGTCATGATGTCGCTGACCTTCGTCGACCTCGAAGAGCGGTCATGCAGCACGATCTTGCGTGCGTAATCGCGTTCGGACAGGATGCCGACCAGGCTGCGGCCGTCCATCACCAAAACCGCGCCGATGCCCTTGTCGGCCATCAACCGGATCGCGTCGATCACCGCCGATTCCGGGCCTACCGCGAACACCTCAGGGGACTTGCCTTCCAACAGCTGTCGTACCGTGGTCATCTCGCTGCTCTCCACCGATGGGATGCACGCCCGAGTCTGCCACGAACGGTGCATGCCAGGTGTCAACCACGTACAACGGCCGCTGCTTGGATTCCTCGTACAGCCGGCCCAGGTACTCCCCGATCAGGCCCAGCGCGATCAGCTGCACCCCGCCAAGGAACAGGATCACCGCCATCATCGTGGGGTAGCCGGCTACCCGATCGCCGTAAAGCGCCGCCTTCAGCACCACCCATCCGCCAAACAGGAATGCCACGCCTGCCGTGGCCATTCCCAGGTAGGTCGCCGCCCGCAGCGGTACGGTGGAAAAGCTGGTGATGCCTTCCAGTGCGAAGTTCCACAGCTTCCACAACCCGAACTTGCTGTCGCCCACCATCCGCGCATGCCGGTGATACGGCAACGCAACGCGGCGGAAGCCGACCCAGCCGAACAATCCTTTCATGAACCGGTGGCGTTCACGCAGCTGACCCAGCGCCTGCAGCGCGCGCGGTGACAGCAGGCGGAAATCGCCGGTATCGGCTGGAATCGGGATCCTCGAGAGCCGCCCGATCACCCGGTAGAACGCCGCCGCCGTACTGCGCTTGAGCCAGCTTTCGCCGTCGCGCGCCTGGCGGGTGCCGTACACGTTGTCATAGCCCTGCCGCCACAGCGCCACGAATTCCGGAATGAGCTCGGGCGGGTCCTGGCCATCGGCATCGAGGATCATCACCGCGCCGCCGTCCACGAAGTCCAGTCCGGCCGTCAATGCCGCCTCCTTGCCGAAGTTGCGCGACAGGCGCAGCACGCCCACGCAGCTGTCGGCTGAGGCCAGTTCCTGCATCACCTGCCAGGTGGCATCGGTGCTGCCATCGTCGACGTACACGATCCGCCCCTCGACGCCCTCCAGTCCATCCAGGACCGCGCGCAGGCGCGGCTGCAGCAGGGGCAGCGCCAGCGCTTCGTTGTGGGCCGCGATGACCAGGGTAAGGCGTTCAGTTGTCATGGCTCACTCATCCTTCAGGTAGGCGCCGCCGCCGAGCTGCCGCGCCTGTCGCTGGATCCAAGCGGCGCGTCGCTGCACGTACGGGCCGGGGCGTGCGGCGTTGTACCGGCGCGGAGCCGGCAACACGGCCGCCAGCTTTGCGCTTTCGGCCGGCGACAGCCGCGCCGCGTCCTTGTTCCAGAACTGCCTGGATGCCGCCTGCGCACCGTAAATGCCATCACCGAACTCGGCGATGTTGGCGTACATCTCCAGGATCCGCGACTTCGGCCACAGCGTTTCGATCAGCAGCGTGTACCAGGCCTCCAGCCCCTTGCGGATCCAGCTGCGGCCCTGCCACAGGAACAGGTTCTTGGCGACCTGCTGGCTGATGGTGCTGGCGCCGCGCAGGCGCCCGCCGCGGGCATTGTGGTCGCGCGCCTTTTCAATGGCCTGCAGGTCGAAGCCATTGTGTTCGGGAAAGCGCTGGTCTTCGGCCGCGACCAGCGAGATGGGCAGGCTCGGTGCCATCTGGTCGAGGTCGCGCCACTGGTAATGCAGCCGGTAGCTCCAGTCGCCCTGGCCCAGCGCCTCGCCATAGCGCCACAGCATCACCGTCGACAGCGGCGGGTCGATGAAGCGCAGCACGGCCACCTGCAGCACGCTGCCGGCCACGAACAGCACCGGAAGCCACAGCAGGTGTTTCCAGCGCCAGCGGCGCCGGCGGGTCGGTTCCAGGCCCGGTTCGGCCTTGTGGTTGCTGCGCTCTGCCCCCATTAGTGGTGCATCCTCTGCTTGCACGGTTGTCGGCGCATTATCCGGCAACACGCCCTCATTACTTAAGCGCAGCCACCGACCCGATGACCGCCCAGACCGATTCCCTCATCCGTTTCCTGCTTCCCGATGCCGGCGTGCGCGGCGTGCACGTGCACCTTGACGCCAGCTGGCAGCAGATCCTCTCCCACGGCACCTACCCGCCGGCCGCGGCCGAGCTGCTGGGTGAAGCCACCGTGGCCTCGGCGCTGTTCACCGGCCACACCAAGGTGGACGGCCGGCTGTCGATCCAGCTGCGCAGCAACACCGCCATGCGCACGCTGTTTGCCGAATGCACCGCCGCCGGCACCCTGCGCGGCATCGTCCAGCTGTCCGGCGAAGGCGATGCCCCGCGCGACCTGACCGCACTGGGCGAGGACGCGCTGCTGGCCATCACCATTGAAAACCCCGGGCTGGACCCGCGCGAACCACAGCGCTACCAGAGCCTGGTCGGCCTGGGCGCATCCGGACTGGACGAGGCCTTCGAAGACTACTTCCGCCAGTCCGAACAGCTTCCCACGCGCCTGCTGCTGGCCGCCGATGGCGACCGTGCCGCCGGCCTGCTGCTGCAGAAGCTGCCCGGCGACGAGGGCGATACCGACGGCTGGTCCCGGGCCAGTGCGCTGTTCGAGACGCTGGGCAAGCAGGAACTGCTGGACGTGGCCGGCAATGAGCTGCTGCACCGGTTGTTCCATGAACAGGCCCCCGAGCTGTTGGGCGAGCGCCCGCTCCGCTTTGCCTGCTCCTGCTCGCGCGAACGGGTGGAGGGCATGCTGCAGTCGCTGGGCGAAGTGGAAGCCCGGGCGGCCGCCGAGCCCACGGGGTCCGTGGACATCCGTTGCGAATTCTGCGGACGGGAGTATCACTTTCCGTTGACGGAATTCGACATACTGTTCCGCGACGCCGTTGTTTCCTCACCGGCACCTGAACGGCTTCAGTAATGGCCGCGCGAGTTTTGTTCTGGGGAGAACCAAGACTTGTTAAGAATTCATAAACGCCCTAGGATCAGTGTCCCGCTTCGGCGGGAACTTGTGCTCATCACCGCTGTCTGAGAATTCCCATGCGCGCCCTTTTGCGTCTACCGCTGGCCCTGATGATCGCCCTCGCCGCGATCCCGGGCGCCTATGCGCAGTCCAAGGCGCGCCAGGACAGCACGGTGATTCCGGTCTGGAACAAGGGCAGCGGCAAGGTCGAAGCCCTGCTTTACCTGGAACCCACCGGGGAACAGGCTGCCGGCGCCCGCTGGCACTTCGGGCGCAGTTCGCTGGATGCCGCTTTCGGGCTGTCCTCGGGCGATTCGCTTGGCCTGCTCTGCAACAGCAGCCGCGGCACCAGCATCAGCGGGCTGGCCAGCCACTGCATGCTGGCCAGCCTGGGTGACGAGGAGGACAACGCGCTGAGCCGCCGCGTCACCGGCACCGCCGCGTTCAACCGCCCGGGTGGTCGCGTCGGCATCACCGCCGGCACCGGCAAGGACACCCTGCCCGCCTGGCTGGCCGGCCCGAACAAATCGCCGGCGCTGCGCGCCGAGCAGAACGACCTGACCGTGTTCGGCCAGAAGAACATCGGCCGCGAAGGCTTCGTCTCCATTGGCGGCACCTACGCCAAGGCGCGCCTGGTACCGCTGTCAGACGTGTCCCCGGCCCTGGTGGACCGCTGGGACAGCAAGAGCCTCACCCTGGGTGCCGGCTACGGCAACTTCAGCGGCAACATCATCGGCCGCGTGGTCGACGTGCCCGGCCAGCCCGGCAAGTGGGAAGGCCTGGGCGTGGGCCTGACCTGGCGTACCCCGTGGAGCGGCCAGCTCACCGTGGGTGCCGAAAACGTGATCACCCGCGGCAAGAACCCGTTCGCCCCACGCAACGAGAGCACCGATGAGGGCACCGTGCCCTACGTGCGGTACGAGCAGGACCTCTGAGTCCAGGTTTCGATGACCCGGGAAGACCAGAAAAGGCGCGCCATTGGCGCGCCTTTGTCGTTCCAGCGCCCCGGTTGAGGTCACTGAACACGCCAACCTGATACAGAGCGTGACAAAACAACTGCAACTATTTTGCTAACAATTTGTTAACAAATGAGCCATTTGACGCTTGTAACCCTCTCAAGGGCCTTGATCCACAAGGACTTTGCCGAATTTCACACAGATCACAGACTTCATTAACGCTACTTTAATTCTTTCGAAGCGGCAGTTACTATCGAGTCAGCCTTGTGGTCTTTGGTGCTCTCTATTGGCACCGCCTGAGGCAAACACCCCAGTGAATACCCAAGATTCCCTTGGAGAGAGAGAGCAATGAACTTTAAGTCCAACAAGCTGCGTGATGCAGTGGTCGTTGCACTGGTCGTCGCGGCCGGCACCGCCACCGCGCAGGCGCAGGAAGCCGCCAATACGACCAACCTGGACCGCATCTCGGTCACCGGTTCGCGCATCAAGAGCACCGACATCGAGACCTCGCAGCCGGTGCTGAGCCTGACCCGCGCGGACATCGACAAGCAGGGCGTGACCTCGGTCGCCGACATCCTGCAGCGCGTCTCCGCCAGCGGCGCCGCACTGAACCGTACCTTCAACAACGGCGGTGACGGCACCTCCGGCATCAGCCTGCGCAACCTGGGCAGCCAGCGTACCCTGGTGCTGGTCAACGGCCGCCGTTGGACCACCGGCATCACCGGCAGCGTCGACCTGAACACCATCCCGACCGCGATGGTCGAGCGCATCGACATCCTGAAGGATGGCGCTTCGACGATCTACGGTTCGGACGCCATTGCCGGCGTGGTGAACATCATCCTGAAGAAGGATTTCGACGGGGCTGAAGCGAACGTCTACAAGGGCCAGTACAGCGCCGGCGACGGCGAGCGCGAAGCCTATGACTTCACCCTGGGCACCACCACCGACCGCGCGTCGGTGATGATGGGCGCTTCCTACGTCAAGGAAGGCTCGGTCATGGCCGGCGACCGCGCGATCTCCGCCGGTGGCCCGCCGTTCTTCAGCGGCCAGAGCAGCACCGGCATCCCCGGCTCGTACATCCGCGGCGGCACCCGCTACGTCATTATCAATGGCGTGGAAACCGTGTTCGACCCGAACATCCACGGGTACAACACCTCGCCGGACAACTACCTGCTGACCCCGCAGGAACGTACCTCGCTGTTCACCACCGGCTCCTACAACATCACCGACAACGTGACGTTCAAGGCCGAAGCGCTGTACAACGAGCGTAAGTCCGAGCAGCTGCTGGCCGCCATGCCGGTGACCAGCCAGACGCTCAGCGCGCAGAGCATGTACAACCCGTATGGCGTCAACCTGACCGGCGTGAACCGTCGTTTCAATGAAACCGGCGGCCGTTCGTTCAACCAGAACGTCAAGAACTGGCACTTCTATGGTGGCTTCGAAGGCTTCTTCGAGTTCGCTGACCGCACCTTCGATTGGGATGCCGGTTACCGCTACGACAAGACCGACGAGAATGTGCTGACCTACGGCCTGTTCAACAAGACCAACCTGGCCCTGGCCTATGGTCCGTCGCGTATCGACCCGCTCACCGGCAACCCGGTCTGCGTGACCAACACCGGCGCTACCGGCACGATCATTCCGGGCTGCGTCCCGGTCAACCCGCTGGGTCCGGAAGGTTCGATCTCGCAGGCTGCGATCGACTACACCGCCTTCACCGCGCATGACTCCTCGACCCTCGAGTCGAAGGGCTACTACGCCAACATCTCCGGCACCATCGTTCCGCTGCCGGCCGGTGACCTGGCCTTCGCAGCCGGTTACGAATACCGCAAGGAAAGCGGCCAGTTCGACCCGGACGCCTTCATCGCCGCTGGCCTGAGCACCGGCAATGGCGCCAAGCCGACCAAGGGTTCGTACGATCTGGACGAGTTCTACCTGGAACTGTCGATCCCGGTGCTGGCTGACCTGCCGGGCGCCAAGCTGCTCGACTTCAGTGCGGCCACCCGCTACTCGAAGTTCAGCAACTTCGGCAACACCACCAACAACAAGTTCGGTTTCCGCTGGAAGCCGATCGACGAACTGATGATCCGTGGTAACTACTCGGAAGGCTTCCGCGCGCCGAGCATCAACGACCTGTTCGCCGGTGATGCCGATTCGTTCGAAACCTACGCCGATCCGTGCTCCAGCACCAACGGCCTGCGTGTCGGCGGCGTGGCACAGCAGTGTGCCGACCAGGGCGTTCCGGCCGGCTTCGTGCAGCCGGGCGCCGGCAGCGGCGCCAACAAGCAGACCCCGGAAGCGTTCACCTGGACCTCGAACCCGGATCTGAAGCCGGAAACCTCGACCAGCAAGACGCTGGGCCTGGTGTTCAGCCCGAGCTTCGTGACCGGCCTGAATGTCACCCTGGACTGGTGGCAGATCGAAGTCGAAAACGCGATCACCCGCCCGGCGATCAACGACATCATGTCGTACTGCTACGGCGGCACCCCGCAGCAGCAGGCAACGTACTGCGGTCTGATCACGCGTGACCCGAACTACGGCACCGCCGCGCAGAACGGCGCCATCGTCGACGTGCGCATGCCGCTGCAGAACCTGTCTTCCTACAATGTGGAAGGCTGGGACCTGGGCGTGCAGTACCGTCTGCCGGAAACCAGCTTCGGCCAGTTCACCTTCACGGTCGATGCCACCTACCTGAGCAAGTGGGAAACCAAGGCTACCGCAGACGCAGACGTCGACGGTCGCCAGGGTAACTACCTGGACCAGGATCCGTACTGGCGCATCCGCGGCAACGCGTACCTGGATTGGTCGTACGGCGACTTCGGCGTCAACTACGGCGTGCGCTACAAGTCGGGCATGACCGAAGATTGCCCGTTCGATCCGTCCGATACCGATGTCTTCGGTTACTGCTCGGATGGCGACAACGGCACCAACCACATCGGTGCGACCACCTATCATGACATCCAGTTCCGCTACAACACCCCGTGGAACGGCACCGTCATGCTGGGTCTGAACAACGTGTGGGACAAGGATCCGCCGGTGTCGTACCAGGTGTCGTACAACATGTTCGACCCGCAGTACGACCTGCCGGGCCGCTACTACTACATGCAGTACAAGCAGAAGTTCTGATCGATCCACTGATCGGTACCTGATGCAGCAACGGCCCCGAAAGGGGCCGTTGTCTTTTGTGCCGGCGCTGCCTCCGGCGTCATTTTTCTCCAGGCATGAAAAAGGCCGCATTCCGCGGCCTTTTCCTTACCTGCACAATGCGCTCAACCGATCGGGATCAGCGTCTCGATCACATGCTCCACATACGCTTCGAAATCCTCGCGCGCCGGCTTGGGCTGCTGCAGCTGCAGCGACAGCTGCAGGAAGCCCACGTACGCGGCATACGCCAGGCGTGCGCGATGCTGCGCATCGGTACGGCTCAATCCGGCCTGGCGGAACGAAGCCACCAGATACTCCAGGCGACGGTGCGAGACGCGGTCGATCACCGGGCGCACCATCGGGTGGTCCAGTGCCTTGAGCAGTTCGCTGTAGATGATGTGCGGCTGCACTTCGTGCGCCACTACCTGGAACAGCTGGCGCAGGCGCGCACGCGGATCCGGCACGTCTTCCAGGCTGCCGAACACCTGCTCCTGTTCGAACAGCTCCCAGCGCTCCAATGCGGCCTGCAGCAGCGCATCGCGCGAAGGGAAATGCCAGTAGAAGCTGCCCTTGGTCACCCCCAGGCGCCTGGCCAGCGGCTCCACCGCGACCGCGCCGACACCCTGTTCAGCGATGAGATCCAAGGCGGCCTGCGCCCAGTCTTCCGCGCTCAGGCGGCTGTTGCGGCCGGCTCGGGGCTCGCCGGCGGAAGCTTCAGGTTCATTCATGCGCTGATTTAACCATACGCCGGGGTCGGTTTGTGTGGAATTGCCCGAAACCGCGGCCGGAAAACCCTGCGCTGTCGGGCCGCACCACATGGAGCCACGCGGTGCGTGGCCGCTTGGGATACCAACCATACTAGAGAGTATTGACATGCCAGACGCCAGGTCCATACTAGCAAGTATGGTAACTCCCGCCTCCCGCCCATCCGCCCCCACCGACGAGCGCCTCATCGCCGCGCACGACGCCGTACTGGCGGCAACCCGCTCGGCCCCCGGGCGCCGCGGCACCGTACTGTTCGCCCATGGTTTCGGCCAGACCCGGCACGCCTGGACTGCCACCGCGCAGTCGCTGGCGGCCGCCGGCTACCAGACGCTCGCCTACGATGCACGCGGCCATGGCGACTCGGACTGGAACCCGGCCACCCTCGCCTATCACGGCGAACAGTTTGCCGATGACCTGATCGTGCTGGCCGGCGAACAACCGCAGCCGCCGATCCTGGTGGCCGCGTCGATGGGCGGTCTGTTCGGCCTGCTCGCCGAAGCGCGCTGGCCGGGCCTGTTCTCGGCGATGGTGCTGGTGGACATCACCCCGCGCTGGGACACCGCCGGGGTCGAAAAGATCCTGATGTTCATGACCGCGCATCCGGAAGGATTCGCTTCACTGGAACAGGCGGCCGATGTGATCTCGGCCTATCTGCCGCACCGCCCGCGCAAGTCGGAGGAGTCGCTGCGCGCCCTGCTGCGCGAGGATGGCCACGGCCGCTGGCGCTGGCATTGGGACCCGCGGCTGGTCGCCGAACTGGCGCGCGACAGCGAACAGCACCAGGACGCGCTTGCAGACGCAGCGCGCCAGGTGAAATGCCCGGTGCTGCTGGTCAGCGGCGGGCGCAGCACGTTGGTCACCCCGCAAACGGTGGCCGAATTCCTGGCGTTGGTGCCGCACGCGCGCCACGTGCAGCTGCCGGAGGCCACGCATATGGTCGCCGGCGACGACAACAACGCCTTTACCGCTACTGTGTTGGACTATCTGGACGTGTTGCCCTCGGCCTCCGCCGTGGCACAGTCCGCCACAACCGAGCACGTCACCGGAGCACGCTCATGAGCATTGTCGTTCCCTTCCTCGCCATCCTGCTGGCAGGCGCCATCGTCGCCTACCACCGGATGCGGCTGATCACCTGGACGCTCGTCAGCCTGGTGCTGCTGGCGGCCTGCTGGTTCGTCCCCTATGTCAACCAGACCGCCACGATCGTGGCTGCGGCGATCGTCGCCGTCATTGCCGTGCCGCTGCTGCTGCCGTTCATCCGCAAGCCGCTGCTGACCGCGCCGATGATGAAGGTGTTCCGCAAGGTGCTGCCGCCGCTGTCGCAGACCGAGCGCATCGCGCTGGAAACCGGTTCGGTCGGTTTCGAAGGTGAGCTGTTCACCGGCGACCCGGACTGGAACAAGCTGCTCAACTATCCCAAGCCGCAGCTCACCGCCGAGGAACAGGCCTTCCTGGATGGCCCGGTGGAAGAACTGTGCGCGATGGTCAACGACTGGGAGATCACCCACGTCTACGCCGACCTGCCGCCGGAGCTGTGGGCGTTCATCAAGAAGAACAAGTTCTTTGGCATGATCATCCCGAAGGAATACGGCGGCCTGGGCTTTAGCGCGCTGGCCCACCACAAGGTGATCCAGAAGCTGGCGTCGGTGTCGAGCGTGGTCAGCTCCACCGTCGGCGTGCCCAACTCGCTGGGCCCGGGCGAACTGCTGGTGCATTACGGCACCCAGGAACAGAAGGACCAGTACCTGCCGCGCCTGGCCGACGGCCGTGAAGTGCCGTGCTTCGGCCTGACCGGTCCGTTCGCTGGTTCGGACGCGACCTCGATTCCCGATTACGGCATCGTCTGCAAGGGCGAGTGGAACGGCGAGCAGGTGCTCGGCGTCAAGCTCACCTTCGACAAGCGCTACATCACCCTGGCCCCGGTCGCGACGCTGATCGGCATGGCGTTCCGCATGTACGACCCGGACGGCCTGATCGGCCCGACCCGCGACATCGGCATCACCTTGGGCCTGCTGCCGCGCGACACCGCCGGCGTCGAGATCGGCCGTCGCCACTTCCCGCTGAACTCGACCTTCCAGAACGGTCCGATCCGCGGCAAGGATGTCTTCATTCCGCTCACCCAGCTGATCGGCGGTGCCGAGAAGGCCGGCAAGGGCTGGAACATGCTCAACGAGTGCCTGGCCGTGGGCCGCTCGATCACCCTGCCCTCCACCGCCAGTGGCGGTGCCAAGGCCGGTGCAGTGGTCACCGGTGCCTATGCGCGCATCCGCAAGCAGTTCGGCCTGTCGGTCGGCCGCTTCGAAGGCGTGGAAGAGGCGCTGGCCCGGATCGGCGGCAAGGCCTATGCGATCAGCGCGCTGTGCCAGGCCACCGCTGCGGCGGTGGATCGCGGCGACGTGCCGTCGGTGCCGTCGGCCATCGCCAAGTACCACTGCACCACCATGAGCCGTGAAGTGATCTCGGACGTGATGGACGTGATCGGCGGCAAGGGCATCATCCTGGGGCCGCGCAACTTCGCCGGCCGCAGCTGGCAGGCCGCGCCGATCGCGATCACGGTGGAAGGCGCCAACATCATGACCCGCAGCCTGCTGATCTTCGGCCAGGGTGCGATCCTCTGCCACCCGTGGGTGCTGCAGGAAATGAAGGCGGCGCAGGATCCGGATACCAAGGCCGGCCTGCAGTCCTTCGACCGCAGCCTGTTCGGGCACATCCGCTTCGGCATCTCCAACGCGGTGCGTTCGTTCTGGCTGGGCCTGACCGGCGCGCGTTTCGGCGCCGCCCCGGGCGATGCCTACACCCGCCGCTACTTCCGCAAGCTGGACCGCTATTCGGCCAACCTGGCGCTGATGGCCGACATCTCGATGATGACCCTCGGCGGCAAGCTGAAGTTCAAGGAATCGCTGTCGGGCCGCCTGGGCGACGTGCTGAGCCACGTGTACATGACCAGCGCCATGCTCAAGCGCTACCACGACGAAGGCGCGCCGGTGGCTGACCAGCCGCTGCTCGCCTGGGCGTTCCATGACAGCGTGCACAAGATCGAGGAATCGCTCTCCGCCGCGCTGCGCAACTTCCCGATCCGCCCGATCGGCTGGCTGATGTGGCTGCTGATCTTCCCGTTCGGCCGCCGTGCCGAAGCCCCGGGCGACCGTCTGGGTCACCGCGTGGCGGCGCTGCTGATGGCGCCGAACGAAGCGCGCGACCGCCTCGCCAGTGGCGTGTTCCTGACCCCGTGCGAGAACAACCCGGGTGGCCGCATCAACAGCTACCTGTCCAAGGCGATCATGGCCGAGCCGGTGGAGCGCAAGTTCCTCAAGGCGCTCAAGACCAAGGGCATCGAAGCACTGGACTTCAACGCACAGCTCGACGAAGCGGTGTCCGAAGGGGTGATCACCCAGGACGAGCGCACGCTGCTGGAAGAGCTGCGCACGCTGACCATGGACACCATCACGGTGGACGACTTCGAGCCGCACGAACTGCGTTCGGCCAGCTACTACGACCGCGAACGCAAGGACGCGCAGTCGCAGGAAGCGGCATAACGCGAGCCTCGATACACCCCAGAACGGCGGACTTCGGTCCGCCGTTTTTCATTGCCTTCCTCGCAGCCGCTTTCCGGGAGACCTGCTGATGTCCGCCCCCCTCTTGACCCTCTACCGCCGCATGCAGCGCTGGCCCGCCGGCCAATGGCTGTTCTCGCGCGCGGTCTGCTTCAAGGCCCCCTACTTCGCCAGCATCGCCCCGCGCATCACCGTGCTCGAACCGGGCCGCTGCGAAGGCCACATCGCGCATCGGCGCCGGGTCACCAACCACATCGGCACCGTCCACGCGATCGCGCTGTGCAACCTGGCCGAGCTCACCGCCGGCCTGATGGTCGACGCCTCGCTGCCCAAGGGCATGCGCTGGATCCCCAAGGGCATGGAGGTGAAGTACCTCGCCAAGGCAACCGGCACCCAGCGTGCAGTCGCCACGCCTGCGCAGGCGATTGTCAGTGCCGAAGCGGGCTATGCGCTGCCGGTGAACGTGCAGGTGCGTGATACCGCCGGAACGATGGTGTTCGAAGCGCGGATCGATATGTGGGTGTCGCCGGTCAAGCGCGGTTGAGTTTGTGCGCGAAGAGCGGCTTGGCCGTCGGGTAGCCCCGACAGTGGGTCGCGTGCGGCTGGCAGAAGCGGACACGCATGGCATGTCCCTACGCGGTGCCGTTGGTAGGTTCGGTTCCCGAACGAACGCACGGAACGCACCAACGCCCGGTAACGCATGAAAAATGATCCGCGCGGCCGTTGATCTTCCTTGGCCACCAATCCACTGTCGAGGGTCGGCGGGGGTGGGTTTGCGGGACCGTAGAGCGCCATGGATGGCGCGAACGAGCCTAAATGGACGTACTTGCGGCGTGTCCCGCAAACCCACACCCGCCGGCCCAGCGCGAGCACGTTCGCAGGTCTCGGCTGTTGGCTCTCCGCGAACATCGCACCGACCAACGGTCGGCACCTACCGCAGGGCGAGTCAGGCCGGCACGAACTGCCAGGCAATCACCGCCAGAATCGCAGGCAGGGCCTGGATGAAAAAGATCCGCTTGTTGACGCTGTAGGCGCCATAGCACCCGGCCACGATCACGCAGCCCAGCATGAAGTTCACCAGCATCGGCAGGTGGTCGAACAGGCCCCAGAACAGGCCCGCGGCCAGGAAGCCGTTGTAGAGGCCCTGGTTGGCCGCCAAGACGCGGGTGAGCTCCGCCTTCTCCGGCGTGTTGCGGAACGTCTTCAGGCCCAGCGGGCGCGTCCACAGGAACATTTCCAGGACCAGGAAGTACACGTGCAGCAGCGCGACCACCAGGGTCAGGATCAGTGCGGTCCAGTACATGCGCAAACCTCGAACGAATTGGAAACAGCTTACTCCGGCCGCTCGACCGGCAGCTTCTTTTCTTCGCGCAGCAGCCCGAACGCCGCCGCCGTCATGATGCCCGCCACCACCAGCCCGCCGGCGAACACCGCATGCGAGCCGAACAGCGACAGCCCCTTGTGCACCCATGCGAAGGTCAGGTCGCCACCGCGGTACACCACCGTGTCGATGGCCGCGCCCGCCTTGTAGCGCCACTGCCGGTCCACCCGGGTGAAGATCGTCTCGCGGGCCGGCTTGGCCAGCGAGAACTCGCTGGCCCGCGTCATCACCTGCACCACCGCCACCAGTATCGGCAGCGGCGAGGCGGCCAGAACCGAGAAGCCGATGATGATCGCAAACCCCGGGATCAGCAGCGCCGGCGCGATGCCGAAGCGCGACAGCAGCCAGCGCGTCAGCCCCAGCTGCAGGATCAGCGTCAGCGCGTTGATCGCCAGGTCCACCCGCGAATAGAACGCCGTGCTCGCCGCCGGGTCCGTGTACAGCCGGCGCACGATCGAGGCCTGCTCGTTGTACAGCAGCGTGCCGATGCCCACCCCGAAGACCACCATCACTGCCAGCCAGCGCAGCAGCGGCTCGCGCGCGATCAGCTTCAGGCCGTCCAGCACCCCGCCGCCCATCGGCGCCTCGCCCGAGGCCAGCTGCAGCTCCTGCTCGCGTGCCACCGCCCACAACCGCAGCCGCCAGATGCAGAACAGGCACACGCTGAGGAAGCCGGCCGAGACCAGCATCAGGTTCGCGATGCCCACCCGCTGCACCAGTGTCGAGGTCAGCGTCGGGCCCAGGAACGCGCCGATCGTGCCGGCCGCCCCGATGTAGCCGTAGAACGCCCGCGCCTGCACGTTCGAGAACACATCGGCCATGAAGCTCCAGAACACCGCCACCGCGAACAGGTTGAACACCGTCGTCCAGAAGAAGAACAGCATGCCCCGCCCCGGCACCCCGCTGTCGAACAGCAGGTAGAAGCCCAGCAGCGTCACGATGAAGAAGCCGTACACCGCCGGCAGGAACACCCGGCGCGGGTAGCGGCTGACCAGCGCCCCGTACAGCGGCTGCAGCACCACCATGATCACGAACACGCAGGTGAACAGTACCTGCAGCACGAAGTCCTGCAGCGCGATGCCATGGCCATCGAACCACGCGATCAGCGCCGGCGGGAACACCGTCTGCAGGTCGGCCGATGCCGCCATCGCCTCGCGCACCGGGCGCAGCACGTAATAGCCGCTGAGCAGGCAGAAGAAATACACGCAGGCCCAGAACAGCGGCGGCGACTGGCGCAGCGCTGCGCGCAGGCCGGGCTGCGCGGGCGCGCTCGGGTCCGGGGCATTCATGGCGCGCAGGTCCCGCACAGGCGGCGTGGCAGCGGCAGCATCGTGGCGATTCCGGGCAGCAAAGCGCGCACGGTAAACGATGCACCGCAACATCGCTAGGGGGCGACTGGCTTATGCTCGTGCCATCACCGTTGGGGAACGGACATGTACGACTACATCATCGTCGGCGCCGGCTCGGCCGGTTGCGTGCTGGCCAACCGGCTCAGCGCCGACCCGCACTGCCGCGTGCTGCTGCTCGAAGCCGGGCCGCGCGACCGCAACCCGTTCATCCACATGCCCGCCGGATTGGCGCGGCTGGTCAACAACCGCCGCATCAACTGGAACCTCTACACCGAACCGGAGCCGGCACTTGATGGCCGGCGGCTGTGGTGGCCGCGCGGCAAGGTGCTGGGTGGCTCCAGCGCCATCAACGCCATGTGCTACGTGCGTGGCGTGGCGGCCGACTACGACGGCTGGGCCGCCGCCGGCGCCACCGGTTGGGACTGGTCGCACGTGCTGCCCTGGTTCCTGCACGGCGAGGCCAACAGCCGCGGCGCCGGGCCTTGGCACGGCGATGCCGGCCTGCTGTCGGTGTCCGACCTGCGCCACCACAACCCGCTCTCCGATGCGTTCCTGGAGGCCGCCGTGCAGGCCGGGCACGCACGCAACGACGACTTCAACGGTGCGCACCAGCTCGGCGTTGGCCTGTACCAGGTCACCCAGCGCGACGGCGTGCGCTGCTCCAGCGCCACCGCCTACCTGCGCCCCGCGCGCGGCCGGCGCAACCTCACCGTGCTCACCGGTGCCCGTGCCCGCGCCCTGAGCTTCCAGGGCGACACCGCCAACGGCGTGTACTTCCGCCACCGGGGTGCGCACCGTCATGCGCATGCGGCCGCCGAGGTGGTCCTCAGCGCCGGCGCGATCCACTCCCCGCACCTGCTGATGCTCTCCGGCATCGGCCCGCACCGGCAGCTGCGCGCGCACGGCATCAGTACCCGGGTCGACCTGCCCGGGGTGGGCGGCAACCTGCAGGACCACCTGGATATCTGCACGCTGGTGCACACCCAGCCGGGTGTCAGCTACGACCGCAGCAACCAGGCGCGCATCGCCTTCGACTACTTCCTGCGCGGACGTCGTGGCGCCGGCACCAGCAACATCGCCGAGGCCGGCGGCTTCGCCCGCTCGCCGCTGGCGCAGGGCGACGGTGCAGACGTGCAGTTCCACTTCGTGCCGGCCATGCTGGACGACCATGGGCGCCACCGCCTGCCGGGCGACGGTTACACCCTGCATGCCTGCGCGCTGCACCCGCGCAGCCGGGGGCGGATCCTGCTGCGCGATGCCGACCCCGCCTCCGCGCCGCGGATCGAGGCCAACTACCTGGGTGATCCGGAGGGGCACGACCTGGCCATGATGAAGGCCTGCGTGCGCATGTCGCAGCAGATCCTGGCCCAGCCGGCGTTTGACCGCTGGCGCGGTGCGCCGATCTTCCCGGCCCGCGACGACCTGGACGATGCCGCCCTGGACGCCTTCATCCGCGCCAAGGCCGAGACCATCTATCACCCGGTGGGTACCTGCGCGATGGGCCAGCATGCCGACGCCGTGGTCGATCCGCAGCTGCGCGTGCGGGGCGTGCAGGGCCTGCGCGTGGTGGACGCCTCGGTCATGCCCAGCCTGGTCAGCGGCAACACCAACGCCCCCACGATGATGATCGCCGAACGCGCCGCGCGCTGGCTGGGGGCCCCGGTCCCGGCCACCTGAACAGGGCGTCGACGACGACCCTCCCATTCGATGCAAAAACTGGGCCTTTTCAATGCGATACGCATTCATCTTCGCTTCGTTTGTGCAATCAGGAAAAGCAGCGCTAGAATCGGTGCCAGCAGTTGCGCACGGGCCCCAAACGATGAAAGAGAACAGCAGGCGCCGACCGATCCGTTCGGCGGCAACCGGGTTGCTGGGCATGCTCATGCCCATCGCCATGTCGTCCACCGCACAGACACCCAGTGCGACACCGGCCGCGTTCCCCGTCAACATCGAGAACAACGCCGCCTCCGCCATTCCGCACACCCAGCCTGCGGCGTATCGGGCCACCACGACCAATCCGAAGGTGCTGCCGCCGGCCGCCGGGTTCAACGTGGCCAACATTGAATCCATGGCCCAGCAGCTTACCTATGGCGAGCGCGTACCAGGCATGGCCGTGGCCATCGTGCAGGGCGGCCGCGTGCTCAGCGCGCGCGGTTATGGCGTCACCGACGTCAACAACCCGCAGATGGTCGATGCGCACACCGTGTTCCGGCTTGCATCGCTGTCCAAGGCGTTCGCCGGCACCATGGCCGGCCTGCTGGTCAACGACGGCACGCTGCGCTGGGACAGCAAGGTCACCGACTACGTGCCCGGCTTCCAGCTCAGCACGCCCGAGGCGACCGAGCGCCTGACCGTGGCCGATCTGCTCAGCCACCGTGTCGGCCTGCCGTACAACGCCTACGACCGCGACGTGGAAGCGAACGCCGAGTACTACACGCTCACCCACAAGCTGGCCTCGACCTCGCTCAAGTGCCAGCCGGGCGACTGCTACGCGTACCAGAACGTGGCCTTCAGCCTGATCGGCGACGTGGTGTACGCCGCCTCGGGCAGCTTCTACGAGCAATCGGTGGAACGCCGCCTGTTCAAGCCGCTGGGCATGGACGATGCCAGCCTGGGCCTGGCCGGCATCCAGGCCAGCTCGCGCTGGGCGCGCCCGCACGTGCGCAGCCGCAACGGCTGGGTGTCGCTGAGCCCGAAGCCGACCTACTACCGCCTCGCTCCCGCTGCAGGCGTCAACGCCAGTGCCAGCGACATGGCGCAGTGGCTGCTGGCCCACACCGGGCACCGCCCCGACGTGCTGCCGGCGCCGCTGTTGGCCACGCTGCACTCGACCCTGATCAACACCCCGGGCGAGATGCGCTCGGGCTGGCGTCGCGAGCGCCTGCACTCGGCCGGCTACGCGCTGGGCTGGCGCAACTTCGATTACGCCGGGCATGAAGTGATCTTCCATGCCGGTGCCGTGCAGGGGTATCGCGGCCTGGTGGCGCTGGTACCCGAACGCGACCTGGGCATCGCCATCATGTGGAACGGCGAAAGCAGCCTGCCCAGCGGCCTGCTGCCGACCGTGCTCGACGCGGCCATGGGCCTGCCCGCGCAGCGCTGGCTGGACGTGGACACCGACTTCGGCAGCGACAACCTGATGACCGAAGACAGCACGCCGGCCAAGCGCAAGGGCGTGTCGTCGGATCGGGCGGTGGCGTCGCCGCGGTAGCTGCCCGGCAGGTTCATCGTGTCGAAGAGAGGCGGCCTTTGGGTCGCCTCTTTTTTTGTAGGGCCGGCCGCTGGCCGGCTCCGACACCGCCTGGGCCGACTGACAGTCGGCGCTACCGTCGGGATCAACGTTCGTTGATCCCTCGCGGGCGGGGGATTTTTTTTGCGCAGCAAAAAAAAACCCCCTCCCGCTGGGCGCCGGGAAGGGGTTTCAGGTACGGCTATCGGGAATGGATCAGATCAGCGGTGCCGGGGTTGCCGGCAGGGCGACCGGTGCAGCCTTCTTCTTGCGGACCGCCGGCTTGCGCTTGGCGACCTTCTTCACTGCCTTCTTGGCCGATGCCTTCTTGGCGGCCGGCTTGCGCGCGGTGGCCTTCTTGGCAGTGGCCTTCTTGGCGACCTTGCGGACGGCCTTCTTGGCAGTCTTCTTGGCAGCCGCCTTCTTGGCTACCTTGCGGACGGCCTTCTTGGCGGTCTTCTTGGCGGCCGCTTTCTTGGCTACCTTGCGGACGGCCTTCTTGGCAGTCTTCTTCACTGCCTTCTTTGCGGTCTTCTTGGCGGCGGCCTTCTTGGCGACCTTGCGGACCGCCTTCTTTGCCGTCTTCTTCACTGCCTTGCGGGCAGTCGCCTTCTTGGCTGCCTTCTTTACCGTCTTCTTGGCAGCCGCCTTCTTGGCTACCTTCTTCACGGCCTTCTTGGCAGCCGCCTTCTTGGCGACCTTCTTCACGGCCTTCTTGGCGGCCGGCTTTTTCTTCGCAGCTTTCTTGGTTGCCATGGGATTGGCTCCTCGTCAGTGATCTATGGAGTTGAAACGCCCAGGTAAAGCAAACCCGCCGTTACTGCCGTGCGGGGACCGCCGTCGCGTCCAGCGCGTCGTGACGGATACGGAGATACCTGCCACAGGATGCCAGGCAGGTATCGAATGCGGGGTGCCCTTGCATTTCACCGGAGGTAGCGAAGCCGACTCCACCGTCTTGGGACGCGCGGCGGATGTTCTGGTTGTGCTTCGCGACTGGATGTCGATTCGGCTCACTCGTTTGGCAGGCAAGGTCTGCTGGGCGAAACCTAATCACGCTTTTTTTCACTGTCAACAACCCCCGCGAAAAAATTTCACATGGATGCCCTCCGGCGCACCTCGCCTGGACCCTCCGCAAGCGCTCGGCGACACCCCTTCGACGGTCGTTGTTTGCGTGCACGCATCCATCCGAACGGCGATGCGTAGAAAGAAAAACACTTAAAAGAAGCACTTTCGCAAACTGCACTGCAGATGCACCCGCGCTGCAGCCCGCAACCGGCGATTGCGCTGACGGCATCGCAACGGCTTCCCGCACGGGAACAAAACAGGGGCAAAAACTTTTCACATCCGCGAACGCTTTTTGCGTCCGGATTTGCAGAACTGCGCAAACTTTTGGGCGGTGGTGGACGCCAGGTTCGTGCCGGTTGCGTGCATCCATGACCCGCGCGATGGGGGTCGATGCACGTCGATGCGACCATCGACGGCGTCGCCATCCATCACGCACGGATAACGCGTTGGACGTCGGCAACCGGACGATGCCGCGCGCAGGCAAAAAAAAACGGCCGCACAGGGCGGCCGTCTTTCCAGGCAGGCGAGGATCAGTTGTCCTCTTCCTCGAGCAGTTCGGCGTAGTCGTCCGGGTCCAGCAGGTCGTTGACCTCCTCCTTGTTGGACAGCTCGATCACGCAGAGCCAGCCGTCGCCGTAGGCGTCTTCGTTGATGGTTTCCGGCTTGTCGGCCAGCGCCGAATTGACCTCGACCACCGTGCCGGAGACCGGGCTGTACACGTCGGAAGCCGCCTTGACCGACTCGACCACCGCGATCGCCTCGCCCGATTTTGCTTCGGCGCCAACTTCGGGCAGCTCGACGTAGACCAGGTCGCCAAGCAGGCCTTGGGCGTGGTCGGAAATGCCGATGGTGACGCGGCCGTTGCCTTCAACGCGCGCCCATTCGTGGGACTTGAGGAATTTGAGGTCGCCGGGGATCTCGCTCATGGGACTGCTCCGAAGAATTTCAGGGGGGTCAAAAAACGGGGGTAGTGTAAAACAACCGGTGCTCAGCTTTCGCCCAGCACGCCGGGCTGCGCCTGGCCTTCGCGCACGAACGGGAACTTCACTACGCGCACCGGCACCTGCCGGCCGCGGATGTCCACGTGCACCTGGCCGAGCTCGCCACCCGGCACGCGGGCGAAGGCGATGCCCTTGCCCAGCGTCGGCGAGAACGTGCCCGACAGGATCTCGCCGGTGCCGCCGGCGGTGGTCACCGCCTGGCCATGGCGCAGCACGCCCTTCTCGTCCATCACCAGGCCGATCATCTGGCGCGCGTCGCCGGCAGCCTTCTGCGCCTCCAGCACGTCGCGGCCGATGAAGTCGCGGCCTTCGTCCAGCGCCACCGTCCAGGCCAGCGCCGCTTCCAGCGGGCTGATCGCTTCGTCCATGTCCTGGCCATACAGGTTCATGCCCGCTTCCAGGCGCAGCGTGTCACGCGCGCCGAGGCCGGCCGGGCGCACGCCGGCGGCCGCCAGTGCATTCCAGAAGGCGATGACCTGGTCCTGGGCCACCAGGATTTCGAAGCCATCCTCACCGGTGTAACCGGTGCGGGCAACGAACAGCGGTGCGCCGCTGGCAGCGGTGACGTCCACGGCGGCGAAGCGACCCAGCTTCTGCAGCGCGGCGCGGTCGGCCTCGGCCACCAGGCCGGTGACGCGCTCGCGTGCGGTCGGACCCTGCACGGCGATGATCGCCAGGTCTTCGCGCTCGGTCACCTGCACATCGAAGGCGGCGGCCTGCTCGCGGATCCAGGCCAGGTCCTTCTCACGGGTGGAGGCGTTGACCACCATGCGGAAGAAGTCGTCGGCCAGGTAATAGACGATCAGGTCGTCGATCACCCCGCCCTGCGCATTGAGCATGCACGAGTACAGCGCCTTGCCCGGCACCTTCAGCTTGTCCACCGAGTTGGCCAGCAGGCGGCGCAGGAACGGGCGCACCTGCGCGCCGCGCAGGTCGACCACGGTCATGTGGCTCACATCGAACATGCCCGCATCGGCGCGGACGAGGTGGTGCTCGTCCAGCTGCGAACCATAGTGGATGGGCATGTCCCAACCGCCGAAATCGACCATCTTGGCGCCGAGCGCGCGGTGGGTATCGTTGAGTAGCGTCTTCTGGGTCATGACCACAATCCGGGGGATGAAAATGCAGATCGTCATTATCCCAGAACCGCTCCGTCAACGCCTGCGGCGGTGCGCCACGGTCGGCCCCGCCTAGCCCGCGCGCGGTGCGAACATGATCACCGCCATGCCGGCCAGGCACAGGGCCACGCCCAGCAGGTCCCAGCGGCCGGGGCGGATGCCATCCACCACCCACAGCCACGCCAGCGCGGTGCCGATGTATACCCCGCCGTACGCAGCGTAGACACGCCCGCTGGCAGCCGGGTGCAGGGTCAGCAGCCACGCGAACAAGGCCAGGCTGGCG
This sequence comes from Stenotrophomonas sp. SrG, assembly GCF_050031795.1. Lineage (NCBI taxonomy): Bacteria > Pseudomonadati > Pseudomonadota > Gammaproteobacteria > Lysobacterales > Lysobacteraceae > Stenotrophomonas > Stenotrophomonas sp. SrG. The sequence continues at coordinate 237,227 of NZ_JBNBBE010000006.1, forward strand.
GCGGCCGGCAGCAGCAGCCAGGCGCTGCCATCGCGGCGCAGCCACAACCACGGCAGGTAGCAGCCGACAATCTCGGCAACGGCGGTCAGCACGAACAGCAGCAAGGTTTTCACGGCTTGGCTTCGGCGGCCTTGGCCTGTTCCCACAGGCGCTCCTGCGCCTCCAGGTCCAACCCGGCCATCGATGCGCCCGCGGCTGCCGCCTGCGCTTCCATGGCGCGGAAGCGCCGTTCGAACTTGTGGTTGGCGTGGCGCAGCGCGGCACCGACGTCGACCTTGGCGTGCCGCGCCAGGTTGGCGCAGACGAACAGCAGGTCGCCCAGCTCCTCCTCCAGCCGCGCCTGGTTGTCCTGTACCGGACCGCGCGCGAATTCCGCCGCTAGCTCGTCCAGTTCCTCACGCACTTTGTCCAGCACCGGCGCCGGGCCCGGCCAGTCGAAGCCCACCCGCGCCGCACGCGCCTGCAGCTTCACCGCCCGCTGCCACTCGGGCAGCCCGCGCGAGATGCCGGCCAGCGCGGACGTGTCGGCGTCGCCCTTGGCGGCGCGCTCGGCGCGCTTGATCGCTTCCCAGTTGCTGTTGACGTCTTCAGCCCCATCGACCTGCACCTGCGCGAACACGTGCGGGTGGCGGCGCTGCATCTTGTCGCTGATCGCGCGGGCGACATCGGCAAAGCCGAACGCGCCCTGCTCGCTGGCCATCTGCGCATGGAACACCACCTGCAGCAGCAGGTCGCCCAGTTCGTCGCAGAGGTCGTCCAGGTCGCCACGGTCGATCGCGTCGGCGACCTCGTAGGCTTCTTCGATGGTGTACGGGGCAATGCTGGCGAAATCCTGCTGCAGGTCCCACGGGCAACCCCGCAGCGGATCGCGCAGGCGCGCCATGATGCCCAGCAGGCGTTCCAGTTCGGCGGGTGCGGACATCGGTGCTCCGGTCAGGCGGGAATCCAGGTACGCCACGGCAGGCGGGTGTCGCCCAGCGCGATGAAATCGCCGTTCAACAGCGTTTCGCGGCGGTTGTAGCGGAATGGTTTGCCGGTGGCGGCCGACAGCACCGCGCCGCCTGCGGCATGCAGCACGCACTGGCCGGCGGCGGTATCCCACTCGGCGGTCGGGCCCAGCCGCGGGTACACATCGAGCGTACCTTCCGCCAGCCGGCAGAATTTCAGCGACGAGCCCTGTGCGACGACCTCGATCTCCCCCATGCGATCCAGCAGTGCCTGGGTTTCCGGGCTGCGGTGCGAGCGGCTGGCGGCCACCTGCAGCGGCGGCATCGCCGGGGTGCGGGTGCGCAGCACCGAGTCATGCATGCCGTCACGGCGATAGGCCAGCTCGCCGCGCATGGCGTGCCAGGCCACCCCGCTGACCGGCGCCAGCACCACGCCGAACGCCGGCGCGCCCTGGTAGATCAGGGCGATGTTGACGCTGAATTCGTCGTTGCGCTTGACGAACTCACGGGTGCCATCGAGCGGGTCCACCAGCCAGTAGGCGCCCCAATGCCGGCGCACCTCCCACGGCACCTGCGCCGATTCCTCGGACAGGATCGGCAGGTCCGGGGTCAGCTGGCCCAGCCCGCGCAGGATCACCTGGTTGGCGGCCAAGTCCGCCGCGGTGACCGGGCTGCGGTCGGACTTGATCTCCACGTCGAACGGCGTGGCATACACCGCCATGATGGCGGCGGCGGCGTCCTGGGCAATGGCAATGACCGTTTCGCGCAGATCGGTGGTGAGTTTGATCATTCCCCGCGTTCCAGCCACTGGCGGGCAATGAACAACGCCGCCAGCGAACGCCCTTCTGAAAAGTCCTCGCGCAGCATCAGCCGGTCGAGCTCGGCGATTTTCCACGGCACCACTTCCAGCTCTTCGGGCTCATCGCCAACCAGCCGTTCTGGGTACAGGTCGCGGGCCACCACCAGGTGCGACAGGTGGCTCATGTAGGTCGGGGCCAGGGTCATGGCGCGCAGCACGTCCAGCCGGCGCGCGCCGTAGCCGGCTTCTTCCTTCAGCTCGCGGTCGGCGGCCTGTTCGGGGGTTTCGCCGGCATCGATGCGGCCCTTCACCAGCCCCAGTTCGTAGCGGTGCACGCCGGCCGCGTATTCACGCACCAGCAGCACGGTCTGGTCATCCAGCATCGGCACCACCACCACCGCGCCGTGGCCACGGCTGACCAGGCGCTCGAAGCGGCGGCGTTCGCCGTTGGAGAACTCCAGGTCCAGGTGCTGCCGCTGGAACGGGCCGCTTTCCTCGTCCGTGATCTGGTGGATGGTGGGCAGCGGACGGGTCATGCGAACTGGCTCTTTGAGATCGATAGAATGCAGGCAGGTGAAAACGTGGCCATGAGCTCGAAATGCTAGCAGACCCAGCCCCCCTTACGTTGGCCGACCGGTGGCGGCAACGCGACCTGGCCGTGCTGTGGCACCCGTGCACGCAGATGCGTGAGCACCCGGACACCTTGCCGCTGGTGCCGATTGCGCGCGGTGAAGGCCCGTGGCTGGTCGATCACGACGGCCACCGCTACCTGGATGCGGTGAGCAGCTGGTGGACCAACCTGTTCGGCCATGCCGAGCCGCGCATCGGCGCGGCCATCGCCCGCCAGGCCACCCAGCTGGAGCAGGTGATGCTGGCCGGCTTCAGCCACGAACCGGCGGTGGAACTGGCCGAACGGTTGCTGGCGATCGCGCCGCGCCAGGCCGGGCGCGCGCCGTTTTCCAAGGTGTTCTACGCCGACAACGGCTCGGCCGGGGTCGAGGTCGCATTGAAGATGGCGTTCCATTACTTCCGCAACCGCGGCGAGGAGCACCGCACCCGCTTCGTGGCGCTGGAGAACGGCTACCACGGTGAAACCCTGGGCGCGCTGTCGGTCGGAGATATTCCGCTGTACCGCCGCGTGTACGCGCCACTGCTGACCGAGGCACTGTTCGCGCCCTCGCCGGACGCCTACCTGGCCGAACCGGGGCAGAGCGCCGCTGAGCGCGCCCATGAGGCGGCTGATCGCCTCGCCGACCTGTTCGACCAGCACCCGGGCGAGATCTGCGCGGTGATCCTGGAGCCGCGCCTGCAGTGTGCTGGCGGCATGCGCATGCACGACCCGGTCTATCTGAAGCGGGCGCGCGAACTGTGCGATGCCAATGGCGCGTTCCTGATCGCCGATGAGATCGCCACCGGCTTTGGCCGCACCGGTACCCTGTTCGCCTGCGAACAGGCCGGGGTGATGCCCGACCTGCTGTGCCTGTCCAAGGGCCTGACCGGCGGCTTCCTGCCGCTGGCGGCGGTGCTGGCTACCCAGGCACTGTACGACGCGTTCCTGGACGACAGCCGCGAGCGTGCCTTCCTGCATTCGCACAGCTACACGGGCAACCCGCTGGCCTGCGCCGCCGCGCTGGCCACGCTGGACATCTTCGCCAGCGAGGATGTGATCGCGCGCAACCGCAGCACCGCCGAGGTCATGCGCACCCTGGCCGCGCCCTTCACCGACCACGCCCATGTGGCCGATGTGCGCCAGGCCGGCATGGTGGTCGCGTTCGAGCTGACCCGCAACGGCGACAAGCGCACGCCCTTCCCCGCCGGGGCGCGGGTGGGGCTGCATGCCTACAACGCCGCGTTGCGGCGCGGCGTGGTGCTGCGCCCGCTGGGCAACGTGCTGTACTGGATGCCTCCCTATTGCGTGGAGGACGAACACCTGGACCTGCTGGCCCAGACCACCCTGGCCGCGATCGAGGAAGCTGTTGCATGCGTGTGACCCGTTCTTATGTGGATGCTCCGCTGGCCGTTGGCCAGACCCTGTCGCTGCCCGAAGAGGTGGCCAATCATCTTGTCCGCGTGATGCGTCTGCGCGAGGGCGAAGGCTGCGTGCTGTTCAATGGCGATGGCCACGACTACAGCGCCACGCTGGTGGAATCGGGCAAGCGCGACGCCCGCGTGCGGATCGAGGCCGCGCAGGCGCTGGACAACGAATCCACGCTGTCGATCACCCTGCTGCAGGGCATCGCGCGCGGCGAGAAGATGGACCTGATCCTGCAGAAAGCCACCGAACTGGGGGTGCAGGCGATCGTGCCGGTCAATGCCGAGCGCACCGAAGTCAAGCTGGACGCGGCGCGGGCGGAAAAGCGCGTGGCGCACTGGCACAGCGTGGTGGTGTCGGCCTGTGGGCAGTCCGGGCGCGCCCGGGTGCCGGAGGTAGCCGCGCCGCTGGGCGTGCAGGAGGCGGCCAAGGGAATGCCTGCCGAAGCGCTCAAGCTGACGCTGGACCCGCTGGGCGAGCACCGCTTGTCCACGCTGGAGGCCGCGCCCGGTGGGGTGGTGATTGCGATCGGGCCGGAGGGCGGCTGGTCGCCGCGCGATCGGCAGGCGCTGGCGACAGCCGGGTTCCAGGGATTGCAGCTGGGGCCGCGGATCCTGCGCACCGAAACCGCCGGGTTGGCCGCGATCGCGGCCCTGCAGGCGCGGTTGGGGGATCTGGGCTGACGCGTCGTCACGACCAACGGTCGTGAGCTACCGCATTTCCGGGGTGTCGAATCCCCGGTCAATTCACCGGAAGGGCCTCATCCAGGGCCGCTTCCAGCGCATCAAGATCGGGCAGCAACGCGCTCTGTTCGCCCAGCAGCACGCGCATGTGCACGCCCTGCGGCAGGGTTTCTTCGGAGGCGTCGGCCAGCAGGCCGTCGCGCGGCACCGCGATCAGCTGCGGGAAGGTATGGGTCAGCAGCGCAAGGTAGGGGCGATTGGGGTTGCCACCCAGCGCCTTGAGCACCACTACCTTGTTGTTGCTCACCACCGCGTCCTCGCCCTGGCCGGACAGGCGCGCGAACGACATCAGCGGCACGTCCCAGCCCTGCCAGCGGATCTCGCCGATCAGCCACGCGGGCGCGTTGTCCACCGGGGTGACCGGCACCTTGGACATCATTTCGGCCACCGTCGCATTGGGCAGCAGCACGCGCTCGCTCCCGGCCTGGATCAGTACCCCACGGATTTCGTCGTTGCTGGCGTAGCTCATGCGTCTGCTTCCTGAAAGTGATACGGCGTGGCGATTACTCGCTCACGCCCCAGCGTTCGGCGATGGCGGCGGCCAGCTGCGGCGGATCACCGGCGGCCATGCCGGCGGCAACCACCGCGTTGGCGGCGATCGGGTCGTAACAGCCTTCACCGGTCTGGCCCGCGACCCAGCCGCCGGCCACGGCCAGCGACAGCACGTCGTCCAGCAACGCCACGTCACTGCCGCTGAGCATCACCACGGCGCTGTGCGCCGGCGGCAACGCGGCCACCTGGATGCCCTTGGCATCCGCGGTGAAATGCAGGCCGCGGTTGTGCACGGCCACGCCCACGTCATCGGGCAGGATGTAGGCATTGCCGGCCAGCACCGGCTGGTCGGATTCAGCCAGCACCACCGGCAACGCCGACACACGGGCCATCTGCTTGACCAGGTTGCCGTAACGGCCCCCGTCCAGGCGCATGTAGACCAGGATCGGCACCGCCAGCCCGGCCGGCAGCGCGGCCAGCAGCCGGCGCAGCGCGTCGGGGCCACCGATGCCGGCCAGCACA